>NZ_JCAIOL010000005.1:0-450925 GCF_059587065.1 Neobacillus sp. DZ-9
TTGATAGGTCAGAGGTGGAAGCGCGGTGACGTGTGGAGCTGACTGATACTAATCGTTCGAGGACTTAACCAAGTCATATGAACATATGAAGGTGAACTCGTTTTTACAAACTTCTTCTGCATTATCTAGTTTTGAGGGAATGAACCCTTAATAAAATAGTCTGGTAATTATGGCGAGAAGGTCACACCCGTTCCCATACCGAACACGGAAGTTAAGCTTCTCAGCGCCGATGGTAGTTGGGGCACGCGCCCCTGTGAGAGTAGGACGTTGCCAGGCTGTTTACTTAATATTTATATGTAAATTATGCCGGTTTAGCTCAATTGGTAGAGCAACTGACTTGTAATCAGTAGGTTGGGGGTTCAAGTCCTCTAGCCGGCACCATTTATGCGGGTGTGGCGGAATTGGCAGACGCACCAGACTTAGGATCTGGCGCCGCAAGGCGTGGGGGTTCGACTCCCTTCACCCGCACCAAGTTTTTTACAAAGTAAATTAACTTAACATATTGCGGAAGTAGTTCAGTGGTAGAACACCACCTTGCCAAGGTGGGGGTCGCGGGTTCGAATCCCGTCTTCCGCTCCAAAAGTGCCGGGGTGGCGGAACTGGCAGACGCACAGGACTTAAAATCCTGCGGTAGGTGACTACCGTACCGGTTCGATTCCGGTCCTCGGCACCAAGTTTTTTTACGAAGTAAAATAAACAAAATTTCTTACGTTAGCAAAATAACTTTCATTATTCGGGAAGTAGCTCAGCTTGGTAGAGCACTTGGTTTGGGACCAAGGGGTCGCAGGTTCGAATCCTGTCTTCCCGACCAGTCGTGAGTATTTTTATAATAACAACATGGGGCCTTAGCTCAGCTGGGAGAGCGCCTGCTTTGCACGCAGGAGGTCAGCGGTTCGATCCCGCTAGGCTCCACCATATTTCAATACTATATTTGGCGGTGTAGCTCAGCTGGCTAGAGCGTACGGTTCATACCCGTAAGGTCGGGGGTTCGATCCCCTCCGCCGCTACCAATCAGTTTTTTATAACGGAGGAATACCCAAGTCCGGCTGAAGGGATCGGTCTTGAAAACCGACAGGCGGGTTAAACCGCGCGGGGGTTCGAATCCCTCTTCCTCCGCCATATTTATTTATCCTTTTTGGAGGGGTAGCGAAGTGGCTAAACGCGGCGGACTGTAAATCCGCTCCCTCAGGGTTCGGCGGTTCGAATCCGTCCCCCTCCACCAAAGTTTTTTCGCATTAGCGAAAATAACTTTCAATAACATAGGGGCATAGTTTAAAGGTAGAACTAAGGTCTCCAAAACCTTCAGTGTGGGTTCGATTCCTACTGCCCCTGTTTTTTTTATTATCACCTTGCCGATGTGGCGGAATTGGCAGACGCGCACGACTCAAAATCGTGTTCCGTGAGGAGTGTCGGTTCGACCCCGACCATCGGTATTGTTTTCTAGTAATGGAACGGAAAATCGCTGAAATACAGCGGTTTTTTTTTGTTGGTCAAAATCGGTGTCAGATTGGAAGGTCGTGAAAAGCTCAGCAGCTTTTTTTAGACACGCACGACCCACTCATAAAACATCTTGTCCTTCGTTGAAAAGAACGAAGGATTTTTTATGTGTGGGCGAAAATCTGGCAATAAGCAGCGGAATAATAATGAGAGGAAATTAGGGAATTATTATTAAAATGGAAAAAAAGGGAACGAGGTCGTTTAATACCCTATTCTCCTTTTTCGGTTAAGGTTAAAAAACAAATGTAATATTTTGTAAAAAATCAATTTAACTACTCACATGCAAGGCCAGTGGGTATGAACCCATTTTAACAAAAGGTGTGATCCACCTCATTTTATGGCAGTAGTGATCCCGCTACAAATAAAACAAGGTGCTTTATTGTGTATAAATCCTTATCTAAGAGATTAAAAAGTGACCCAAAAGTGAGATTTATTATATTAGCATTAACTATCTTGGTATCAGAGGTTAATTTTACCAACAATAAAGATATATCATAATAATATTCAGATTTTTCAGAAAATATGTTGCTATTTTAGAGAAAATATTGTAAACTTTTTTGTATAAGAGATTGTATACAATAATGTATGAAAAGAAAGATACAAGAAGGTTTTTCTTTTTTACTCATATTGTATACATTGTTGATTCCAGCATCGAGGCTCGAAAAAGGGAAGTGAAAAACAAATGAATTCGAAAGAACTTGAAATTTACAAGAACATTAAACAAGCAATCGTTCATCAAAAACTTCGGCCCAATATGCAGCTAGTCGAAAAAGAAATCGCTGAAGCTTTTGGTGTGAGCCGGACTCCAGTCCGTAATGTCCTTCGAAAGTTGTCATATGAACGGTTGGTAAAAATTATTGAGAATAAAGGGGCGTTTGTGACCTGGTTCTCGGTAAATGAAGCAAAAGAAGTATTTGAGATGAGACGAATTCTCGAATCCAATGCAGTTCGAAATGCCTGTCGTCTAGCGACAGAAGAGCAATTGCATGGATTTGGGAAACTAGTTGAATACGAACTTAATACTTATCAAGATGCTGACTACATTGAAGCGATTCAAATGTCTGGAAAATTTCATTTGAAGATAGCAGAACTTGCCAGAAACTCATACTTTTATCTGTATCTTGAAGACTTAATATCCCAATCTTCTGTTATTATCTCCATATATGGAGAGAGCCATGGAAAAAAAAGCACCTGTCTCCATCATCATCATATCTACAACGCCATTCAGCAACGGGATGAAGACCTTGCAGAAAAATTGGTAATAGAACATTTGAAAGAAATTGAAGATACCCTCCATTTTGATGAAAACCTTCAGATTCCTGCATCTTTGTCGGACTTATTTCAAAATAAGTTATAAATTGATCACACCTAAAACCCAATAAATTACGTTGATTTTCGGATACCATAAGCTGGAAGGTTCGCATGAACCCCAAAAAAAATACAGAAATGAAAAAAGACGTTCTTTGAAAGGAATGGGGTTGCCAATCTCATTTTGCTTAACTAGTTTTTTCTTTGCATGCAAATTTCAGAGTATTCAAATTAATTGTACCTTCTTTATTTTTCACAAGGTTTCGTGGATTACAGAAGAGAGGAGATCAGCAATGGGGTATGACTTAATTATTCAAAACGGTACGATCGTTTTTAAGGAAAACGTGAAAAAGGCAGATATAGCCATTAAAAATGGAAAAATAGTTGCCATTGCCGAGTGCTTAATTGGTACTGCTGATCAGATTGTTGATGCAACAGGTCAATTGGTAATGCCAGGGATGATCGATGCACATGTGCATATTTGTGAACCGGGGCGCACGGAGTGGGAGGGATTTGAAAGCGGTTCCAAAGCGTTGGCTGCTGGAGGCACCACATCCTACATCGATATGCCCTTGAATGCATTACCGGCAACAACGACAAAGGAAGCATTGGAATTAAAACTTGCGGCAGCAAAAGGGAAGAACTACATAGATTATGCTTTGTATGGGGGATTGGTTCCGGGAAATCTACAAAACTTGCAAGAGCTTTCTGATGTAGGCGTTGTAGCTTACAAGTGTTTCATGGCCACATGTGGAAGCGACTTACCAGGTGATTTTAAAAATGTTGATGATTATACGCTTTATGAAGGGATGAAAAAATTAGCCGAGCTTGAGCATGTCTTAGCCATCCACGCAGAGAATGCAGAGATTACGGACCGTCTAGCCCTAGAAATGATCAAGCGAGGAAAAACTTCAGCCTCCGATTTTGTCGCATCCCGCCCTATTTTTACCGAAGTAGATGCAGTAAAGCGGGCGTTATTATTAGGGAAAGAAACGGGTTGTAAATTGCATTTTGTGCATATTAGCAGTGCAGATGCAGTAGAAGAAATTATCACAGCACGAAATCAGGGACAGGATGTGAGCCTGGAATCATGTTCGCATTATTTTACAATCACGGCCAGTCAGTTTCAAGCAATTGGCCCCCTTGCCAAATGCTCACCCCCTTTACGGAGTAAGGTGGAACAGGAAAAATTGTGGGAAGCATTTAAACAAGCCAAAATTGATATGTTAACTTCAGATCATTCTCCTTGTCCACCCGAAATGAAGTTTAGTGCAACTAACAATATGTTTGAAGTGTGGGGAGGAATTACGGGATGCCAAAACAATGTAGATTTGATGTTTGATGAAGCAGTTAAAAAGCGTAAAGTGCCGGTAACCCAATTTGTCCGGATGATTGCAACCAATCCTGCCGAAAGGTTCAACCTTAGAGCGAAAGGTGAAATCGCCATCTCCAAAGATGCTGATATTATCTTGATTGATCCTAATCAATCCTATGAAGTAAAAGCAGAAAACTACTACTATCGACACAAGCATAGTCCGTATACCAATAGAAAGATTGATTGCCGGGTGACGAAGACATTCGTTAGGGGGCAGTTAGTCTATGACGTAGATGAAGGGATTGTCGGAAAACCCATTGGACAATTAATTCTTTCCCAATAATCTTCAAATTATATTGTGCGATCATAGAAAATCTCAATGACTCATGGTAAACGGAAAAAGGTAAATTTTGCATTAGATGGAAAACTATCAATTATTTAAAGTCTATTAAATTCTATTGAGAAAAGATTAGAGGAAAGGGAGGTAGGTATATCGATGCGTATCAGAATTAATGTTAGAAAATGCCTGAGGAAATGCTGAAAGAACCGTTAGGCAATCTCTGCCAAGCCAATGGAAGGGGGGCCGTACTATCCTAGATGTAAGTCCAGAACTCGACAAATCGGTAAACTGTGATGTCGTTAACGTATTACAAGGGGGAAATTGGACCCGTGTTTGACAAATTGCCTAAAAAAGTTTGGATCTCTGCGGTAAGGCAATGTCCTCCGCACCGATTAACGAGGAGGAAGTTGTCGGATTGTCAACACCACCTTAGCTGAGTGCAGTAGAATCTATGAAACTCATAAAGATACTTCAGTTTTATTATCGATCTCTTTTAAAGTTACAAAGAGTTATGAAATTGATGAAGTCGTACGCTGTTAATACGTTTTAGGTGATCCAAAAACCAATTATCGAGACAATCAAAAAAAATGAGGGGTGTGAAAAGATGGTTAAAAGATTTTCAGTTTTATTTATTGTTTTTATTCTGATTGTCAGTGTTATTGCCGGTTGCTCCAGTCAAGCTGGAAATAGTACAACTGACACAAATAGTACAAAGGATACTCTAACTATTGGGGTTCCAGAAGCGCCAGCTTATATGGATCCTCAGATTCAAGCTACCCTTGCTTCATACCGTGTAACAACACAGATTTTTGACAGGCTTGTAGCACTTGATAAAGATATGAAGGTTGTTCCTGCACTTGCGGAATCTTGGAAAGTAGAAAATGAAACAACTACCGTCTTCCATCTTCGCAAGGGTGTCAAGTTCCACAATGGGGAAGAAATGAAAGCTGAAGATGTTAAATTTAGTCTTGAACGAGCTATTGCAAGTGCAGGCGTAAATTACAATTACCTCATTATCAAGGACATCATTATTGTTGATGATTACACAATTAAGATTGTAACAAAACAACCTTTTAATGCTTTATTGTACAGGCTTTCGCTTGATGCAGCTGCAATAGTGAGCAAAAAGGCAGCTACGGGTGATAAAGATTTTAATAAACATCCCATTGGTGCCGGTCCATATAAGTTTGTCTCGTGGGATCTAGGTGGCGATGTTGTTTTAGAGGCATTTCCTGATTATTACAAGGGCAAACCCAAAATTAAGAAATTGATTTTCAAGCATATTCCTGAAGCTATCAACAGATCGATTGGTCTTGAAACTGGAGAAATTGGCTTAGCTTATGATTTAGGAATTACTGATTTGGATAAAGTCAAGAACAACAAAAATCTTAAGGTGAATGAAGCTGCCAGTACAACAGTATATTATCTTGGATTTAATACCAAAAAGCCTAACCTTGATGATGTTCGCGTCAGAAAAGCGATCGCCTATGCACTTAACACTAAGGACATTATTGATATCGTTTTTAACGGTACAGCAACTCCGGCTCATAATACGATGCTTCCACCGAACCTAGTTGGTTCTGCGCCCGATACTGTTACGTATGAATACAATTTAGACAAGGCGAAAAGCTTGCTTGCTGAAGCTGGACACCCAAATGGCTTTAAGACAACGCTTTGGGTTCCTGATACCCAGGTTCTAAAAAGTGCTGCAGAGGTAGTTCAGGGGCAACTTAGTAAGATTGGTATTGATGTTGAAGTCAAGTTGATGCAGTCAGCGACATTCTATTCTTCTACAGGAAAGGGTGAACATGACCTGGCCTTAATGACAAAAACATCTATCGATCCTGATAGTATGCTCAGAGCTATATATCATTCCGAAGCCTTTGGACTCTCGGGCAATCGTTCATTCTGGGCAACAAAAGAAGTTGATGCAATGTTAGATAAAGCAAGTGCGACAACTGATCGTAACGAGGCTAAGCAACTTTATGCAGAGGTACAGAAAACGGTGGCTGAGCAACTTCCGGTTGTACCAATAGCAATTGAGCACATAAATGCCGGGATGCAGTCAACAGTTAAGGGTTTTAACTTATATCCTGGAAAAACGCATTCCATTTATGGAACGTATTTTGAAAAATAAAGTTTTGACCTTAGTTTCATGCCGGTAAACCAACGGCATGAAACTAAGAAAATACAAACGGTCTGGTAAAAGCCGATTTTTTTAGGAGAGTAAATTAGAATTTTTTGGGGGTGCCAGATGCATAAATTTATTCTACGCAGGTTAGCCATGCTAATTCCCGTAATATTGGGGGTAAGTTTCATCGTTTTTTCAATTATGGATCTTACTCCCGGTGATCCTGTTGAGATGTATTTAGGTGATAACTATACAGCTGAGGCGCATGCTGAGATGACGAAGGAGCTAGGTCTCGATAAGCCATTTATTGTCCGTTATTTAAATTATATCGGACATGCGATTCAAGGTGATTTTGGTATTTCTTATTCAACACACCAACCAGTACTTGATGAAATTCTGGCACGATTCCCTAATACCCTCGTTCTTGCCATCGCTGCATTAATCTTTGCTATTGTGGTAGGTATTATATTGGGAACTATTTCAGCAGCTAAGCAAAATTCAATATTTGATTCAACGTCAACATTTACAGCTTTAATAGGAGTTTCAATGCCAAACTTTTGGTTTGGGTTAATGTTAATCATAATATTTGCCGCAGGTTTAGGGTGGTTTCCATCTTCAGAATTCAGTGGGGTAAAGTCCTTGGTTCTACCGGCAATTGCTTTAGGTACAAACTCGCTTGCCATAATTACACGAATGACACGTTCTTCCCTTTTGGAAACAATCAGGCAGGACTATGTCAGAACAGCACGTGCCAAGGGACTCAAGGAGTATAAAGTAATTATTAAACATGCGCTTCGGAATGCAATGATACCAATCATTACCATATCGGGGTTGCAGTTTGGTTTTCTTATTAGCGGCGCTGTGGTTATAGAGACTGTCTTTTCTTGGCCTGGAATTGGCAGACTTCTTGTCGAGGCAATAAAATTAAAAGATACGCCTATTGTATTATCACTTGTCCTTATTAAAGCAGCAATGTTTACGGTTATTAATCTAGGCACTGATATTATGTACGCATTTTTTGATCCGCGTATTAGGGCACAGTACAAGGCGAAGAGGGTGTAGGGGATGAATACAACCATAATACCGAGTAAGAACCAAAGAACTGAAATATTAACGGAAAAGAAAAAAAAGTCCCAGTTGGTTTCTATCTGGAAACGCTTAAGGAAGAATAAACTGGCAGTTGCTGGCTTAGTAATATTAATTTTTATCATTCTTTCGGCTGCTTTTGCAAATGTTTTATTTGATTATAAGACAGAAGTAATTCAACAAAATGCCGCAGAGAGGCTGCAACCACCATCAGCAAAACATTGGCTTGGAACTGATGAATTAGGAAGAGATATTCTGGCAAGAATCGTTCATGGTGCGAGAGTTTCAATTCCTATTGCGTTTACAACCATTCTAATTGCTACGGTTGTAGGTGGTTTAATCGGGGCCATTTCCGGTTATGGAAGTAAAAGAGTCGACAATATCATTATGCGGATTATGGATATTTTTCTTGCCATCCCTGGAATTTTGTTATCAATTGCCATTGTAGCTGCGCTTGGCCCAAGTTTGAGGAATTTGATGATTGCTATAAGTATAGCAAATATACCTCCTTTCGCTAGAATCGTAAGAGCCTCTGTTCTGTCCATTCGTAACGAAGAGTTTATTGAAGCAGCTAGAGCGATTGGTGCAAATGATGTACGAATTATATTTAAACACATCATTCCCAATTCTATGGCTCCTGTAATTGTTCAAGCAACTTTGTGTATCGCTGGGTCGATATTAGAAATAGCCGCCTTAAGCTTCATCGGACTCGGTATTCAGCCACCTGCTCCTGAATGGGGGGCCATGCTCAGTAGTGGACGGCAGTATATACGATACGCATGGTGGATTTGCGCATTCCCTGGTATCGCGATTATGTTAACCATTCTTTCTCTCAATCTACTTGGGGATGGATTGCGTGATGCTTTGGACCCTAAATTGAAAAATTAGGAGGTAACTATGACTGGTAGCAAACTACTTGAAATTAAAGATCTTAATGTTGAGTATAGAACGGATGATGAAATTGTTTATGCAGTTAACTCCCTTGATTTGAGTTTAAGTTCCGGAGAAAGCCTTGGTCTGGTGGGGGAGACAGGCGCAGGTAAATCAACAACAGCACTCAGCATTTTGCAGCTTGTTGCTGACCCCCCGGGGAAGATAACGGGCGGTGAAATTCTTTTTGAGGGTGAAGACCTTCTAAAAGCAAAAAGGGATTTTCTTCGTCATATCCGAGGAAACAAAATATCCATGATTTTTCAAGATCCTATGACCAGCCTTAATCCTGTTTATTCCGTTGGCGACCAAATTGCGGAAGTAATTTATCTCCATGAGAAATGCAGTAAAGCGGAAGCGCAGCAAAAGGCTGCTGATATGTTGGAAATGGTCGGTATTCCTAAGGATCGGTATGATGAATTTCCACATCAATTTTCAGGAGGAATGAAGCAGAGGGTTGTCATCGCCATGAGTATTGCATGTTCGCCAAAACTTATCTTGGCGGATGAACCAACGACAGCGCTTGATGTAACGATTCAAGCACAGGTGCTAGAATTGATGAATGATTTGAAAGTTAAGTTGAACACTTCGCTTCTTCTCATTACGCATGACCTCGGTGTTGTTGCTCAGGTATGTGACAGAGTCGCCATTATGTATGCTGGTGAGATTGTAGAAATCGGAACGGTTGAGGAAGTGTTTGAACATCCAAAACATCCGTATACGATAGGCCTTTTTAGATCAATTCCTTCGCTGGATGAAAAGGTTGATAGATTAAAGCCGATAAAAGGGCAGATGCCGGATCCTACAAATTTGCCATCGGGTTGTAAATTCCATCCGCGTTGCCCGCACATGAATGAAGTCTGTACGAAAATGAAACCGGCAATGACGAATGTTGCAGGAACTCATATAGTGAAATGTCTTATCCACGAGGGCAAACTTGATTCTACTGAGTCTATGGAGGAAGTCAATTATGTCAGATAATATTCTGGAGGTTAGGAACCTTAAAAAGCATTTTAAATCGAAAAACGGAACACTTCATGCCGTCGATGATGTTTCTTTCAGTATTAAGCGCGGTCAAACATTGGGGCTTGTAGGCGAATCAGGCTGCGGGAAGTCAACAATAGGACGCTTAATATTAGGGCTTCATCAAGCGACAAGTGGGGAAATACTCTTCAATGGGCAAGACATCTGTAAAATGAATAAGAAGCAGATTCATGACTTGCGAAAAGAGTTGCAAATTATTTTTCAGGACCCGTTTGCCTCACTAAATCCGAGGATGTCCATTGGTGAAATTATTGGAGAACCGCTCTTAATCTATAAAAAAGTAAAGCGGGCGGAACTTGATTCCGAAGTCAGACGTTTAATGGATGTTGTGGGATTAAGTAAAAGATTTATCAATTCTTATCCCCATGAGCTTGATGGGGGACGGCGGCAGCGTGTTGGAATTGCAAGAGCACTTTCCTTGAATCCACAGTTTATTGTTTGCGATGAACCAGTATCTTCTTTGGATGTTTCGATTCAGGCACAGGTTCTGAATTTGCTTAAGGACCTTCAGGCTGAATATGGTCTGACTTATCTATTTATCACCCATGATTTATCAGTCGTAAAATATTTTTCAGACAAGATAGCGGTTATGTATCTTGGGCAGCTTGTTGAAATTGCAGAATCAGATGAATTGTTTAAAAAGACTGTTCATCCCTATACACAAGCATTGCTTTCTGCAATACCCGTCCCGAACATACGGCAAAAGATGCAGCGAGTTAAACTTATTGGAGAACTGACAAGTCCAATTGATCCTGAACCTGGCTGCAGGTTTGCAAAACGATGTTTGTATAGTCAGGCACAATGTGTAGGTCAAGATTTAGAGCTCAAGGATTTTGGAAATAGCCACTTTTGCTCATGCTGCAGAGCCGATGAGTTACTCAATACCACCATAAGTCAGTAAGAATCAAGTGTATGAAAATCATCCAATCGTTACACGACCAGAACTGAGACATAGTTGAGCAAGTGACGCCGCAGTAGTTGGAGATAATGGGACAGCATGTTTGCCAAATTTCCACGGAAAAAATATTCAGAATCTACTAAATATTATATAAAAAAGGAAATCGGGAAAGGATGTTTTAGCGATGCGTATTGGAATTGATGGTAGAAAAATACCTGAGTCAAAAGTGAGAGGACCTTTAGGCGCTCTCGATCATGCCAAAAGTCTTGGGATGGAAGGAGTATTTTTCCGAACCATCCTAGATGTAAGCCCGAAACTCGACAAATCGGTGATTCGTGAAGTCCGTCAGCGTGCCGACGAGCTCGGACTCTACCTTGAAGCAGGTCTTGGTAAGGTAAATCCCTTTGCACTTCCCGAAACACCTGAGATACGAGATATCGGTGATGGGGATACTTTACTCGGATTTCGTAGAATGATGGAGGCTTGCGCAGAATTCGATATTAGAGAACTTTGGATTTCCACTGCAGGAATAAAACAACAATACAGAGGGCGATTCACTACAGACCGCTTCAGAACTGATGTTTCCTGGGAAGACCAGCTAGAGGCCACACGGCGCTTCATGATGAAGCTTAAGCCGATTGCTTTGGACCTCGGGATCCACTTGAATCTTGAAACACACGAGGAGATTACTACATTTGAAATTCTCCGCCTTATCGAATCTATCGGTGAGGATGTTGTAGGAATTGTCTTTGATACAGGTAACATCCATATTCGAGGTGAGCATCCGGTCTATGCCGCTAAGCGCATTGCTCCATACGTACGTCAGACACACCTAAAGGACGCTTATGTTGAACTTATAGAAGATGGTGCATATTACCAGTCACGTATGATCGGATCAGGTCTTGTCGATTTTACTGCCGTCCTTACTGAACTGAACAAATATCGCCCTGACCTTAACTTAACAATTGAATGTGATCCTCCACGATTGGGTGCGGTAAAAGGTGAGCCGCACTTTCTAGAACTTTATAACCCAGAATGGATCGCGGGACATCCCGACCTTTCACGTGAAGAATTTGCCGCATATTTTGAACTCGTTCGTGAGTTCACTGAACGGATTCGTAATGGAATGGTCAAGAGCTGGCAGCAGCATAACTCAGAGACCTTTGAGTACCCCGAAGCTATCCAATGTATCGAGTCGTCAAGACAGCACATTGAAAATATCTGTCATGAAATTGGGATCACGAGGGGAGCAAGGGCCCATGTTTGACAAGTTGCCTAAGACTGTTGGAATCTTCGCGAAGGATCTCTGCGGTTCATCATTTAATGTACGGGATTCGGTTCAGGCGGCACTCCATCATGGGTTAAAAGGTTCTTTCATTGGGACCGCCCTCAATGCCAGTCCGACATTGGATCAGTGGGAACTGGAAGACATCCGGCAAGTCGCACAGGAATCAGGCATCACACTTGGACTCCAGATCGGGATGCTTAATCCCTATAGGCCTGAACGATCCTCCGATGCATTGAAAGTCGGAAACGGAGACCTTGCATGTGGTTTGCTTAAGTTGACGGAGGCGGCTCTCCACCTCGGACAACCTAATGTGATGTTGGTAGTTGGTAAGGAAGAAGACCGCTTTAATCGTTCAGTGGCTTGGTCCGACCAATTGGCAGAGGTCTCCTCGTTCTTGAAACGACTTGAACCCGACCTCCGTTCGCTAGGGTCACGTGTGCTCATCAAGACTCACGAAGAAATCACTTCTTGGGAGGTTCTACGACTACTCGAAGTACTCGATCCCAATCTTTTTGGTGTTGCCTTCGATCCAGTGAACGTTATCGTACGCATGGAAGATCCGATAGCAGCGGCGGACCGTCTCGCGGGTCTTATTGGGCAAGTCCACGTTGACGATGCACGTCTCCTGTGGAGCGGCCGAGGCTACTCCCGATTACTCTGCCCAGTGGGTAAGGGATGCATCGACTGGCCAGCCCTGATGGCACGAATCAGCGCAAGTGACCCAGATGCCTGGTATTGGGGGGAGATCCATCGCGCTGAACTAGATATACCGTTCCTTAACGAGGGCTGGTTCGACGATCATCCAGATATAGAAACTAATGAAGTGGCGACGTGGATCTCGAAAGGAATGCCGCTGTCCGAATCGCCGCTGTCCCTAGTGGGAGATATTGATGAACGAATACGCACTGTTACCAGGTACCTAACCCGTATTGATGCTGGGCTAAATCAAACCACCTCTTGAAGGTGGTTTGTGACTTAATAATTTATGTAAAGGAGAAATAATTTTGAATGAAGCCCAAATAGAAATACTACAATGGGTAGAAAACAATCAGAAGCAAATTATTCAATTTCTACAAGAGCTTGACCATGCCAGAGCATATGTGGATGAAAGAAGATATGATCCTAATAACCAGTAGGGTAGAAAGGATATTAAGATGAAAATAAAGATAAAAGGAAGATATGTCATCGGGTTTGATGGACAGGATCATGTAATTCTCAAAGATGGGGAAGTAGTCTATGAACGGGATACCATCGTTTTCGTTGGTCATGAGTATGAAGGTGAAGTAGATAAAGTGATCGATGTGGGAAATTCAGTCGTAAGCCCAGGTTTTATTGATTTGAACGCCTTAGGAGACATTGACCATGATCTCATACACCTTGAGGCAGATGCGGCGAAATCAAAGAACCTCCTATGGTCAGAAGAATATTTTCTTAAGGGCTATCATGAAGTGATGACACCAGAAGAAGAGGCATTCAAATCGTTATATGCGTACGTGCAATTAATCATGCACGGCGTAACAACCGCCATGCCGATTACATCCGTTTTCTATAAACGATGGGCTGAAACCTACGAAGAATTGGAGGCAGCAGCCCACCATGCGGGGGAGCTTGGGATCCGCATATACATGGGGCCAAGCTACCAGTCCGGGATGAGAGTCGTCAAGCCTAATGGGGAAACGGAGGTATACTGGAACGAAAAAGAGGGCGAAGATGGCCTCAAGCGTGCGGTGGAATTCGTGAAAAATTTCGACGGAGCATACAACGGGCTGATTCGTGGAATGCTTGCACCTGAGCGGATTGAAACGCAGACACAGAAAAATCTAATCAATACGAAGCGATACAGCGAAGAACTAGGTTGCCCAATTAAGCTGCATGCAGCACAGGGGATATTTGAATACAACGAAATCCAACGTAGATACCACAAGACTCCAATCCAATTCCTTTATGATTTGGGATTTCTGGGGCGCAGTACTGCCATACCACATGGCCATTATATAGCGGGTTACAGCGGTGTCAGTACGGGAGAAGGTAATGATCTGGAACTGCTGAAGGAAACGCAAACAACCGTCATTCACTGTCCCCTCGTCATAGGTCGACATGGTTCAGCCCTTGAAACGTTTGCCAGGTATAAAAGGAAAGGGATTAATCTTGCTATCGGGACGGATACCTTCCCGCCGGATCTGTTCCAAAACATCCGATCAGGCAGTATGATTTCACGAATACTTGAAGGCGAGGTCAAAGACTCGACCTATGCAGATTTTTACCGTGCTGCAACGTTAGGAGGGGCGCAATTCCTAGGGAGAGAAGATCTAGGGCGGCTGGCTCCCGGGGCAAAAGCGGATATTATTGCTATTGATCTTGATGGATTCCACATGGGAACCATAGGAGATCCGATTAGGACGATGCTTTCGTGTGGATCGGGAAGAGATGTGAAGTTATCGATAATCAATGGACGAATCGTCATGAAAGACAGGCAAATTCCAAACCTCGACCTTGAAGAAATCAAGACGAAAGGTCAACGGTACTTCGATAAAATGAGTCTGGGATATTTGGAAAGAGATTATCAGCATCTGCCAAAGAATGAATTATTTAACCCGTCTTTCAAAGTGGTGGAAAAATACATAAAAGGCTGAATCAAACCACCTGTTCAACAGGGGTTTGATTTAGCATATTAGCGCATGATACTTGCATCGTCTTTCGCAAGCAGGTCATCATCTTCCCACTCAGATATTGAAAATCAAATTTAGGAGTCGCTGTTGCGGCTCTATTTCCTTATTAACCTAAGTGTGCAGGTTGAAGAAGGAATGGATATAATGGTGATTTGGTCCCGAAAAACGAAATTAATAAAATGAATAGAAATTTATAGTACAAGAGGATTCCTACAAATGTAGGGTCCTTTTTTATTTGTTTTCTTTTAAAATAAAATTGTAATTCAAAAAATTTTAAAAATTTATCAAAGGGGGTATCAAAAATGCGATATGTCTTATCATCACTTTCCTTATTCAGCTTGCTCATGCCAGCTTTCTCAGCAAGTGCTGAATCTTCTTCAACAGCTGAAACTTCCGGTAATGACTATCCAATTGTATTAGTACATGGGCTTACAGGATGGGGACGGGATGAATTGTTTGGCTTCAAATATTGGGGAGGCACAAATGACCTTGAACAATACTTGAATAACAGCGGACATAGAACGTTTACTGCTGAGGTTGGACCAATTTCTAGTAACTGGGATAGGGCGGTGGAACTTTATTACTATATAAAAGGTGGAACGGTTGACTATGGGGCAGTCCATGCAAAAGAGTTTGGGCACGCAAGATATGGACAGACTTTTCCTGGCCATTATAGCGAATGGAATGGTAAAAATAAAATTCATCTTGTTGGGCATAGTATGGGCGGACAAACTATTAGAACGCTGACAGAGCTATTGGAAAATGGAAACGAGTCTGAACAAGAATATTATAAGACGCACCCTGAGGAAGGAATTTCTCCACTGTTTGAAGGAGGAAAGCATTGGGTTCATAGTGTTACCACTCTGGCTACACCCAATAATGGTTCTACGTATGCTGATGCAGAAACAGTAAAAACGCTTGTCAAAAATATGGTTGCTGATTTTGCCGCTGTAACTGGAGCTGGTGGTGAAAATATCGTTTATGATTTCAAGATGGACCAATGGGGATTGAAACGAAAACCAGAAGAATTCTTCCTTACTTATATGGAGCGTGTCATGAATAGCTCAATTTGGACAAGTAAAGATATAAGTTCTTATGATTTAAACACTGTCGGAGCTGCTGAACTTAACAACTGGGTGAAAACCAATCAAGATGTATACTATTTTTCATATACTGGGGATGCCTCCTATAAAGGGCTTTTGACTGGTCATTATTATCCTCTGCCAACCATGACTCCTCTGTTATGGGATACAAGTCTGTTCATTGGATCTTATACAAGAACAAACACCGCACCTGTGATTGACAAATCTTGGTGGCAAAACGATGGTATTGTTAACGTGAAATCTTCCAAATATCCATTCGGACAGGCAAATAAACCATTTGACGGCACGATTCAAAAAGGAGTTTGGAACTATTATCCCGTCCAATACACATGGGATCACTTCGATTTTGTTGGATTAAGTGAAGCTCATGTTATTGGAATTAGACAAATTAATGACTTCTATTTAAAAATCGCCAATCAACTCCATGGACTTCCAAAATGAGCTAATTTCATTGACCAAGAGCATGTAAAAATAGGGGATGCGGTAAATGAAAAGGGGTTTTCATTGCCTGGCAACCCGAAAAAAGAGGGGATACGGTAAATGAATCGGGCTTTCATTGCCCGCTAACCCAAAAAAAGAGGAGATACTGTAATTGAAACAGGCTTTCATTGCTCTAGAACCAAAAAATGAGAACTCAGGGTCATTGAAAAAAATTTGATTGACCGGATACCAAAATAAAATAGGTGTTCGGTTAATCAAAAGACCTTACCTACTACGAGATATTATGAATATCTAGACAAATATATAAATTACTGTTATAATTATTTAGGTCGTTGAGAATAACATATGCGGGTGTAGTTTAGTGGTAAAACCTCAGCCTTCCAAGCTGATGTTGTGAGTTCGATTCTCATCACCCGCTCCAATTTGGGCCTATAGCTCAGCTGGTTAGAGCGCACGCCTGATAAGCGTGAGGTCGATGGTTCGAGTCCATTTAGGCCCATCATATCGTTTTAGAGAAACCGAACAATTTTTGTTCGGTTTTTTTGTGTCTTTGGGGAAAATAATTCAAAGAAAAGATCTTTATGTGGAGGTACATGAAATGCCAGAACTTTCGGAAATGGAAAACTATAAAATCCTGTTAAACGAAAGGATACCTGGTCAGGTTATTACCGATGTACAAGTAAACAGGGAAAAATCAATTAATCTTAATCCTACTCTATTTATCAATACCGTTAAGCAGCAAAAAGTCCTCAATATAAACAGGCGTGGGAAACATTTGCTTTTTCAACTGCAAAATGGACAAATCCTTCTTTTGCACCTAATGCTCGGAGGCTGGATGTTTTATGGGTCTGAAGCGGACAAACCAAAACGAACGGTTTCAAATCCGGTTATCGTTCGGGCTAAATCATTTATATTTTATCGGTTTAAGACTAGGATATCTTCACCTTTATAATCAATCAGAAGTCGAAAAGGAGATTTCCCATTTAGGCACCGAACCATTGTCAGACGATTTCACAGTTAATGACTTTTTATTAAGAATCATTAAAAAACATGGACGCTTGAAAACAGCGTTGCTGGATCAAGAATTCATAGCTGGTATTGGCAATTGCTATTCTGCTCAAATATGCTTCCATGCAAAGATTTTACCAACAAAAGATATAGATGATATTACCGAAATGGGAAAAGGACAGTTATATCAATCTATGAAATTCGTCCTTCAGGAAGCCCTAAAACACGGAGGATATCTTGAAAATCCATTTTATTATGTCGACAAGTTAACTGGAAGCTTTTATAAAATACGCAAAGTTTACGACAGAAAAGGTGGGACATCTATAAGGTGTGGAGCGATAATCATCGAAGAAATGATTTCTTCAAGGAAAACTTTTTATTGTCCTAATTGTCAGAAATAGATCCCGCGATCAATAGCGGGGAAATTTTTTAAAAAAATAATCTAAATATTCAAAATAAATAGTTTTCTATTTTGTCAAAAAAAAGTATAAGTTATTGTTTCGGTTTTGTATCAAATGTAATATACTATATACAAATAAGTATAACACATTTAAAATTATTCTATAAAATAAGATACCTAATGGAAAAGTGAGGGGGTGTTAATGATTAAACTAACGAAACGCCAGGATGAGATTCTTGAAATCGTTAAGCAGAATGGACCTATAACAGGGAAGGAAATCGCAGAGAAATTATCTTTAACCAGGGCAGCATTAAGGCCGGATCTCGCTATCTTAACCATGTCAGGAAACTTGGATGCAAGACCAAGAGTCGGTTATTTTTTTAATGATAATTATGAAGTTAAGCTCCAAGCTAAGGAATTTATCCATCAAAAAGTGACGGATTACAAAGCACATCCAATTGTAGTTGAAAAATCGACCTCGGTTTACGACGCTATAGTCCAATTATTTTTAGAGGATGTTGGTACCCTTTATGCCGTAGATACAGAAGGGCATTTGGCTGGAGTGATTTCCCGTAAAGATTTGCTTAGAGCATCATTAGGAAACAGGAATCTTCATGAATTGCCGGTCAGTGTGATCATGACGAGGATGCCGAATATCATCACCATTAATCCAGATGAAACTCTGCTTGAAGCAGCGAAAAAAATGATAAATAACCACATAGACTCCTTACCAGTTGTTAAGGAAGAGCAAAACAATACATATTTGCTAGTGGGACGAATTACAAAAACGACAATAACGAAAGCCTATTTGGAAATTATGGAAGAAAAATCACACTAAGGGGAGAGGCTGTCATTTTGGTACAGAAAGAGGTTGTCTATGTAGTTTCTGACTCAGTAGGGGAAACGGCTGAGTTTGTAGTAAAAGCAGTGGCAACACAATTTAACGGAGGACAGGTTGAAATCCGCCGCAATTCCTATGTCGATGACTTTGAGGATATTGAAGATGTCATCATGCTGGCGAAACGAGGTCACTCCATTATTGCGTATACCATTGTTATTCCTTCTTTAAAGGAATATATAGATCAACGTGCTTCCGAAGAAGGTATTTTAGCAGTTGATTTGCTCGGTCCCTTGATGAATGCATTTGCAACAAGGTTCAATAAGCAGCCGCATCACCGTCCAGGATTAATGAGAAAGCTGGATGAGGAATATTTCAAGAAAATTGAAGCGATTGAATTTGCCGTAAAATATGATGATGGCCGTGACCCTAGGGGAATTACCAAAGCTGATATAGTCCTAATTGGAGTTTCAAGGACCTCCAAAACACCTTTGTCGATGTATTTAGCTCATCAGCGCTTTAAGGTCGCGAACGTACCCTTAGTTCCAGAAGTACCGCCGCCAGATGAATTGTTCCAAGTTCCGCGGAAAAATTGTATCGGCTTAATCATTTCACCAGATAAATTAAACGAAATTCGCAAGGAGCGCTTAAAGGCTTTGGGGCTCGGCTCGCAGGCAAATTATGCAAGCTTCCAGCGAATCTTAGACGAACTCGATCATGCGGAAAAAATTATGAAGCGGGTTGGCTGTCCGATCATTGACGTTTCAAATAAAGCAGTAGAAGAAACTGCGGGTTTAATTTTAGATGTGTTGAAAAAAGAGAGGAGCTTTTAATCATGGAGAAATTCGTTTACTTATTTCACGAAGGTAATGGCGATATGAGAGAATTGCTAGGTGGAAAAGGAGCAAATCTAGCAGAAATGACCCGGATTGGTTTACCAGTGCCGTATGGCTTTACGATTACGACGCAAGCATGTAATGCCTACTATGAAGCTAGCAAAACCATCCCAACAATCGTAGAAAAGCAAACTATAGAAGCTCTTACCCGTTTAGAAGAAAAAATGGGCAAAAAATTAGGTGACCCGAAAAATCCATTACTAGTATCTGTTCGTTCTGGATCTGTTTTTTCAATGCCTGGGATGATGGACACCATATTAAATCTGGGAATGAATGATGAAACAGTTGTAGGGATGGCGAAATTAACGAATAATGCTCGTTTTGCCTATGATTCATACCGCCGTTTTATTCAAATGTTTAGTAATGTCGTTCTTGAAATCGATACGTATTTCTTCGAACAATTTTTAGAAGAAACCCGCGAGCAAAAAGGCTATTCCTCTGACCCTGAAATGACCGCAGAAGACTGGCAGGAGGTTATTGCCGGGTATAAAGGAATTGTTAAAAAGCATACGAGAAAAGACTTCCCACAAGATCCAAAAGAACAGCTTTTCCTTGCCATTAATGCCGTATTTAACTCTTGGAATAACCAACGTGCGATTGTATACCGCCGCCTCAATAAAATTCCTGATCATCTTGGAACAGCTGTTAATATTCAAAGTATGGTGTTTGGTAACATGGGCGATGACTCTGGCACAGGTGTAGCGTTCACAAGAAATCCCTCAACGGGGGAGCACGCGCTATATGGTGAATATTTAATTAATGCCCAAGGTGAGGATGTGGTGGCCGGAATTCGTACTCCGCAGCCGATTGCCACTTTAAAGGATGAAATGCCTGGTGTTTTCAAGCAATTTGCTGATACCTGCAAACGTTTAGAGCAGCATTATAAAGAAATGCAGGATATTGAATTTACGGTTGAACGCGGAAAGCTCTTCATCCTGCAAACCCGTAACGGAAAGCGTACAGCTCAAGCTGCGATTCGAATTGCCGTTGAAATGGTAGAAGAGGGTATTCTTGATAAGAAAACAGCGCTGCTTCGTGTCGATCCCGATCAATTAAATCAATTGCTGCACCGCCGTATTGATGACAAATTTGAAAAAAGAATTTTAGCAAAGGGCTTACCGGCGTCCCCAGGAGCGGCAACAGGGAAGGTAGTCTTTGATGCTGATGAAGCAGAAGTTTTGGGGAATGATGGGAAAAAAGTAATTCTCGTTCGTCCAGAAACAACTCCTGATGATATTCATGGAATCGTAGCTTCTCAAGCGATTTTAACAAGCCGTGGAGGAATGACCAGCCACGCAGCTGTTGTCGCACGCGGAATGGGGAAAGCTTGTATTTGCGGCTGTGAAGCTTTGAAAATTGATTTAAAAGCCAAACAATTTACGATTGGTGAAACCGTCGTTAACTATGGTGACATTATTACCATCGACGGCTCAACGGGTGAAATTATGCTCGGAGAAATTCCAATGATCGACCCTGAGCTTTCAGATGAGTTCCAGCTGCTGCTGGCTTGGGCTGATCAAGAACGAAAACTAGGTGTTCGAGCTAATGCTGATAATCCAGAGGATGCAAAGAAAGCATTTGAATTTGGGGCAGGCGGAATTGGGCTTTGCCGTACGGAACATATGTTTATGGACCTGAAGCGGATTCCAATTGTTCAAAAAATGATATTAGCGGAGCATTACAGTGAAAGAATGGAAGCATTAGATGAGCTTCTACCAATGCAGCAAGGCGACTTTGAAGGGATTTTTGAAGCGATGCAAGGCTTCCCGGTAACCATCCGTTTACTAGACCCGCCATTACATGAATTTTTACCAGATAAAGAGGAACTTTTAGTAGAAGTGACAAAGCTGCAAATTTTAAATCCGCAATCACCTGAATTAAAGAAAAAAGAACTATTGCTTAAAAAAGTTCGTCAATTAGATGAATTCAATCCAATGCTCGGTCACCGCGGCTGCCGCCTTGGTATGATTCATCCGGAAATTTATGATATGCAAGCGAAAGCGATTTTCTATGCAGCAGCAAAGCTTTCGGAAAAAGGCATTGAAGTACAGCCGGAAATCATGATTCCGCTTGTTGGCCATGTGAATGAATTAAAGCAGATGCGACAGCTGGTTATTGATGCGGCTGTTAAGATTCAAGAGGAAACAGGGAAAACATTCCAATATACAATTGGAACGATGATTGAAATCCCTCGTGCTGCTTTGACGGCTGACCAAATTGCTTCGGAAGCTGATTTCTTCTCATTTGGAACGAATGATTTAACACAAACAACCTTCGGGTATAGCCGTGATGATGCCGAAGGCAAATTCCTTCAAGCATATATTGAAAACAAAGTATTGCCAGAAAATCCATTTGCAGTACTAGACCAGGATGGTGTTGGTAAGCTTGTTGAAACAGGTGTAAAGCTTGGCCGCAGCACAAAGCCATCGTTAAAAACAGGAATCTGTGGTGAGCATGGCGGTGAAAAGAGCTCGATTGATTTCTGCTACCGCACAGGATTAGACTACGTCAGCTGCTCGCCATACCGTGTGCCTCTTGCAAGATTGGCAGCTGCACAGGCAACAATTCGTCATGAGTTGAATAAAGAAGAGGTTTATACAACAGCTTAACACTAAATTAGGACGGTTACCTTGAAAGGTACCGTCCCTTTTAATGGGATTATACTTTTATTTTCTGCTTATACTAAAAAAAATCATGGAAAAGGGAGTAATGATATGGGGGCAATTGAACGCAACGGGTACCGGTTTGTACCAGAGTATAGTATCATTCAACAGAACGGAGCCATACATGTTTACAACAAAGATCATTTCATAGAGGAAATTCAATTTCAGTTTTCTGGAAAATTTCCTGAATTAGATCAAATCGAGGACCTGGTTGACCGATATTGCGATTTACATAACATTTAACGGAACGCTTGTTCGATAAAGAGATAAATGCTATAATTAAAAATGCAATAGAATTGAATTTCTCAAGGGTGGGCGGCACACTTCCGATTGGAAGGAGGTGATGCTTTTGACAGTTTTTCAAGCATTGATGTTAGCTATTTCCTTTGCTAGTCTCATTGTCACGGTTCTGTCTTTCCACAAAAAAAAATAATCCACCCTTGAGCCGGCAAGCATAAGCGGTGGATTACTGCCTTATATGCCGATTCCCCTGAGGGAAACAGCTATTGCATGACCGAGTCGTCTAGTCATGCTCGGTCTTTTTTACTATATGAGATTCTATACTAACATTATACATAACTTCTTAGAAAAAAGAAATATTGAGGTGAGAACGAAATGAGTAAATTAATAACCATTTATCCTCAAGCGATTGAACATACAAAATTGAAAGTATATGAAGATATTGATCGATATTTGGAAACGAAGGAATCGGTGACAACCTTTGAGCAGTATCTAAGCGACCGCAGCCACTATCTTGAACAGCTTTGGATTAATGTTTGGCTTAATAAGTCCACCAATGATGTTCCAAAGAACGAAAAGAAACAATTTTTAAGTGAAAAAGGGTTCGAGGTTCAAGGGGTGGACCGAAAATTAATCAACAAGCTTTTTCGTGATGAAATGAGGACCTATCAGCCTTTTGATATTATGTCATGGGTAAAAGAAAGCTTTCAAAATCAAGAAGAGGAATGGACAAAGCGATATCAGATCGCGAAGGAAAATTTTATCAAAAGGGAAGAGAAACAGCAGTTTGAAGAACAGAAGCTAAATATTCAAAGTGGAATTGAAGAAGAAGCAGCTCTAATTTTGGAAGAGAGATATCAGATTTTCTATTTATATGTCCGACATTTTGTTGCAAAGCAGCTGGCTGCCGATATAAAAAACAATGTGAAGTTTAAATCTGTAGATACGTTTGCTCTTGAAGAAAAATTAGAGGGTGAAGGTCCGTTTAACCCTTCGTCATATACGACCGTCGCGACTTTTTTTGAGGAATTAACTGGAGATATCCATAAAACATTAAATTGGGGCAGAAGCTACTTTGAATATCAGACTTACTTCTATGTTTATGAAGGTCTTATTTCAGATTACCTTTCAGAATTGATTCCTCAAAAAGTATTGGAAGGGCTTCCTGATGATCTCAAGGAAGGGTTTTTTGAAACTTTTCATGAAAAATTAACGCCATCCTTCGTGAAAGGGAGTATAACTGAAATTCTTTATGATGTTGAGGGATATTTTATTGAGGATATCCAGGCTGAATACCTCTCTGATTTATTAGAACTGGTGGAGATTCCATTTGACTTGTCCGTGCATCAGGAAAAGTTTGAACAGGATCTCCAAGAACGAGAACGGAAACAAGCAGAAGAACAAGCAGAGTTGGAAAGGAAAAAAGCAGAGGAAGAAAGGATCATGAAAGGCATTTTTGGTGCAGAATATGATCCTTCCTTACAAAGACAATCCCGTTATATACTGCATATCGGGGAAACGAATACTGGCAAAACCCATCATGCCTTAGAAAAAATGAAAGAGGCTAATAGCGGTTTATATTTGGCACCATTAAGACTATTGGCATTAGAAGTATATGACAAGTTAAATGCCGAAGGAACCCCGTGCTCATTAAAGACGGGTGAGGAAGAAAAAGTCCATCCAAATGCCAGTCATATTTCCTGTACGGTAGAAATGTTTCATGAAAAGGATTTTTATGAAGTGGTGGTTATTGATGAAGCACAAATGATAACGGATAAGGACAGGGGATTTGCTTGGTATAAAGCGATTACGAAGGCAAATGCGGAAGTAGTACATATTATCGGCAGCAGAAATTCAAAAAATATGCTTCTGGAACTTCTAGGTGACTCGGAAATTGAAATTCATGAATACATGCGAGATACACCTCTAGATGTTGAATCGAAAGAATTCCATATTAAACATGTTAAAAAAGGGGATGCACTTATTTGTTTTTCTAGAAGACGTGTATTGGAGATGGCCTCTCGACTACAAAATGACGGTCATTCGGTGAGTATGATTTATGGCAGTATGCCGCCAGAAACACGGAAGAAGCAGATAGAGCAATTTAACAAAGGGAAGACAAAGGTCATTGTGGCAACAGATGCCATAGGTATGGGGTTGAACCTGCCGATTCGCAGGATTGTTTTTTTAGAAAACGAAAAATTTGACGGCACAAGAAGACGTCTTTTGAATTCTCAAGAAGTGAAGCAAATTGCCGGTCGTGCCGGTCGTAAAGGCATCTATAATGTCGGAAAGGTTGCATTTGCGAGCGATATTAAAAAAATGAGGAATTTATTATTGCAGGAAGATACACCTGTTCATTCCTTTGCTATAGCCCCGACCAATTCAGTTTTTGAACGATTTTTGCGCTATTATCGGGACCTAGGCACCTTTTTTGAATTATGGGGGAAATTTGAAAGTCCAAATGGGACCAAAAAGGCCTCATTGTCTGAGGAAAGAATGCTATATGAAAAAATTGCCGGTACAGAAATTGAAGCACGACTTTCGTTGACAGATTTGTATGGCTTCCTGCACCTGCCCTTTGCCAAAAATGAACCTTTACTTACCCAGCAGTGGGAAGATACCATGTATGCGATTATCCGTGATAGCCAATTACCTGAGCCAATTGTAAAAGAACGAAGTTTAGAGGAATTAGAACTTAGCTATAAAGCAATTGGCCTGCATTTATTATTCCTGTATCGCTTGGGAGAACGAACCGAAGCAATGTACTGGGAAAGGCTGCGTGAGGAAATCAGTGATAAGGTGCAGGAACGTCTAAAAACTGACATCAAAAAATTCGTCAAAAAATGTAAAAACTGCGGCAAGAAACTTCCTTGGGATCATTCCTTTCCGACCTGTGATGCTTGCTATCGGGCAAGATTTAAAAAATATAGATATGATGAAGATTTTTAATAAAAGTTAGGTTCATCATAAAAAATCCACCTTCGCTGGTGGAATTTTTTTGTTTTGGCATGTGATTTTTACCATTAATTCCTTATTAATGAAATAATTGATAAAATAAATCTATGATTGTTTTTTTAGGAAAGTGAAGTGTTAAAAATGCAGCTATTATTAACAGTGAAAGGTACCGATGCTGAAGTGGTGTCCCATTTGTTAGCCAAAAATCCTAACAACCTCTATGAACGAGGTGAAAAAGGATTGACCGTTCGAATTGTTTATCCCAAATTCTTGCCAGAAGAGGTTCAAGTGTTAATCTATGTAAAGCCAGACCCAATTGAATTAGTGAAAAATTCACCGGACCTTTATGATATCACCCATTACATAAATGACCGCGAATTTGCTGCGAGCAGTATTTTTGTTTCCTCCATCCGTAAGGCTTTAGGAACAGCGTTAAATGGGAAGCCGAAAGAAGAATATGAAGTTTGGGTGGGGCATCCGTTTGAAATGGAACTGGCATTTGGCCCAATTGCTTCTGACCTACGGGATCAGGAAATTGCAGCATTATTTGAGCCAATTGGTTATCGGGTAGAGATTGAACGGAGTCAAAGCTTTATACGTGAAAAAAGCTCCGCCAGGTTTATTAAATTATATGGTATACAAACCGTTCAAATGGCATTAAGGCATGTTTCCATTCTAATTCCCGTGATGGATAACTATAAACATTATTTTATCGATGAAAGGGAAATTGAAAAGCTGGACCGTTATGGAGAAGGGTGGTTAGAATCACACCCATTTAAAGCATTAATTTTAAAGCGCTCTTTACGCTTTCAAAACATGATTTCCCAATCCAAATTCTATGAAAAAGAAACGGACTCTGAAAAATTAGATGAACCATCTAAAATTCGGTTAAATGACCTTCGCTATAAAGCAATCCTAAATTATGTCAAAGCATTAGAAAAAAAAGAATTTATTGTCGACCTGGGGGCAGGTGAAGGAAAGCTTTCGGTTCAACTAGGATTTGTGGATGGAATAAATGAGATCATTTCTGTGGAACCATCCAATAGAGCACGTTTAAGGGCGATCGAAAGGTTTGAACTGGCTAAAAGAAAACATGGATTTCTCGAGCCAATTTCAGTAACAGGCTCACTATTTTATTATGATGAGCGCCTTAGCAAGAAGGATGTTATGATTTTATGTGAAGTGATCGAGCATATCAATGAACATCGGCTGCCTAAAATTTTCGAAACCATCCTTAAAGATTATCGGCCAGGCGTGCTGATTGTGACTACCCCAAACCAGGAATACAATGCTGTTTATGAAATGAAGGAAGAAATGAGACACACTGACCATCGTTTTGAGTGGACTAGAAAAGAGTTTAAGAGAAATTGTGAGGATTGGTCGAGTCTGTTTCCATACCAATTGAGTTATCAAGGAATAGGTGAGGAGCATCCAACCTATGGCCACCCAACACAAATGGCAATTTTCACTAGAAAGGGGGATGGGCACTCATGACAAAGATATATTTACCATACGCTGGCATCGTCTTAATGGTCGGACCATCAAATAGCGGCAAGACGACGTTATTAAACCGGTTAGTGAATGAAAAAAGTATTCTATCCTCCGAGGTGATAAGCTCAGACCAATTTCGTGTACTCGTCAGCGATGTTGAATTTGTTAATTGGAATCAGCGGCCAAAGGATGAAGCAGATGTCCTTTATGATGAATATTTTCGCATCTCAAACGAAGCTTTCGATACAATGGACTACTTGATTGGGAAACGGTGCCGTTTAAATAAATTAACGATTATTGATGCTACCCATTTAAAAGAAGACGATCGTGAACGCTATATACGTATGGGCAAGAAATATCATGTTCCAGTAGTAGCGATTGTTTTCAATGTTTCAGAAAAAGAGCTCCTTACACGTGATGAGCATCGTGATAACCCACGCGGAAAGAATCGTATCAAACAGCAATATCAGCAATTTAAACGGACCTTTAAATTTATAAAAAAAGAAGGCTTTCATCGAACATATATTTTAAATGAAGCAGAACTCAAGGAACTTGGGCTGGGGCGTCAGCAGAATTCATTGCTTGTGAACCTTGGAAATGGCATTGATTTTATCGGAGACATTCATGGCTGCTTTGAGGAATTTATGGAACTATTAGAAAAACTGGGTTATAAAGAAAATACAGAAGGGTATTATGTACATCCTGAGGGACGAAAGATATTATCTTTAGGTGATGTTATGAGCCGCGGACCACGTTCATTGGAAACCTTGCAATTTTTCAAAAAACATGTGGAAGCGCGGCTCGCCTATATGATTGACAGTAACCATGGCTGGAAGATTGCCCGTTGGCTCGATGGCCGCAGTGTAAAGCTCGCACATGGAGATGAGAAGCTGGCTGCTGAATTTACAGAATATGAAAAAACATTTGGAAAAGAAGCTTCGGACCATTTAAAGTATGAATTCAAAGAATTACTCTTAGCAGCAAAATCGCATTTAATCATTGAAAAAAAAGGAGTAAAGATTGCGGTCGCCACACACGCTGGAATAAGAGATCATTATATTGGCAAACAATCGCAGCGGATCTCTGATTTTTGCAGATATGGTGATTCAGATGGTTTGGATGAAAATGGTAAGCCAATCCGCAAAGATTGGACCATCGGTCATCAATCTAGTGAATTAATTATCTGGGGTCATGATCCCAAACCACAGCCGCTGCTTGTCAATAATACCCTGAATATCGACCAAGGTGTAGTATTTGGGGGCCGATTAACTGCTTATCGTTATCCCGAAAAACAATTTGTATCCGTTGAGGCAAAGCAGGATTATGCCAATGTTCCGGACAATCCACTTCGTGAGTGGGAAAGAAAACGGCTCTCACCGCCGAACCTTGGAAAATTTATCAATGGCTTTTCTGTGTTAACGGAGCAAATGGGGGAAATAGCCATTTACAAAGAGGGAATCAAATCCGCTTTGGATGACCTTTCCCATTACACATTACCTCTTGAGGAAATCATTTATCTGCCGCCGACGATGAGCCCGACACCAAAACCATCGAGTTTAGAAGGCTACTTGGAGCACCCGTTGGAAGCCTTTGAATACTATCAGTCCAATGGCGTGGACACGATGGTTGTGGAGAAAAAACATATGGGCAGCCGTGGAATATTGTTTCTATATAAAAATAAGGAAGCAGCCAAGGAATACATTGGCAGGGAATCATTAGGGGCCATTTATACAAGAACCGGAAGGGCTTTTTTTCAAAAAGAACTGGAGGCACAAATTCTTGAGGTATTGAATAAAGACCTAGCTGGCTATTTTGAAAAATACAACACCGACTTCGTTTTGCTTGATGCGGAAATCCTTCCGTGGAATTTAAAAGCAAAAGAGCTAATCATGAACCAATACGCACATGTTGGCGAAATGGCACTGTTTGATAGAAATAAATTAAGGGCCGGACTGCAAAAAGCATATGAAAATGGCCATGACGTTGTTGACTGGCTGCGAGAAGAAGATGAAAAGATTGAAAATGCAGTTGTTTTTAATGAGGTTTATCAAAAATACTGCTGGGTAACGGAAGGACTGGAAGGAATTCAAATTGCACCTTTCCATACATTAGCCCACAGCATCGAGACCTTTTTCAATAAGCCGCATACCTGGCATATGGAAAAAAATAAAGAATTTAGCGAGATATCCTCTTTGTTCGTGGAAACGGAGTATCAGGTGGTAACGGATGAAGATTCGATGAAGACTGCGATTCAGTGGTGGAAGGATATGACAGAAGATGGTCATGAAGGCTTTGTGGTAAAACCGGAGTCAGTTGTGGCGCGTAATAAAGGGAAGCTTTTGCAGCCAGCCATCAAAGTCAGAGGCCGGAAATACTTGCACATCATTTACGGAATCGATTACTTGGAGCCTGAGAATTTAACTCGGTTAAAGCTCCGCAAAGCTGGTAAAAAACAAAGGAATGCATTAAAGGAATTCGCATTGGGTGTTGAAGCAGTAAATCGTTTTGTCAAAAGAGAATCTTTGGAACGATATCATGAATGTGTATTAGGGGTATTGGCATTAGAAGCGGAACCGATTGATCCTAGATTATAAGTAATAAAGAGCATCGGTCTATGAAAACCGATGCTTTTTTTCTAAATACCTATTTTACAACCTGATTTAAAAAGTTAAGCGTTCGTGCAAAGGCATCACGAGCATGAGTGACGTGATAAGTTGGGTTCGTATCATTAAAGAATGCGTGTTTTGCATCAGGATAAATGACCACTTCGAATGTTTTTTCGTTCTTTTTCATTTCTTCCTCAAAACCTGGCACTAAATTTGTAATATTTGGGTCCTCTCCGCCGTAAAAACCAAGTATCGGGCAATTAATATTCGGAATGCCCTGCTGAGGCGGCCGGCCATAAAACACAACCGAACCGGAGTGTTTCCTATCTAATGTAGCTAAAACCGCCGATAAGGCCCCGCCCATACAAAAACCAACGGAAGTGACTGGCATTCCTTTTGATTTTTCAAATGAAGTTCTGGCATAATCAGCCGTGTCTGTTAAAATTCCAGTTAAGGACTGGGATTTCGAAGGATTTAACAAGCC
The DNA here is from genome assembly GCF_059587065.1 of Neobacillus sp. DZ-9. NCBI lineage: Bacteria > Bacillati > Bacillota > Bacilli > Caryophanales > Bacillaceae > Neobacillus > Neobacillus sp. DZ-9. The sequence goes on from NZ_JCAIOL010000005.1 coordinate 29,635, forward strand.
AAATAATCCATTTAATGTCGATCTGAGGTTCTCCTGACGTGATGAAGGCTGCTTTAGGATTTCGGTTTCCCGCTCATCCGGATTGAACCATGAAGAATGGGGAATTGAATGTAAAAATTCTTTCGCATCCTCTAACCGTTCAGCACTTAGTTCTTCAGGTGGGATCCCTTCAATTGCAAATAAATCTGGAGCAATGGCTACATAACCAGCAGCGGCAAACCTCTCTGCTACTTCTTGGATATGTTTGTTTACACCCCAGATTTCCTGAATGATAATAACGGTAGGGCGCAATTCAACTGCAGGCCCGATGGAAGCAAAATATGCCCTGCACTTGCTGTTTTTTCCATCAAAAGTTTTCCATTCCGTAAGTACGGCCATGATTAGTCACCTCACAAAAAATATCTTTCCTCCTAAATATAGGAGAAATATTATAAATTATCTACTTTTTAATCAATTTTTCATCTTTTGGAACATTTTGGACAAACTTAAAGAAAAAAGGGAAGGCTGGAAAGAGTTTGCTTAATAAATGTAAGGTAATTTTATTTATGATGTTATCCGTAACAACAGTTGCTAATAATCAGCCGGTATTTGCAAATGAAAACACCTCTTCTTTGAGAAGCCAAATTGATCAACTTCTATCTACTGACCCTGCATTGCAAGGGGCAATGGCTGGGATAAGCATTCGCTCTGCTGCAAATGGGAAAATTCTTTATCAGCATCAAGGTGATGTAAGGCTGCGGCCTGCCTCTAATATGAAGCTATTAACAGCAGCCGCTGCTCTAAACGTTTTGGGTGAAAACCATACTTTTTCGACCGAAATATATGCTGACGGCCCAGTGAAAAAGCATACACTTAAAGGAAATTTGTTTTTAAAAGGAAAAGGTGATCCGACACTTTTAAAAACGGATTTCGATGAGATGGCTGAAGAGATTCAAAAACTAGGAATCAAAAAAATAAAGGGAAATTTAATAGGTGATGATTCTTGGTACGATGATGTACGTTATTCACTTGATCTGCCCTGGAGTGACGAAACCGCCTATTACGGCGCGCAAGTATCAGCTCTTACTGCTTCACCGACAACCGACTACGATACAGGGTCTATAAAAGTGGAGGTTCGGCCAGGAATCCATAGATGGGACAAACCCATAGTGAAAATTACCCCGAAAACGGACTATGTGAAAATAGTAAACAAGGCAATTACAGTGCAAGAGGATGGCAGAAAGAAACTTACCGTCGAACGGGAGCATGCGACAAATACCATTATCATTCAAGGAACCATTCCTATAAAAGCGAGAGTTGAAAAAGAATGGATTGGTGTGTGGAACCCTACCCGTTACGCGGTTACACTTTTCCAACAGTCTTTAGCTAATCATGGAATTACATTGGCGGGGAAAATAAAATCTGGCAGGGTGCCTGAAAAAGCAAGAAATTTATACACTCATCATTCCATGCCACTTTCAAAGCTATTAGTCCCTTTTTTAAAATTGAGCAACAATGTTCATGCAGAAGGTTTAATTAAAGAAATGGGGAGGGTAGTGAAAGGGGAGGGAAGTTGGGAGAAGGGATTAGATGTACTAAAGACAGAGATTACAAATTTAGGTGTTAACCCGAGGACAATGGTAATACGAGATGGGTCAGGAATTTCCCATGTGGATTTGATTTCAGCTAACCAAATATCGCTTCTGTTATGGAATGTACAAAGGCAAAAATGGTATTCCTCCTATCTTAATGCACTGCCATTATCAGGCATCCATGACAAAATGGTAGGCGGCTCACTAAGAAATAGGATGAAAAATCCGGACACTCAAGGAAGAGTTAGAGCCAAAACTGGCACAATTTCTACCGTCAGCTCATTGTCAGGATATGTACATACCAAAAGTGGAAAAACATTAATTTTTTCCATTTTGTTAAACAACCTTCTAGATGAGTCGAAGGGCAAGAAAATAGAAGATAGGATAGTCACATTTTTAGCCAGCCAATAATGGAGTGAATAATAAGAGGGAGCATGCACATTAACGGCATGCTCCCTTCTTTTATTGATAATCATCAAAATTAAACTCACTTAATTGATCCATATGACTCGCAATCATCGCAATAATCGTACTTGCTTCTTCTCTACTAAAAATAAAATGAGATTCATCTTTGATTAACTCATCCTCAGTGGTCCAAATTCGGTTAACCCGTTTGAGGACACCGTCCCCAGTTGCTTGCACGACACCAAATTGATAGGTGATTTCGACTTCATCCTCATGCTTAAAAGCCGTAACTTCAGGTGTAGACCAATCAACATCAATTTCCTCAAAGATGTCATCGCTGTTCACTTGTTCAGCCTGGTAATACTCGTCGTCGTCAACAGATTCACAAGCTTCTTCATCTTCAAAGACCTCATCTGTCTGAAGATAAACCCCGTCATCGGTATAATGATCCTCACCGTTCATGTAATCATGAAGGCTTTCGTGAACCTCCTCGATAATCTCCTCGATATCAGAAAGGATGATTTTTGCAGTGTGACCACTGTCAACATCAAAGGTATCAATGTAAAACTCTTCGTTTTGCGGATCAAAGAAAAGGGAGCAAAAATATTCACGATCAAGTTCATCAGATTCTGTATCCGCTGTTTCAACGAAAAATTCAATCCTTGGATGTTTAGCGGCTCTTTCAATTGCCATTTGGCCTACTTGATCATATTCTTCACAAATAGACTCCAGATGGTCCTGCAATTCCCCGCAAACTCTATCAAACCATTCTAACGACATCCGTTATCCCATCCTCTCAAAGTTCATCGAGGTTATTATTTCCAATATGTTAAAATTTATGTTGAGATAATTGGCTGCAAAATCAACCCTTTATACATATTTCATAAACCTTTCCCATTTTTGGTAATGCCATTGGTAAATAATGTGGGATAATAAACTAGTAGATAAAATATGGTGGTGATCCTTTGATAACACTAGTAAATGAATTAAACCAAATTTGTACCAAATATATTTTTAATGAAAAAATTGTCATTGTCGATTCTCACTCAATTGGGGAGCAAATCAATGAAGCATTCGTAAAAAAAGGCCATCAAGCCATTAATCTAAAGTATAAAACGGTGACCGACCTTGCGCGAAATCTAGTTGAATTGAACTCTAACGAGGAGATCGAGCTTTTGGACCATTCCATTGGGGTTCAATTAACGTACAGTTTGCTAAAGGAATTAAAGGAAAAAGGGAAACTTCAATACTTTGAAGGGATGGAGATTACCCCTTCTTTTAGCCATGCCATCTATAAAACCATACAAACCCTTCGCCTAGCAGGTTATACACTAGATACGTTAGAAAAGGATGCCTTCATAACTCCTATCAAAGCCGAGGATATGGACAATATTCTTTCAGCATATGAAGAAAGGATAAACAGTCTGGAATTTATCGACCGTGCTGAACTTTTAACAAAAGCAAACCAACATGTAAAAATAAATGATCAAGTTGTATTTATATTACAGTCGAATCTTCAGCTTTCGTACCTGGAAGAACGATTCCTTAGTAAAATACTGCCTGAAACGCACAATAAACTTCCGCTCGCACCTGTATTTGGTATCAATACCCCTGAAAGGACAAGTCTTAGTTCCATTAGCTTTGCTGACCCAACTCCACTTAGCTATCTCTACCAACAGGATAATGCAAGAGGAGAAGCAGATTTGCACCTTTTTACGGCAAAAACAGAAGAGTTGGAAATAAAACAGGTATTAGAAAAAATAAAAATGACAGATGAACCATTAGATGAAAGTGTCATTTTTTATACCAGCGGTGATGCCTACATAACCCTGCTTTATCAACTTTCACAAAAGATAGAACTTCCTATTACTTTTGGAGACGGTCTTCCTATTACCTTTAGTCGTCCAGGCCGGCTGACTTTAGTGCTGTTGGAGTGGATTCAGTCCAATTATAGTGTACAAGTCTTTCTGGATTTGTTAAATGAAGGCTTAATTGATCTTGGGAAGAATGTCCCGTTTATTAATTCAGGATTTGCTGAACTGGATAAAATGATTGTTTCCAAAGCGAAAATAGCAAAAATCCTTAGGGATCTTCAAATAGGATGGTCACCTGAACGCTATGATAAACAATTTGGAAATGAAATCGATCGATTGACTCAAAAATTACTCCAAGATTCCAAAAATACTTCACTTGAAAACTATATTAAAGAACATACATGGGTATGGATGAGTTTTAAAACCATTTTTAAAAACCTTCCTCCAATGGATGCGACCATTAACTATAAAAAATGCTTAACAGGGATAAGGTTTATACTTGAAAATAATTGTAAAACAGGATCGGCCCTCGATGAATTATCAAAATCAGCACTAATTGAGGCGATTGAAAGAATCCTACCTTATGCAGATGAAACGTTGCCAACTTATGAGGTTATTGAAAAGGTAAGGGATTCCCTACTTTCTATACGGGTCAATCAATCACGTCCAAAACCAGGTCATCTCCATGTTTCTTCCTATCAGGATGGAATTTATTGCAGTCGGTCAAATATTTTTTTAGTTGGTTTAGATAATAGGAAGTTTCCTGGAAATTCAAGCGAAGACCCAATGCTTTTAGATACAGAAAGAATAAGGCTTGGAAACAATCTAAGGTTGCTTCGCGAAAAAGGGCAAGAAAGTTTATATACCCTGCTTCAGGTTTTAGCTCAATCTGCAGGACGAGTAACGGTCAGCTATTGCAATTTTGATATCAACGATAATCGGGCCATCAATCCAGCATTTGTTGTCATACAATGCTATCGCTTGTTGACTGGCAATAAAGAGGCGGAATTCAAAGAGCTAAAAAAACTTCCTACCTTTATCATTGCTGATGATATTTTTGAAGATAAAGATTACTGGAATGAAAAATTAACGAAAAATGTAAATGGTTATGTGACGCGGGGGATTTTGGAGCACTTTCCCAATGTCATTAATGGTCTAAATGCCGAAAGAGCTCGTCATTCAAATGGATATTCAGAATACGACGGGATTGTAAAAATCGATGCAGCACAATTTGACCCGCTTCAAAATCATGAAAAAACCATGAGTGCCGGGAAGCTGGAAACACTGGCGAAGTGTCCATATTCCTACTTCTTAAAAGAAGTTTTAAAGGTAAGACCTGTTGAGGATGTTTCATATGACGCCAATAAATGGCTAGATGCCGCAATCCGGGGTAGCTTGCTGCACAGTATTTTTGAAACTTTTTATAAAACATTGAAGGAGGAAAACTCAAAGCCTTCAGTTGCTAAACATTTGAACTTGATCAAAGATATTGTTGCAAGCTTAATCGAGCAGCAAAAAGAAATCCTTCCACCTCCAAATGAAAGAGTCTGCCAACGTGAAGTAAAAGATATTTTAGCGTGCTGTGAAATCTTTTTAAAAGAAGAGGAGCGGTATGGTGAAAATTACGATCCGCTTCATTTTGAATATTCATTTGGGATTGGCGATCAGGAACCAGCGATTGTTACTCTTCCATCAGGTGAGCTTAAAATCTCCGGAATTATCGACCGAGTCGATAAATCGAAGGATGGTAATTACCATATCATTGACTATAAAACAGGAAGCACTTATGGATATGCGAAAAATGGAGAATTCAAGGGCGGACGGCAACTGCAGCATTTGATTTATGCCTTAGCCATTGAACAGCATCTAAATCTTGGTGATGGTGCCGTTGAAGAAAGTGCCTATTATTTTCCGACGGTGAAAGGTATGGCGGAGCGGTTTTCACGAAAACAGGACACGGCCCTTAGAACAAAGGGTTTGGATATTTTAGAAAAATTAATTGATGTGATCAAACACGGTTATTTTGAGATGACCGATGACGAAAATGATTGTAAGTTTTGTGAGTATAAGCTGGTTTGCAGGCGACATTTTTATCCAAAAGAAACCTTGGTAATGAAGCAGTCCAATCAAAAATTAAAGGGGGTCAGAGCTTATGACTAAAAGGATTCCCGATCAAGAAGCACGCGATAAAATTAAGCTTGAACTTGGAACGAATTTTCTCGTGGAAGCTGGGGCTGGGTCTGGAAAAACAACCAGTCTGGTAGACCGTATGGTTAACCTTATCTATACAGGTACGGCTCGGATTCAGGAAATAGTCGCGATTACTTTTACACGAAAGGCAGCAGACGAGTTAAAGGTCCGTTTTCAAGCAAAATTAGAGGAAGCATGGAAGAAAGAAACCGACATTGATGCTCAATTTCGATTAGGTGAAGCCTTGCAAAATTTGGAACGCTGCTTTTTAGGCACGGTCCATTCCTTTTGTGCTAAGCTCCTTCGTGAGCGTCCAATTGAAGCTCAGCTTGATTTGACCTTTAAAGAGCTTGAGGAAGCGGATGATATGGAGGTATTAGAAGAAGCATGGCAGCTCTATTTACAAAACCTGAGGGATAAGTCACCCCGCCAGTTTGAGGAAATAGATGAAATCGGCATAACAGTGGACCAGCTGTTTCCGTGGATAAAGCGTTTAAAGGAGTGTTCTGATGTAGAATGGGTAACAAATTTGGTCCAAAAACCAGAGTTACACTCGGAATACCAGTCTTTTATTAAAATCATTAAAGAGGCAAAAAAATGCGTACCTGACAAGGAGCCGGATAAAGGGTACGATGCCCTGCAGAAGGCCATAGTAACAGCCCTGCAAAAAAGCCGGTTTATTGATACCCCAAAAGAAAAGGACATCATCGGCATTTTCAGCTTATTTGATAAAAAGCTAAAACCTACTTACAACCGCTGGCTTTCAAAAGAGGATGCAAATTTTTACTTTGACAAAATTGGTGCAGAATTCGAGGGTACAATCAAGCCGCTTCTTAAAGCATGGAAGGAATACTGTCATCCTAAGATTGTCAGATTCATAAGGGAAGCCATACTTACGTATGAGGTTCTTAAAAAGCAAAGGTCCTTGTTAAACTTTCAGGATTTAATGATGCATACTTCTAAACTATTGAAAGAAAATACTGAAGTTCGCGGTTACTTTCAGGAAAAATATCGATTCCTGCTGGTCGATGAGTTTCAGGACACTGACCCGATTCAAGCAGAAATCATGTTCTTTTTGACAGGTGAAAATATCAACGAAAGAAACTGGACTAACTGTAGGCCAAAACCGGGATCTTTATTTGTTGTCGGCGACCCTAAACAGGCCATTTACCGATTTCGCCGGGCAGATATCGATACTTACAATCGCGTCAAGCAGCTTCTGGAGGAGCATGACGGGGAAGTGCTCCAGCTAACAACCAACTTCCGAACCTTAGATACGGTTACTAAAGAATTAAATGCAGTTTTTGAAAAACACTTACCCGAATTTGAAACCGATTATCAAGCAGCCTACCGCCCATTAATCTCTTATCACGAAGATCTGGGAAATGGATTTTCTGGGATCAAAAGACTTTCGGTGCCAGCAGATTTTAAAAAGAAAGAAGAAGTAATCCTAAAGGACGCCGAAAACATTGCATCTACTATTTATAACCTAATGGCTCAGGGACATATGGCGAAAGACTTTATGGTACTGACCAGGTATAACGATGGAGTCGCTGTTTATGCAAAAATGATTGAAGACCTTGGTATTCCAGTCAGTATAAGCGGTGAAGTTATCATTGGTGAGACAAGAGAGTTCCAAGAATTGTGGATTCTCTTAAAATCATTCTTGGAACCAACCGACGAAGTCAGCTTTTTGGCCGTTTTAAGAGGGATTTTCTTTGGCTTTAGCGATGAGGAATTGTATCAGTGGCGATTGAACAAGGGCCGCTTTTCCATTTATGCAAATGTGCCACTTGGTTTAGCACCAGAAACAAAAGCAAAGTTTGAATATGCCTTGGCTAAATTGCAGCTTTGTCAAAGGTTTATTCGTCAACTAGCTCCTACTGCTGCGATTGAAAAAATAATCGAAGAAATCGGATTTTATCCATTACTTTTAAGAAATGGTCACTGCAAACGGACATTTAAAAGTCTGTTGCAAATGATCGAATCCTTAAGGAATCAGGAAGCTGCAGGGAATACCACCTATAAACATGTTGTGAATACCTTAACCGATATGATATTTGAAAAAACGGCTGTTGCCAATATGGAAGAAGAGGCGGATGCCGTACGCATTATGAATGTTCATAAGGCGAAAGGACTGGAGGCGCCGATTGTCTTTTTAGCCCATCCTATTAAGGCAATTAGTCCGGAATCTTTTTTATCACAGCATATTAAACGGGAAGACCAACAATCAAAAGGGTATTTTACTTTTTCAGTAGAAAATGGATATGGCAATAAAGAGGTGGCGATTCCTCTAGAGTGGGAGACTCATAAGGCTGAGGAACTGACGTATTTAACGGAAGAGGAGCTTCGGATTATTTACGTAGCGTCAACTCGGGCAGAGAAGGCATTAGTAATCAGTTCAAACGCAGGAAACAAAAAGAATCCTTGGAACATCCTTTTTGAAATAGACAACATGAAGGATCTTGAAATTCTTGACCTAGTTAGGTTGGAAATGAATGATGCATCCTGTGAGATTACACTAGGTGATTACCAAGCAAAAACGGGCAGCAAAAATGCCTGGCTCGAGAAAAGCAAGCTTAAAACCTATGATCATTGGACACCGACTAAGGAAAAGGATTTTTCAGAAATAACGATTGAACGGGACTCAGGCGGCGGAAAACAGTGGGGAACACTCATTCATGATATTTTTGATAAAGTAGTACAAGGAATGGACGTGTCACATTATATTAATATCGCATTAAATAAATTTAACCTCCCTATAACAAGAGGAGAAGAAGTAAAACGTTATTTGGATAATTTAAGGTCGTCATCACTTTGGAACGAATTACAAGCGGCAGAAGAAATTCTAACCGAAGTACCGTTTACATTAAAGGTAGAAAAGAGTCAACAGCTCTTTTCACTTATTACACTGGATCCTGATGATAATCATCCATTTTATGTTAAAGGAATCATTGACCTTATCTACAAAAAGAATGGGACCTGGATGATCGTTGACTACAAAACGGATCGCGCTAAGCAGCTCGAGGATTATGAAAAGTTGCAGGATTTCTATACTAGTCAGCTAAATTTCTATAAGCATGCTTGGGAAGTGTTAACCGGAGAAAAGGTAAAAGGTGTATATCTCTATTTCCTTGAACAAAATCGATTGGCGGCACTTTAGTAGTTAGACAATTACAGAAACGAATATTATAATAAAAAAGTACAGCAAAAAGCTGGGTGGCAGTGGCACTCCTTTTTAGAAGGGGGGTGACGCTTGATGCTAACTGTTTACGAGGTAATCAGTCTGATGATTGGTTTTGGAAGTTTAATCGTGGCAGTCATAGCAGTTGTTATTTCTTCTCAACAAAAGAAATAACCCACCCCGCTCTTGGCATAAGTTGGGTGAGTTATTCTCCTCTAGGCCACTGCACATCTTGCAGTACGCTGTACAAAGAGCTTCCGGCCCGCCAGCCGGAGCTCTTTTTTAGTATATGATATTATAGTTAAATTATATCCACAAAATGGCGATAAGTAAAGGTTATTAGATTCAGCTCAATGAAAAGCTATCATTTTCAAATGCTTCGATTCGGGTGCGGACAAAATCAGGAACTAGCTGGGAGGAATTCGTTTCAGCATTATAACTGACGTAAATAATCTCTGCTAAGAGGATGGGGTCTTCTTCCCCCTCTCTTGTAATCATACAATTCATTGTCATACTCGTTTTGCCGACTTTACCTATTCGGCACCAAATAGTTAACCAGTCATTTAAATGGGCGGATTTTTTATATTCCAAAGTGGACTTTGCCAAGACAAAATCAAAATCTGATTCTCCCAATTCCAGTTTTAACCCTTCTTGAAAATATTCCGTTACGGCCACATCGATATAAGTCAGATAATGGGCATTAAACACAATCTTTTGTCCATCAATTTCTGAATAACGAACCTTTAACCGATGTGAAAAACGATAGTCATTAGTCATAAAAATCACCTTTCTATTTGGGAAAACTACTTTAATATAAACTTTGAGTCTTTGAACTCATCTTCTGCTGTTTCCTTAACTCTCTCACAAAATTGGACCACAACGCGATCACTTGCAAGCAACATGAATAATCTGAGGAATGATTTCAATGGACGATTTGTACAGGTGTATTTAAATAGAGTTTTGTTTTCGTTGAGTGGGTTTAGCTCATATAAAGCTGTAATCTCGAACATTTTAGCAAGAGTAAATCCAACCTTTAATTTCTTTTTGTCAGGAGTATTTAGGTAGTCTAGTGTTTCCACATCATACTCTTCAATCCGTTTCCCTTCCTTATATTTCTGACGGTAAATACTTCCCACCACTTCATCCGTCAGCTTCACTGGTTGGTGGTCGACCACCTGTGGCATAATTTTTTGCATTTTTTCCAAGGGTCCTTCTAATAAATCCCATATATAGTCAATGGGAGCATCGATTTCAATTTCTTTTGTCCATTCCTTCAACAAACATCACCTCTGTTATTTTTTAATTAATACTTCTATTTTTAAAGTAGAAACCCTTTTGAGAAATAAAAAGCGACCGATGCATTTTCATATTAATTATTAGACAAATAAATATTGTCTCATTTCACCATATGTGTTGAATCCAAGCTTTTCATATAGTCTCTTTCCTGCAGGGGTAGCATGCAAAATGGCCGTTTTATATCCATCAAGTTTTGCTTTTAGAAGAATAGTGGTCATCATTTCTAACCCGATTCCTTTGCCCTGAAAATCAAGTAAGGTTCCAACATTATAAATACCTGCAACATCATTGTTGTAAAAAATGGATGACGTAGAAATGGCGGATCCGTTGATAAATCCAACATAATGGGATGTGTTTTGGTCCTGCTTTGCGATTACTTCAGCCATGACATTAGTTAAATCTGAAGGTATACCAAATGCGCTTGAAGCACATTTTGAAAAATTTAATCCATCGTGTTTATTTTTAACTCGTTGAATGATGAGGCCTGGATATGGCTCTGTCAACGGATGAAAAGAACCTAAATCAATGGCCATAAGCGTTGTATTAGGTATTTGCTGCCCGCCATTTTCTAACAAAATTTCCTCGATATTTACTGGAGTGTCATGGTCCCAAATTCGCCAAAGAAAAGGAACCTTTTGGTCCTTATATTCTTTTACTATTTGCATGACTGATTCCGTTTCGTCATGATTAATGGCTGTCTTTAGGATGTTATTAAATAATGGATGAGGCAAATAGGACTTTACTCGGAAGCTTTGCTGATCTTCCACGACTTGAAATTGGTCGGTACATTCACTCCAATAGCGCATAAGCTCAATCATATTGTCCTGTGTAATATGGACCAATTCGTCTTTTTCCAATTCATTTAAAGTAAGTTTCAAGCAAAAATCCTCCTAGATTTAATATAGTAATGATTACGTTAAAAATAAGTCGTTAGAACATTTGGCCAACATTCCGACTTAATAAGTCATAGATTGAAAGAAGCAGATATATATATAAGTAAATAGATGCTGGATTTGGTGCCTTGTATGCAGTCTAGCGCTGTTTTCAGGGCACTTCTTAGTTATAGGAGGTGATTACATGGAAGTAAAAAAAGTTCCCTCTCTTGCACTGGCAAGCCGTATCATCCCGAATGTCGATACTGGATTAAGAGAGTCACTTAAGCTCCAGGATCATATTAAGAGTCTTGCCTTAGTTACAAGTACTAGTGACGATGTTGGGTATACCGCATTAGACGAAGCGACAAAGAAATCTGCTGTTGAGGTTGTATATGCGAAGTCCTTCTACGCAGGGGCTGCTCATGCTTCTGGTCCATTATCAGGAGAGTTTTTGGGCATTTTAGGAGCAGCAACTCCATCAGAAGTAAAGAGCGGTCTTGAAATTGCGATTCAAATGATAAACGAAGGTCCCGCATTTTATGCAATGGACGAAGCAGGAGAACATGCCTATTATGCCCACACGATTTCCAGAACAGGAACCTATTTATCCAAAATGGCCGGAATCAATCCAGGAGAGCCCTTAGCGTATTTAATCGCACCGCCGCTTGAAGCCATGGTCGGTCTGGACGCCGCCTTGAAGGCTGCAGATGTAAGGCTTTGTGTGTTTTATGGTCCGCCGACGGAAACTAACTTTGGAGGCGGCCTATTAACAGGAAGCCAATCTGCCTGTATGGCCGCAGCGGAGACGTTTGCTGATATAATTAAGAAAATTGCAAAAACTCCTCATCTAACATTTTAATAGGGTAGGAAAATTATAGCAACATTAGTTTGTAAAAAGGTGTTGAATTCTATGACTGAGAAAAAGCAGCGCGTCATTCAAGAATATGTTCCCGGTAAACAACTAACATTAGCTCACATCATTGCCAACCCAGATGAAGCTTTATATACAAAGCTGGGTATCGGACAGGCTGGAGCGATCGGAATTTTAACATTAACCCCTGTTGAAACGGCCATTATTGCGGCCGACATTGCCACAAAAGCTGCGGATATCGAGATAGGTTACTTAGACCGTTTTACTGGATCGTTGGTTATTTGTGGAACTGTGTCAAATGTTGAAATGGCCATACAAGCCATTAATCACTTTTTATGCAGGCATTTAAAGTTTGAACCTGCGGAAATCACACGGTCATGAAAAAAGGTAAGGTTATGCTGATTGGTCCAATTGGTTCAGGAAAATCCACATTAGCGGCGCGATTATTGGAGGAGTCATCTCCAGTCAAGAAAACTCAGGCACTTAACTATAAAGACTGGATTATTGATACACCAGGTGAATATAGTGAAAACCCGATGTTTTATCGTTCCTTAATCGCGACGTCATTGGAAGCACGCGTATTGCTGGTGATACAGGATGCCACCAAGCATTATCAAGTACTTCCACCTAATTTTTCGGGGGGATTTCCTATAGTTGCTGTGGGTGTGATTACAAAAATTGATCATCCCAATGCAGATTTAATGCGGTCTGAGCAGATATTGAGGCAAGTCCTGCCTATTCAAGCTATTTTTCGGGTATCATCGGTTACTTTGGCAGGAATTTCAGAGCTTCGGGCGGCTATTCTGGAGTATCTTTAAAAGCGAAATCTAGATTGGACATTTTTTTTAGTGTTTTGGACATTTTTAAGGGTGCTTTGGACTTTTTTTTCGGTGGATTGGACATTTTTCAAAGATGTTTGGACATTTTTTATAAAGTTTGGACAATTAGACATTTTATTCCAAAAATTAATGTTAAAAATGATGAGATGTCAATCGACTCATTTCCGAATATAGTCAGAGCAATTGGAATAATCTGGTGCAAAACATGACTAAATCAGGAGGTGACCTAGCTTGAGCAATAAAGTAATAAAAAGTGTAGGAATCGATATCGGCACGAGTACGACCAAATTGATGATGAGCGAATTGACATTTGGACGGGTGTCAAGTCAGTTTGCTCTGCCGCATTTTGATATTATCGAGCGCAAGGTCACCTTTGTAAGTGAAATCATATCAACACCACTGATAGACGAAGAGGAAATCGACCTAACACAATTAGTTGCTTGGCTAGAAAAAGAATACCTTCAAGCGGGTCTAACCATTTCGGATATACAATCTGGGGCTGTCGTAATTACGGGTGAAACAGCCATTAAAAAGAATGCAGATGCCTTGATTCATTATTTAGCCGAACGAGCGGGGGACTTTGTGGTTGCGATAGCGGGTGCCAGCTTAGAGGCGGTTTTAGCTGGAAGAGGCTCGGGCGCCCATGAGCATTCCAATAAGACGAAGGGAATAGTGGCCAATATTGACATTGGCGGCGGTACGGCAAATGTGGTTCTTTTTCAACAAGGTAAAGTTCTTGAAACAATTACGTTTCATGTTGGAGGCAGATTAATAGAAATCAATCCGAATGGTGAAGTCTTAGCAGTTTCACCTTCCATAAGGCCCTGGCTTTTTTTAAAAAAATTTCAAATAGAAAAGGGCATGCAGCTGACGCAAAAGATCTTATCTGAAATCAGTACGGCACTAGTCATTGATATGCTGGATTGTTTAGCTGGTAAAAAATCCATCCATTCACTAAATACATTGGTTCATAGTTCATCATGTGAGGCATTGCCAACGATTGATGAAGTAATGATATCTGGAGGAGTAGGGAGTCTCACCTTAGCAGGACCCCCAACTACAATGGAAGAGGCAGCGAAATATAATGACTTTGGACCCTTGCTGGCAAACAGTATAAATCAAAAAATAATAGATTACCATTTCCAGGTCATCAAGCCTTTGCAAACCTCAAGGGCAACTGTCATCGGGGCCGGGATGCAAACGACCAAGATCAGTGGGGCGACAATTTTGATCCAAGCGAACCGTCTGCCGTTACGAAACATTCCCGTTATTAAAATAACTCTTTCAGTCGAGGAGATTAAACGAAACCTTTTACTTGGAAAAGAAATGTTTGGTAGAAATGAACGATTACCCTTTGCCATTGGTTTATCTGGGACAGAATATTTAACCTATGAAAAAATGAAAGACTTATCCTCTGTCATCGGAACCCTTTACTATAAATATTTTCCTCGTAGTGAGATTCTAGTAGTAGTTTGTGAAAATGATATGGCAAAGGCCTTAGGACAGACGTTACAGCTGCAATTTGCCTTCGATGTTATTTGTATCGATCAAATTAAAATTGAACATGGTGATTACATCGATATTGGCGAACCGTTAACAGACACGATAGTGCCGGTTGTCGTCAAAACGCTAGCATTTAGGAGGTGAAAGCAATGAAAACAAAAATTACTTTGCTAAATAAAACTTATCAATTTAGTAATTTAAAAGAAATCCTCGCAAAAGCTAATGAAGAAAAGTCTGGCGATCAGCTTGCGGGCATCGCGGCAAAGGATGCTCAGGAGCGGCTCGCCGCACGGCACCTTCTGGCTGACTTAACCCTTAACGATATTCGAAACAACCCAGTCCTCGCCCCCGAAGAGGACGAGGTATCGAGAGTAATAGAAAATTCAATCAATGAAAAAATCTATCAATCAATTGCCAATTGTACCGTCAGTGACCTGCGTGAAACTCTTCTATCCGATACCACAGCTAACATGGAAATCACTCGCCTCAGGATGGGCCTCACAAGTGAAATGGTTGCAGCCGTCACGAAAATTATGTCCAATTTGGATTTAATTCAAGCTGCATCGAAAATAGAAGTCATAACTCAGTGCAATTTTCCAATAGGATATAAAGGAACGCTTTCCGGCAGGGCACAGCCCAACCATCCGAACGACTCTATCCAAGGCATCAAAGCATCCCTTTATGAAGCATTAAGCTATGGAATCGGCGATGCGGTCATTGGCATTAATCCCGTGATTGATACAGCTGAAAGTGTAAAGCAAATTTTACAAATGACGAAAGAGGAAATGGACCGTTTTCAAATCCCTACACAAAACTGTGTATTGGCCCATGTCTCCACGCAAATGCGAGCGATAAAAAATGGGGCGCCGTCCGATTTGCTTTTTCAAAGCTTAGCTGGAACGGAGTCAGGTAACAAGGCTTTTGGAATAAGTGTTGCATTATTAGATGAAGCGAATGATTTAATTCAAAAAGAAGGAACGTCAGCTGGCCCGAATCTCTGGTACTTTGAAACAGGACAGGGTTCTGAGTTATCATCGGATGCCCATCATGGCATTGACCAAGTAACACTTGAAGCGAGATGTTATGGTCTCGCTAAAAAATATCACCCCTTTATCGTCAACACAGTTGTCGGATTTATTGGTCCTGAGTACCTGTATAACAGCAAGCAGGTGATTAGGGCAGGACTTGAGGATCATTTTATGGGGAAACTGCAGGGGATACCAATGGGGGTCGATGTTTGTTATACAAATCATATGAAAGCCGATCAAAATGATATGGAAAACCTTGCGATTCTCCTTGGTTCTGCAGGGGTCAATTTCCTTATTGGTGTGCCAATGGCTGATGATTGCATGCTCAATTATCAATCCACGAGCTTTCATGATATTGCATCGGTAAGAGGTGTTCTGGGTTTACGACCTGCCCCTTATTTCGAGAAATGGCTGGAGAAAATAGGCATTATGGAAAACGGCAAATTAACAGAGCGTGCAGGAGATCCGACGATATTTTTGTAGAAAGGAGGGTTCAAGAATGAATGAGGGACAGATTGAATTAATTGTTCAAAAAGTAATGGAACAGCTGCAAAAAAGGTTTACACCCGACCATAATATTGCCAGGGAGAATGTAAAAGAAATTATCGAAAAAGGTTTAATTTTTTCAGAACAGGATTGGAAAACATCGATTCCGCTGCCTGCCTATCAGGAAGGAGTGGCGGAGTTGACCGCCTCGACCCCTGCACGAATTGGAGTCTGGCGAACAGGCACCCGGCCATTAACGAAAACAATGTTAAAGCTGCAGTTCGATCATGCAGCTGCTATTGATGCGGTTGGCAGTGAGGTCCTAGAAAAATACTTAGAGGAATTCAATTTATTTACTGTTGAGACCTGCTATGAAAATAAAGAAGTTTACCTGAAAAGGCCAGATAAGGGCCGGGTGCTTACGGACGCTGCCGTTGACAGTATCAACAGCCGCTGTCAAAATCGCCCTCAAGTTCAAATTGTTGTTTCCGATGGACTGAGTGCCAGTGCCGTTGAGACAAACCTAAAAGATGTTTACCCTGCCCTGATAGATTCATTGAAAATAAACAATCTATCATGTGGAACTTCTTTTTTTGTCAAAGGGGGAAGGGTTGCCTGTATGGACCATATTGGTGAAATCCTCGAGCCGGAGGTACTCGTGCTTTTAATCGGCGAACGTCCTGGGCTTGTGTCAGCAAGCTCGATGAGTGCGTATATGTGTTACCGGCCGCGAAAGGGGATAATTGAATCAGACCGCAACGTCATCTCGAATATCCATCCGCTGGGTACCCCTCCAATAGAAGCTGGCGCTCACATAGGAACCGTTCTACGAAGAATGATTGAACAAAAGGTGAGCGGTGTGAAACTAGAGTTATAGTCTTGTTTGTCTTTTGTTGAAATAGGAAAGGAAGGAGGGGAAAGAATGGGGGTTTTAATTGGATTTGCTTTAGTGTTGTTCACACTAGCTGTTGGAGCAGCCATTGGTGTGAGGGCAAATAAAAATGTCAGAGCCTTTAATGAAGAAGAACATGAAATTTTTGTCGGAAGGGATAACAAATAGAAAGGAGCTAGGGAAATGAAAAATAAGGACCAACAGTTGTTGGAGGATCGAAAACATCTCAATCGTTATGGCTATGCCCAAGAATTGCTGCGTGATATGGGTGGTTTTTCAAACTTTGCCATTTCTTTTTCTATTATTTCCATTTTAACCGGTGCCGTATCGCTTTATGGTCATGGCTTACTCTATGGCGGCCCAGGGATGATGGGATTTGGATGGACAATCGTCGCTTTTTTCGTCCTTCTCATAGCTGCTTCCCTTTCAGAGCTGGCATCAGCCATTCCTACTGCAGGTGCCCTATATCATTGGGCCGCTGCCTTGAAAGGAACAAGGATTGGCTGGTACACTGCATGGATTAACTTAATTGGTCAAATTGGCATTGTTGCCGGAATTGATTACTCTGTAGCCTTATTCGCCGATCCGCTCCTGGCAGGAATCTTCGACTATTCTTCCACCGATACTACCACTCTAATTTTCTTTGGCGCTGTTCTCCTTTTACACGGAATCCTCAATCATGTAGGGATCAAAATCGTTGCAAAACTTAATGATTTTTCTGCCTGGTACCATATGATTGTGGTAGCTATTTTGGTAGTCAGTCTGGCATTTTTTACAAAAAATGGCTTGCAGCCAATTGATTATTTGTTTAAAGTCGGGCAAACCTTTTCCGATAAACCCTATTTTCTCGCTTTCCTAATTGGATTATTGCAAGCACAATGGACGTTTACAGGCTACGATGCATCTGCTCATACGATTGAGGAAACGGTCCACCCGCGGGTTCGCGCCCCATGGGGGATTTTTAACTCGGTTGCTTTTTCGTTCGTTTTTGGTTTTATCATGCTTTCCTTCGTTACGCTTTCCATCCATGATGCAAGCGGTGCAGTCAACTCTGATAATGCCTTTATTTATGTCATCAGCCAGGCATTAGGCGGTACGTTTGGTAAAGTCGTCCTTTGGCTCGTAACCTTCGCCATGTTTTTCTGTGGCTTATCTTCCATCACCTCGTTTTCACGGATGATGTATGCTTTTTCGAGAGACAATGGAATGCCTCTGAGCCGCCACTGGGCAGAAATCAGCCGCAAGTTCCGTACTCCGGCAAAAGCCATTTGGCTTTCGGTTATACTTTCCTTCGTCTTAGCATTGATAGACTACATCACAAAGCTGATTAACCCAAATGTCGGGTACTCCACGATTGCCTTTTTAACAGCGGTTAGTGTGGTGGGGTTATATGTCGCCTATGGAATCCCGATTTATTTAAAGCTTAGAGCAGAGTCAAAGGGAATCTTTTTACCGAAGCATTACGGTCCTTGGAGCCTTGGAAAATGGAGTAGGCCGATTAATATTATCAGCTTGATTTGGATCGTGTTTATTTGCGTCATCATGGTCATTCCGCCAAATCAAATGGCGGCATACGCGCTTGGAGGAATGTTTGTTCTACTGCTGATTATGGATTTTGGTTATTATAAAAAGAACTTTAAAGGCCCTCAAGCTGCCCTTGAAAAATCAATTGATGAGATTAGAAGATTGGAAGATGAATTTGAACGGGAAAATGATTAAAACCAATGTAAGAAGTGCCCTTCAAAATGGAGGGCACTATTAATTTCAGCCAAATTCAACCCTTCGCTTACTCCTTCCATGAGCATCCTTCTATTGGATTTGTTTCCCGATGTGTTACTATAAAACCAACCTAAGATAAATGAGGTGCAGAACTTGAAAATTGAGGTATGGTCTGATTATGTATGTCCATTTTGTTATATTGGAAAACGTCGATTAGAAGAGGCGCTTGCCCAGTTTCCACATAAAGAGCAGGTTGAGGTAGAATTTAAAAGCTTCGAGCTTGATCCGAATTCTCCGAAGAATAGCGGTCAAAATATTCATGAGGTCCTTGCTAAAAAATATGGTATGAGTATTGAGCAGGCGAAGCAGGCAAATCGAAACGTTGGTCAGCAGGCAGCAACGGTTGGTTTGACCTTTAATTTTGATGAAATGAAGCCGACTAACACATTTGATGCACATCGGTTAGCGAAATTTGCTAAAACAAAAGGAAAAGAAGCGACAGTATCGGAAAAACTTCTTCAAGCTTATTTTACAGATTCAAAGCATATTGGAGAGCATGAAACCTTAGTAGAAATTGCAGTTGAGGCAGGCCTTGATCGTCAAGAAGTCTTGAACTTATTAGCAGATAAAAACTCATTTGCACAGGATGTAAGGTTTGACGAGTCCTTAGCTCAGCAATATGGAGTTCGTGGTGTTCCTTATTTTGTTCTTAACCAAAAATATGCTATTTCTGGAGCCCAGCCTATTGAAACCTTTAAGGGTGCGCTACTTAAGGTATGGGAGGAAGAATCAGCTTCACCGGTGCTGCAGGATTTGTCTACAGATGCAGATGTAAGCTGTGATGATGGCAGCTGTGCCATTCCTGAAAAATAATATAAATAAAGATGGGAAAGGGGTCTTTGGCTCCTTTCCCTTTTTTACCTGAACAGTTTCGGTATCTTATCTACAGTTTCTTTTTCTGAAATAATTCTGATTATTACTTCTATCCCAGCATTTCTTTATCTCGCTATTACGGTAGCAAGTAGTGTGGCATCTTTTTCTAGATGTACAACGTCTAGATGTACGGCGTCTTGATGTACGACGTCTTGATGTACAACGGCTTGAAGTGTTTCTCCTTGAAGTATTGCGACGGGAAGTGTTCATTCTGGAAGTGTTCTTTCTTGAAGTATTTCTGCTTGAAGTATTTCTCCTTGAAGTATTTCTTCTTGAAGTGTTTCTTCTTGAAGTGTTTCTTCTTGAAGTATTTCTTCTTGAAGTATTTCTTCTTGAAGTGAATAATCTAAAAGTGAATCTCCTTGAAGTATTTCTTCTTGAAGTATTTCTTCTTGAAGTATTTCTACTTGAAGTGTTTCTTCTTGAAGTGTTTCTCCTTGAAGTATTTTGGTTTCTAGAAGTTCTTCTGCGTGAAGTGCCGCGATTATGCCCAGGGTCTCTGAACATGAAATCCCACAACCCGCCTCGTCTAGCCTCGTCTGCAGCGGATTGAATATCATCTGAAGTAAATTCGCTCATTTTTGCACCTCCTTTAAAAATAGAAAAGGGAGTACGAAAACTGATTGACAGTGTTTGTCTATAAAACTCACTCTTCTTTTTACAATTTACGTATGAAAGTGAGCTTTTGTTTGGGACAAACGCCTAACGCAGGAAAAAATGCACTCATGGCGTGACATCTCCCTATTTTTATTCATACGAATAATGGAGGGAGGAGAAGGTCATGGACGAGGGAGCTAATATTCCGCAATATAAGCTTTTCATTAACCCTTTTGATATTAAAGAGCTTAAACGAGACATTTGGATTGATGACCCAATTCCGGCACAATTAAAAGTGGATGGTAAAAGACTCGAAATTGATATAAGCTACCGTGGGTCTCATATCCGTGATTTTTCGAAAAAGTCTTATCAAATTTCTTTCTATAAACCCAATATGTTTAAAGGTTCAAAACAAATCCATTTAAATGCAGAGTACAAGGACCCATCGTTAATACGGAACAAGTTGTCCTTTGACTTTTTTTCGGAGCTTGGGGTTCTCTCGCCACAATCCCAGCATGTTTTATTAACGCTTAATGGAAAATTTGAGGGGGTTTATTTAGAAATTGAATCAGTGGATCAGCATTTTTTAAAGCGTAGAAACCTCCCAACAGGGAGCATTTTCTATGCAGTTGATGGTGATGCTAATTTTTCCTTAATGAGTGATTTGGATAAGGAAATAAAAAAATCATTGGAACTAGGCTATGAAAGAAAATTTGGGCCGGAGACTGATGATTTCTTTTTGCAGGAATTTATCATTAAGATTAACACCATACCTGTCCCGGAATTTGAAAAGGAAATTCCGAAATACGTGGATGTCGATAAATACCTCCGCTGGATTGCCGGGATTATCTTTACTGCTAACTATGACGGGTTTGTTCATAATTATGCTCTTTACAGAAACCGTGAAACAAAGTTATTTGAAGTCATTCCTTGGGATTACGATGCAACATGGGGGAGGGATGTGAACGGAAAAGTGATGGAGGCAAATTATGTGCCGATTGAAGGTTTTAACACCTTGACAGCAAGATTGTTAAATGTGGACAGTTTTCGGAGGCAATATCGAAATCTGCTTGAAGACATTATGAAAAACCAGTTTACAGTAGAATTTATGATTCCAAGAGCAGAAAAGCTCCTTCAATTAATTCGCCCCTATGTCCTGCAAGACCCATATAAAAAACAAAACATAGACCAATTCGATCAAGAAATAGAGGTCATTTCCAACTATGTTAAAGAAAGAAGAAACTATTTACAAAGAAAACTAGCAAAATTAAATTAGGGTATCAGGTGCCTTTGTGAAAAATTCTAAGGCACCTGACACCCTGTTGTTAATTATTGGTCATTATTTTTGAAAAGTAAAATCTGGTTTTATGCCTAAATTATTTTTACTAGCCGCTTCATTATGTTTCTTCTTTTTCTTTTTAAAGGTCATTCCGAGTGAATGGATGTCCAAGGATGCTTCAATTTCTTTCTTAACCATATTAATAATCATGATTGGGAGAAAATAACAAGTGAGCGGGATGAGCACAACCCATGGGGACATGAAAAACTCTCGATAATTTTGACCAATTAGACCAGCCCACTCTTTGGATATTGAATGGCTCCATTCCCTTCAATAAACACTGTTCAATATTTTGAGGGAAATAGAAATAAAAGGTTTATTCTATAAAAGAAAAAATTTTCTGAAACATCGCTTATCAAACTTACGTCTATTTATTACGGGACGTGAAGAAATTTGTAATAAAAATAAATGCCAAACAGACTAAGCCAGGCAATTTACACCCTAATAGAAGGGAAAGGGGAAACAATGCTTAGAAATGTCATTGTTGTTATAGATGATGAAGACAGTGTAAAACAGGCGATTAGAGAAATTTTGCGGGCAAAGCATAAAGGACATGAGTATGCCCTTGATTTAACGCGAATTCAAGATAGGGATAGAAAAAGAGAGATTATGAAAAGATTAACTCGATATTAAATCGAAAGGTGAAATTAAATGGATTTTAATATTGTAACTCAGCTTTCCAACGAGCAATTGTTCCAGTTAGAAAGAATATTTCAGTTAGAATGGTGGACAAAAGGACGAGAACTTTCCGATATTAAGCGGATGGTTGAACATTCAGACTTCATTGTAGGATATATTGATCCAGGGACATATGAGTTAATTGCTTTTGCGCGTGTATTAACGGACTATGTCTATAAGGCGATGATTTTTGATGTTATAGTAAAGGAATCCTATCGAGGCAGGGATCTAGGTTCTGCTATAATAAATACTATTCTAGAAGAACCTTCTCTAAGAGATGTAAAACATTTCGAATTATATTGCCGCCCAGAAATGGTCCCTTTTTATCATAAATGGGGATTTTCAGAAAAATTGGACGACCTTACTTTTATGAGATTAATAAATAAATAGATAATAAAGGGAGAGATTTATGGAAAGTCTTCCATGTCAAGGCTGTAGAGGTCTATGCTGCGGTCCTGTGCCCGTCACATCAAAGGAATTAAAAAGAATTAAAACAAAGATCAAAACAATGCCAGTTAAATTACGTCTACAGCTTCAAAATCAAAAAAGATATTATGGAACATGTATATTCTACGACCTTGATAAAGATAGATGTGGAATTCATGCAGCTCGGCCTGATACTTGCCGAAAGTTCGGCTATTATAAACACCTCGTTTGTTTCCGCAATCCAGCAGCAGCAACCAAAGAACCAGATCCATTAACAGAAGAATTTGTCGGTATGCTTAGTGTTGATTTTATCTGGAAAGATTTTAGTTAAAAGCTATTTCGCAAAAATTACTGTTTTTCAAACAGCATTACCGATAAGTATTAAATGAAGAGCACCTTATTCGGACACGAACGACCTTGTAATCCCCAAAGCTGTCCGAATAGGGCACGGAATCGGACACAATAGCCATCGTTTACTCGATGTGTGCCTCATTTATTCTATGGTTAACAAATAATTTCCGATAGAAGGAAATAAATGCCTTATCTCGAATTGAATTAATGTAAGAATATTCTAACAGAAGGAAGGCGAATTCATGTCACTAGATCCACAAACAAAATTAGTTTTAGATCAGTTAGCTGCTGCCGGAGCTCCTCCTATGGAAACTTTAACTCCTGAGCAAGCAAGACGAGCGTTTTTATTGCCACAGGCTGAGTTAGAGGAAGTAGGTAAAATAGAAGATCGGACAATCCCTGGTCCAGTGACGAACATTCCTGTTCGAATCTATTATCCAAAGGAAAGTCAAGCTAACTATCCCGCACTGGTCTTTTATCATGGCGGCGGTTGGGTTATCGGAAACATTGAAACTCATGATAATGTATGCCGGACATTAACTAATCTAGCCAATTGTGTAACAATTTCAGTCGATTATCGTCTAGCGCCTGAGCATAAATTCCCTGCTGCAGTGGAAGATTCGTATGCGGCAGTTCAGTATGTTTTCGAAAATGCAGAAGCTTTTCAAGTTGACCGTTCCCGGATTGCGGTTGGTGGAGATAGTGCCGGTGGAAATTTGGCGGCGGTCGTTACGAATCTGGCCAAGGATAATAACTACCCAGCTATATGCTTCCAACTATTAATTTATCCAAGTACAAACGTTGGAGGAGAACCAACTGTTTCTATGAGGGAAAATGCAGAAGGATATTTCTTAACAAAAGGAACGATGGAATGGTTTAGGGCTTGTTATTTAAATAGTGAAGAAGATAAGCATAACACGCTTTTATCGCCAATTCTGTATGAAGATTTTAAAGACCTTCCGCCAGCACTTGTGATTACGGCTGAATTTGATCCTCTCAGAGATGAGGGTGAGGAATACGCGAAGAAGCTTGCTGAAGCCGGTGTAGAAGTGGAATGTGTTCGCTACGACGGAACAATCCATGGATTTGTCAGCATGGCTGCCGTGATAGACCAAGGAAAACGTGCCCTTGAAAAATCAGGCAGCACCCTAAAGAAAGCGTTTAATACAAAATAGATCCAATTTAGGACCGCCTTATCCTCAGGTGGTTCTTTTTTTGATAGTTGAGTTTCAGGCAGCGAAAGAGCAAATATCATTTCTTCTTCAACAAAAATGTACAGAGGCTCAGGGATTTTATTATAGTAAACCACTTTCGGTTTCCGAATTTGAAAAAAATATACAATTAGTAAATCAAACGCTTGAAATCATCATTAATTTTGAGCGTTTTTTTGTTCACGCTTTGTTAAAAAGTTTAGGGAACGAAGGTCCCTTTTATTAAGTTGATGGGACTTTTTGTATAAGTTAATGAATAAAAATATTACGAATTTTATGTAAAAATGGTAAACTAATAAAAAATCTTTTTAATAGGTGAGGAACGATATGATTAAAGCCATTTTTTTTGATTTAGATGATACCCTTTTATGGGATCAAAAAAGCATAAAGGAAGCTTTTACTGCCACCTGTAAGGTAGCTCAGGAAAAGCACGGCCTTGACCCGATTCAATTTGAAGAAGCCGTACGAGAGACTGCTAGAAGTCTTTACTCGTCCTATGAATTCTATCCTTTTACCCAAATGATTGGAATCAATCCCTTTGAAGGATTATGGGGCAATTTTTTAGATGAACAGGATGAGTTTAAAAAAATGAAAGAAACGGTTCCGGCTTATCGCAAGGATGCCTGGACATTGGGATTAAAAGCAATGGGGATAGAGGACCCTGATTTTGGCCATGAGTTAGCAGAGCGATTCCCTCAAGAGCGTCGTAACCTGCCATTTGTGTATGAAGAAACCTTTAAAATATTGGATGATTTAAAACATAATTACCAGCTTCTTCTGTTAACCAATGGATCACCGGATTTGCAAAATACTAAACTTGCGATTACGCCAGAGCTTGTCCCTTATTTTGACCATATTGTCATTTCTGGAGATTTTGGCAGAGGCAAGCCGGATCCAGCTATTTTTGAACATGCATTGGAACGGATGTCCTTACATAAGGAGGAAGCTATCATGGTTGGCGATAACCTGATGACAGACATTCTCGGTGCCAATCGAGCCGGAATTAAATCCGTGTGGATTAACCGCCACAAAAAGGAGCGAAATGAAGTGGTTCCTTCTTATGAAATAAAGCACCTTGAAGAGCTTTATTCAATTTTGCAAGAGTTAAAAAAATAAATGCTGAAATGGCGGAAGGCAAATGAGGTATTTAAGACTGAAACTGAATAATACGAAGTTTATGATGACTCATTTATCGCCTCATGAATCTGATCCCTTGGCACATGACCATGGGGATGATTATCAAATTACCATTCCCATTTTAGGGACACCTTTTTTAGAACTTGAGCAAAAATTGAATTCTTTGAATAAAAGCAATCGGATTATTACCATGCCTGGTGAAAAGCATTTCCACTTCACTGGTGAAGAGGAGAGCCGAATTTTATTAATTAATATTAATAGGCACTTTCTTGAACAGGTGGTGTCCTCCCGTTTAAACAAAGAGTTTGGCGAAATGGGCTTCAAACATTTTGGTGATGGCTCTTCTGAAAAATTAATTAAAATTGCGAATGACCTTATCAGATTGAATCTCTTAGGGAATTCAGATCCTGTCAGGACAGAGGAGCTGGAATGGGAATTAGCGGAGACTTTTTTAGGTATCCAAAAAGGCCCCCATAGCGAACAATGGAAAAGGGAAGTGACCCTTGGGTTCCATCCGTTAATTAAGAGAGCTGTTGATTATATTGAGGAAAATTATCATTCTGAAATCTCACTGGAGGTTTTAGCAGCCGAATCAAGTCTCAGTAAGTATTATTTGATTCGTTCTTTTAAAGAGGTGATGGACTGTACGCCGGCTCAATATGTGACGGATACTAGGCTGAAGCGGGCAGTTGAATTATTGCTGGCCACGAGCCTTGATATTACCACGATTGGTTTTGAAGTAGGATTTGGCAGCCTTCATACCTTTGAAAGGATATTCAAGAAAAAATATGGCGTGACGATTTCTGATTTTCGTAAGAAAAATAAAACATAAACGGAAACCATTGCAAAATACGCAATGGTTTTTTTTATGTTCAAAAGTTGCTGTAAGAATTAAAGCAATTTTGACAGAGAAGCTTCTTAAATCCTTTGATAAATTTAAGCTATCAACTAATTAGGAAGTGTGAACGACATATGAAATCATTGATAATAACTAAATTTCACCCGGTAGCTTTGGGAATCATTTATGGGACCTTTTTAGCAAGAACAGGCTTTTTTATGAGTCTTCCGTTTTTAGGGATTTATTTACATGAAGTAAAAGGCTTTAACTCTGCTGTGACTGGCGCCATTTTGGCAGTAAGTTTTTTTGTTAGTCCCTTTGCGAGTTTCATTGGAGGAGCAATGTCGGACCGAATTGGAAGATATCCGATTATGATTTTCTCCATTTTTACATGGGGAGGTGTATTTTTAGGGTTCGCTGCAGCAGAAGAGGTGTGGCATTTCCTTATTCTAAATGCCTTAAACGGTTTGTGCCGAAGTATTTTTGAACCGACTGCACGAGCCATACTTGTAGATGTTACGCCACAGGAAGCAAGGGTAGAAGTTTTCAACATCCGGTATTTTGCCATCAATCTAGGCGGAGCCATTGGACCGATTATAGGCTTGTTCATTTGCGGAGCACAAACCATGATTCCCTTTATGATAAGTGCATCTATATATCTGTTATACGGGTTCCTAATTTTCATTTGGAGCCGCAAATATCCGATTAAGTTAACGAGAGAAAAGGAAGAAAAAAATACCTTTGGTGAGAGTTTGAAGATTATTAGCAAGGATCGTGTTTTTCGTTTTTTCCTGATAGGGAATATATTTGTAACTGGTGGCTATTCCCATCTTGATACGACTCTTTCTCAATATTTAGGCAGTGACAAAGCAGGTGTTTATACGATTTTGTTTACCACCAATGCATTGACCATTCTTCTCCTACAGTTTCCTATTATAAATATGATGAAGAGGTACTCTTCCTTAACCGCGTTAAAAGCAGGGTGTCTATTGTTTTCAATAGGGATATTGGGTTTTGGAGTATCTGATTCACTAATTTTGTTCATCGTTTCCATGATCCTTTTTTCTGTAGGGGAAATTCTTTGTTTTATTATTGGGGATGTGCTGATTAGTGATATTGCGCCATCCAATTTAAGGGGAGCTTATTTCGGGGCTGTCGGTCTGCAATTTATCGGTCAAGGCGCTGCGGCATGGTTTGGCGGCTGGCTCCTCAATTATTTTGGGGTTGGAAGTGGTGCAATTGTGTTTGGTATATTAGCTTTATTCACTTTCATAGCCTATCCATTTTTTCAATATGGGCAATATCTTTTAGGGAATAAACCATCCTACTTCAAAACTCAGCAAAAAACTAATTAAAATACTTGATAAATTACTAAGTTTATACTATGATAGATTTTAGTTTAAAATCAACATATTGTTTTAGTTCTTAAAAATAAAACTATATATTGTGTTTGCCTTAAGTTGAGATGCCGGAAACGGCTTAATTGGGAATCTGGTGAAAATCCAGAACTGCCCCCGCAACTGTAAATGCTGACGAAATGAACAAACCACTGTATAAAAAAGCTTATTAAATTAGGCGGTTATATGGGAAGGGTTCAGAGTAGGGAGATGCATAAGTCAGGAGACCTGTCTTTCTTAAGATGTTTCAGCTTCTTCGGGGATTGAGAAGATGGAACGGTGGCAGCAGAGGGTCCTAATTTCTTTCCATTTTGCCCTTTTGTATTTGTTATCGTTTCATCCGCTCGAATTCTCCCCGAGCGGATTTTTTATTTTTAGGGGGAAGAGGACATGACTGTCAAAGTGAATAATGTATTAGAAACGATCCAACAAGCTTCCAAAAAATATCAACTGGATTTTACGGTGCTTAAAAATCAAATTAAGGAACTAGAGGAAAAAGAAGCAAACAAGCAGGCACTCAGCTATGCTGTTAATCAAATAGCCATGGACCAGCCGGATTGGAGCTTTGTAGCTGCCAGCTTGTACCTAAATGAATTATATGAAAAAGCAGCTATGAACCGGGGATATGACCGTTCGTTAAAGTATGGCGATTTTTACAGCCTAATTCAACAATTAACCGATATCGGGATTTATTCTAGTGACTTACTAAACTTTTATAACAAAGTGGAAATTGCTGAATTAGCGAAAGAGATTAATCCGGACAAAGATTATTTATTTAATTACATAGGATTATTTTTACTAGCTGATCGTTATCTTGCGAAAGATCATCAGCAAAATGTATTTGAACTGCCGCAGGAGAGGTTCATGATTATTGCTATGACTATTATGAAGAATGAAAATGCGTCTAAGCGGTTAGATTTTGTAAAGGAAGCATACTGGGCCTTAAGCAATTTATATATGACTGTAGCAACACCAACCTTAGCAAATGCCGGAAAAAGTTTCGGACAGCTTTCCTCTTGTTTTATCGATACAATCGACGATTCTTTAGATAGCATTTATTTAAATAATTGGGATACTGCCCGTTTAAGTAAAGATGGCGGAGGAATTGGTATCTACTACGGAAAGGTCCGTGCGCTAGGTTCTGATATCAAGAAATTTAAAGGAAACTCTTCAGGAGTTGTGCCGTGGATTAAGTTAGTGAATAATACGGCAGTCAGTGTGGATCAATTAGGTCAGCGCCAAGGTGCCATTGCAGTTTACTTAGATGTATTTCATAAAGATATCATGAATGGCTTTCTTGACTTGAAAACAAATAACGGAGATGAACGCCGTAAAGCGCATGATATTTTCACTGGCGTAACCGTACCAGATCTTTTTATGAAAAAGTTACAGGAGATAGACGAGAATGGGAGAAGCATTGGGGAATGGCATACCTTTTGCCCGCATCAAGTAAAGCAAATCATGGGATGGAAAGATGAGTCTGGGAATCCGCTGGGACTAGAAGATTTTTATGATGAATCAGACAGTAAATATTTTACTGAAAAATATAACGAGGCCGTAAGGAACCCGTTTCTTCCGAGAAAAACGTACAGGGCAATGGATATAATGGCACGAATCATGGTTGCTCAATTAGAAACGGGCACCCCATATATGTTTTATCGTGACGAGGTAAACAGGCAAAATCCCAATAAGCATTTGACTGGTAAGGGACGTACCACTGTCTATTGCAGCAATCTTTGTACAGAAATCACGCAAAATATGTCCGCCACGGCCGTTATCAAAGAATACCAGGATGAAGAAGGAAACATCGTCATTGTGCGTAAGCCCGGCGATTTCGTTGTCTGCAATTTATCCTCTATAAATCTTGCAAAGGTTTTTCCGAAGAATGGTTTGGAGCGATTAATTAGAATTCAAGTCAGAATGTTAGATAACGTCATTGATTTAAATACCATATCTGTCGGACAGGCTCAGATAACGAATAAAAAATTCAGAGCAATAGGACTGGGTACGTTCGGATGGCACCATTTGCTTGCGTTAAAAGGGATTCATTGGGAGTCGGAGGAAGCAGTAGAATTTGCGGATGAATTATACGAGAATATTGCTTACCTGACGATCCGTGCTTCGATGGAATTAGCAAAAGAGAAGGGGAGGTACTCTCAATTCAGTGGATCTGAGTGGCAGACAGGCAAGTATTTTGAACGGAAAAAGTATCAATCTGATAAATGGCAGGAATTAAAAAAAGCTGTTGCCAGACACGGAATACGAAATGGCTGGTTAATGGCCGTTGCCCCCAACTCCTCAACGGCAAAAATAGGAGGCTCTACGGATGGGATTGATCCGATTTATTCGGCTGAATATGCAGAGGAAAAGAAGAACTTTAAATTTAAGGTAACGGCACCTGACTTAAATCATCGGACTTATAACTATTATCGGCGGGCAAGACATGAATTGGACCAAGTTTGGAGTATTAAACAAAATGCTGCCCGGCAGCGCCACATTGACCAAGCGATTAGCTTTAATCTTTATGTGCGTCATGATATTAAAGCAAAGGATTTGCTGCATCTCCACATGGAAGCTTGGAAGCAGGGGCTAAAGACAACGTATTACGTAAGGAGCACCTCACAAACAGAAATTGAGGAATGTGAAGCTTGTCATAGCTGATTGGAGGATAAAAAATGAATATGAATTCATCATTAAAAAAAATAAAACTACTAAATCCAGAGTTTCCAAATAAATCAACGGGCATCGTAAACGGGAAATCATCTGGTCTGCTTAATTGGAATGATATTGCCTACCCACAAATGTACGACTTGTATCAGACCCTATTATCAAATTTTTGGAAGGCACAGGAGATTAATATGCAGGATGATATTAAACAATGGGACCAGCTGAGTTCAACAGAACAAGATGTATTCCTGCGTATTAATACCCAGCTTGCCTCATTAGACAGCTTGCAAACACCCACTATGACTCAAGTGATGGATTATGTGACAGATTCGAGCTTTAAGGCGATATTTGCCGTCATTGCTCAGCAGGAAGCTGTTCATAATGAATCTTATTCATATATTTTAAGTTCTTTGGTGCCTGTATCCGAACAAAAGGCGCGGTTTAATCAGGCAAAAAAGGATCCTATCGTTCAAAAACGGAATCAGCTTATTTTAGACGCGTATGAACTATTTAGAGAGAAACCAACTCCGCAGCATCTGTTTCAATTAGCTGTGAATTCTATTAACCTAGAAGGAATTTATTTTTATGCTGGTTTTGCCTTTTTCTACCATCTTGCACGTCAGCAAAGAATGCTAAAGACGAGTACGATGATAAGTTATATCCAGAGGGATGAAATGCAGCATGCTTACTTTATCGCCCAGTTTATCCGGATTCTTTTAACTGAAAATCCAGATTTAAATAATTCTAAAAACATTGAGTATGCTTATCATGCGATTGGACAAGCGGTCGAGCTTGAAAAAGAGTGGGCTTCATACATCTTGCGGGATATAAAAGGGATTGATTTAAAGGAGTATGAATTTTACACGGAATACTTGGCAAATAAGCGCCTCCGGCAGATGGGGCTAGATAATTTATTCGCTGAACGATCAAATCCAATGCCCTGGATTCATGTTTTTAGCGATGAGATGATGAACGGTACAAAATCTGACTTTTTTGAGCAAAAGTCGAGAACCTATGCGAAAGTGACCCAATCGAACGGTTTCGATGAACTATGAAAATAGCAATCGTTTATACTTCGAAAACAGGAAATACAGAAGAGTTAGTCTTTTTAATGAAGGAAATATTTCAAATGAAAAAGGTAGAATTATTACTTTATCGAATTGAACAATTTCCTCTTCTCGATCTCATAAAATTTGATGGTATAGTGGTTGGAACCTATACTTGGGGGAGTGGAGAAATTCCTCCTGAAATGCTGGATTTTTATCATGCTTTTGAAGCCCTAGATGTTAAGAGGGTGGTCACAGGAATCGTCGGCACAGGAGATAGCGGTTATCCCGATTTTTGCGGTGCAGTTGATCGATTTAAAAATATGCTTTTTGTTCAAACAAATTTAGCTGTTACCTTGAAGGTTGAGCTAACCCCACAAACGTATGATGTTGAACGTTGTGAGAGATTTGTTAACATTTTTTTGGAACTTTTAAATAATCAAAATAACAAAACTGAAAGTGCAATATAGCAAAAGCATCTCCACATTGAGTGGGGATGCTTTTTAATAAAAAAAACTGAATTTTAATCCGTTATTTTCTTTTTAACCCAGTTTTGCCGCTGGTACCCGGCTGTTTAGATGAATCACCAAGGCTCCGCCAAGAAGGAACAAGAACAAGGTGATGTATAAAGCATTGTCTCCGCCGATTTTATAAAGCGATGATCCAAGCAGCGGCCCAATTGCAGCCCCTGTAAATCGAATAAAGTTATAGACGCCCATGGCCGTTCCTTTTTCATGTGAAAATAGATTAACTAGTGACGTTATTTGAGAAGGGAGGCTTATGCCAAGCAATACGCCAAAGCCCAGTAAAAATACGATTAAGGTGGGAATTGTGATGAGATTCCAATAAAGAAATGCCCAGAAAATTGAAACCACTAATCCGGTCCCATATGCCGTATATACGAGAATCGCTGTATGTTTCAAATAAGTTTGAAGCCTTCCGCCAATTAACGTCCCTATCACAATTCCAGCTGTTAGCGGCATAAAAAACAGCCCTTTCCATACCAAAGGAACAGAAAATAGCTCATCAAGCAAACCTGGGATAAACACGAGAAAAATATAATAGCCGTAGAACTGAGTGAAACCGAGCAGCAAAATGGAAAAAGCAGCACGGTTTGTCACGATTCCCATAAAGGTTTGAAATGTGATTTTCTTCGGTGCAGTATCTTTCGGGAGCGTTTCTTTCAAGGTAAACCGATTGTATATGTACGCGAATAGCGCTCCAGCTGCAAGAAGTGCAAATGCCGAGTGCCATTCCGCATAAGCAGCAATAAAGCTCCCAACAACAGGGCCAAGAACGGGTCCGAGAAACACCATCGTCTGGTACACACTCATTGCCTTGCCACGTTCAGAAGGAGGATAAATGTCTCCGATAACAGCTGCCGCTACTACTGAGCCGGTGGTGATGCCAAAAGCCTGAAGTGCTCTTCCAAAGAGGAATAAATAATAATTTTGCGCTAGGAAGCAAATTAGCGAACCGGCCATAAAGATGAGTAGCCCCGGCATGAGAGTTGCCTTTCGGCCGCGAGTATCCGACAAAGGACCAACCAAAAATTGATTACCAGCCATAACAAAGGTATAAAGGGAGATTGTCAAATTGACCATGAACTGACTCGCTTGATAATAATGTCCCACCTCCGCAAGGCTCGGAGTATAAATGGTCTGAGTAAACGGCCCTAAAAAGGCAGCAATAGACAACCCAACCAATATCTTACCGTTTTTTGATTTCATTTTTTACACTTCCTTAAATGCCTTTGTTATTTAATTTGTTCTTTTTCTATAATTCCCATGACGACATCCTGTATTGTCACATTACCCAAAGCTTTTTCTAAAGCCAGTTGAGCTACCGAAAAAAGGGGAGTAATGGTTTCCTGAATATTTCTTCCTACAGGACAATCTGGATTCGGATTGTCATGCATCCCAAATAATTCTTGATCTTGAACAATATTGACGGCTTTATAAACATCAAGCAATGATATTTCAGATAACTCTTGTGCTGGCACTGCACCTGCTATTCCTGGACGTACTTTAACTAAGCCGGCGTTTTTCAGCATTCCCATGATTTTTCTAATAACAACTGGATTGGTATTAACACTGCTTGCGATAAATTCGGAGAATTTACACCATTTTTGTTTATTTCTAAAAGAGTTAAAATGTGGATTCCAACAGCAAATCGACTACTGAGTGACATATAGTTCGCCTTCCTTTAACAACTATTTCTACATACTCCCGTAACAAAGTCTGTTACATGTTAGTATATATCACAAATGGCCGCGTTAAAATAAAAATACAGTCAAAACAAAAAAACCACTAGTGAAAAAATCACTAATGGTTATGAAATCAACTTAATTGCACTAATAATAATAACCGTAGAGATAAGCGTTCGCAGTGGTTTAGTCGGGACTTTTGAAGATAAGGTACTTCCCACTAGAACACCAGGAATGGACCCGATTAGAAGATTCCCGACCAGCGTATAGTTTACACTACCTGCATTTGCATGAAGCAGTCCAGCCACCGTAACTAATAAAAAGGCATGAGCGATATCTGTACCAACTAATTCAGTTCCTTTCAATCGATAAAGAAACATCATCGCAAGGGCAAATAAAGAGCCTGATCCTATAGAAGTAAAGCCGACAATAAACCCAAATACGGCACCAATTAATATCGTTAATCCGCGTTTTTCTTCAATGGGTTTTAACTGCCAGCGGTTGGGCCTGATTTTTTTATCAAAAAAGGTCTTAATCAGGATTGCTGTCGCTACTAATATTAGGACGTATCCAAGTGCATGTTTAATAATATGTTCCTGATTATGATAGGCAGATTCAAAATATCTTAGAATGGAGATCGCTATCACAGCACTAGGAATACTCCCTATTGCCAGATATAACATTAATTTGAAATTTATTGTTTTTTGTCTCCAGTGCTGTGCCACTCCAAACAATTTCGTAACGGCGTTATAAACTAAATCCGTACCAACGGCAATAGAAGGTTGAATACCAACCATAATCAAAACAGGAGTGATCAGTGCAGCACCCCCGACACCTGTTAATCCGACTAAAAAACCAACCAATAATCCCATTAATGCAATACCCAATGTCATGGTTATCACTCCTTCTTCAACAATATCCGAGTAAATATATGTGAATTATAGAGTTTTATGAATCATTTGTAAATACTTTTCTGAATTTTTTATTTTGCATAAAAAAACCCCACTCAAATTGAGTAGGGAAGTTACTTGTTTTCTTCTTTTTCTTTATCGAACCAAAGTAGTTCTTGGTCGTCCACATCACCATTATAGTTGATTAAGACCTCTTCTCCGGCTTTTATATCTTTGTAGGCATAGAAATCAAACGTATGGTTCTGAAAGTTGATATCATAGGTGGCATTTGGAGTATAGGAATGGTTAAACAGCATGCCATATCCTAATAGGATGGCAGTATGGTTTT
Source organism: Neobacillus sp. DZ-9 (assembly GCF_059587065.1). Taxonomy (NCBI): domain Bacteria; kingdom Bacillati; phylum Bacillota; class Bacilli; order Caryophanales; family Bacillaceae; genus Neobacillus; species Neobacillus sp. DZ-9. Next base: position 64,373 of record NZ_JCAIOL010000005.1, read on the forward strand.
TGCCATACTCAAACGCATAATCAGCCAGTAATGTTTTTTCAATATGAACATGTTCCCTATTGGGATAGGAAATGACTGGAGCTTCATGAATAAGTGTTCCTTTTGCGATATCAACCGTCGCAAATACCCCTCGATTGAATTCTCCATCGCTTAAGGGAGATTTTTTAATTTCTAAGATAATAATCACCTGCTATTTCTTTTTGAAGTACTTTAATATTGCCGTTTTTTTTAAAATAAAGCAACCTATTTAACCAATTTAGAGAAATAGTTATTTGCAATTCCTCCTTCGTTTCTATTAAATATAAAAAGTAATTAAAAAATTTATAAAGTAGGGGATTATTAATGAAAGCATTAATATTTAATACATTTGGCGGGCCTGAGGTACTCGAATATACTGAAATCGATGATCCTGTCCTTGGTCCTGATGAAATACTTATAAGGATGAAAGCGATCGGATTAAACTTTGCTGATATTTACAGAAGAAAAGGAAACTATCATCTATCTGGTAAACCCCCATACATTTTAGGTTATGAAGGTGCGGGAGTAGTTGAAAGGATGGGTGAAAATGTCCAGGGGATTAACATTGGGGAGCGAATTGCTTTTGCCGATGTTCCCTATGCGAATGCCGAGCTTGTTGCCGTACCTAAAGACAAAGCGATTCCATTGCCGGAAACGATTTCGTTTAATATGGCAGCATCGGTGTTGCTTCAGGGTTTAACGGCCCACTATTTAACTCGTGACAGCTATGCGGTAAAAAAGAATGATTTTGTCCTTGTCCATGCGGCAGCAGGCGGAGTTGGGCAGCTTCTTGTGCAAATTGTTAAACTGCTAGGAGGCAAGGTAATTGGCTTAACTTCATCACCGGAAAAAGCTGAAGCTGCCAAAGAGGCAGGTGCGGATATTGTTTTTCTTTACAGTGATGATTGGAAAACGAAGGTTCTCGAGAAAACTGAGGGCAGAGGTGTGGATGTTGTCTATGAATCTGTCGGTTCTACACTCCAAGACAGCTTTGCTGCAACTCGAATTGGAGGTACAGTTGTTTTTTATGGAATGGCAGGAGGTGACCCAGCTCCGGTTGACCCACGAATGCTGATGGATACATCAAAAACCCTGACGGGCGGAGATTTATGGAATGTCCTAAAGTCCCATAAGGAGAGGGTAAATCGCTCGAATGAACTTTTCCGCTGGATGGAGGAAGGAAAATTAAAGGTTTCAGAACCAAGGACATTTGAATTGAGTGATGGGCAAGAGGCTCACCGTTTCTTAGAAAGCCGCAGAAGCACAGGAAAAATTTTATTAATACCATAATGAAATCAGGCTGCCCACTAAAAGGGCAGCCAATTTTTCTGTATTTCTATACTTTTAGTATTGAACCCGGCAAAACGCTTCGTAAGGCGCTCATTTCATCTTCACTTAATGGCACCAACGGCAACCGAACCCCGCCAACATGGATTCCATTCATATTTAAGGCCGTTTTTACTGGGGTTGGGTTTGGTGCAGCAAATAAAGCTTTCATAATCGGAAGAAGATTACGATGTGCCTCAGCTGCCTCCGGAAGGGCACCATTTTTAAAGCAATTAATCATGGCTTGCATTTCATTACCGATAATATGGGAAGCAACAGAAACCACGCCTGCGCCCCCGATAGCTAACACCGGTAAAGTTAAGCCATCGTCACCGCTGTATAAGGTAAAATCATTAGGTGTTCGGCTGATAATTTCGGCAATCGCATCTAAGTTGCCGCTTGCTTCTTTAACGGCGACAATGTTTTTAATGGCTGAAAGACGAACGATTGTCTCAACAGACATATTGACAACACATCGACCAGGAATATTGTAAAGCATAACAGGCAACGAAGTAGATTCGGCAATCGCTTTAAAGTGTTGATACATCCCTTCTTGAGAAGGTTTGTTATAATATGGTGCAACAAGCATGATGCCGTCAACACCTGCTTCATCCGCCAGCTTTGTCAAGCTGATTGAAGCTCTTGTGTTATTCGATCCTGTTCCTGCAATAACTGGAACTCTTCCATCAGTCACACGAACCACAAACTTAAATAATTCAACTTTCTCTTCGGTAGTTAAAGTAGGGGATTCCCCAGTTGTCCCAGAAACAACTAATCCATCAGTTCCATTAGCAATCAAGTAATTTACTAGATTTTTCGTTGCGTTATAATCTACCTCACCATTTTGATCAAATGGCGTAACCATAGCTGTTAAAAGTTGGCCAAAATTCATCATACTCACCCTTTATATAAATTTTAAAAAAAATTTGAGGGGTAAGGCCGACGCAAAAAAGCAGCACCAAGGGAATCTCGATGCTGCAATAGAAACGTAAATAATAACAAGTTCCTATGCGTGAGATAGCCCTCCATATAGATTCCTATATGACAGTTCTGTATTTCTTCAATAGCAGAACCAGCTTCAAGTCCAATGAGATTCTTTGAAGCTTCGGCAAATTCCCCTTTCCACAATTGTCTATGGACCTCATTATCCTCTAATTGTGTACTAATGGTCTTTGCGCCTCTATCCTCACTTCAAAAGGTTTGAAGTAAGAAAATATTTAATTTATTGTAATATAACAGAAATTTCCCATTGTTTCAAGGAAAATGGATAATTTTTATATGACAAGAAAACATAATAGATAAAATGAGAAAAACCGGTGATGAATTTGCAAAACTTAATGAAAATATTACTTCCTAGACAGTTATTCCTGCTTTTACTTCTTTCGACAGGATTACTTAATCATGTCGTGCTTATTCCGAATTTGCTTACCGCTGCAGGCAGGGACAGCTGGATAAGTGTCATTATTGGTTATCTAATTGCGCTTATCTTTCTCTGGCTTATTTATTTTATTGTTAAAAATTGCCCAAATGAAGGCTTTTTCACAATGATTCGGCAGCGAATCGGAAAGACTTTTTCTATTCTATTTTCAATACCCGTCATGCTATTTTTACTAACAAGCTCTTATGTAACTTTGAGAGACTTAATGATATGGCTTAAAGCATACTTTCTTGCAGAATATTCCATTTTTATGGTAAATATTATTCTTGTTTTTGTCTGTTTTATCATTACACTAGCCGGAGTAAAGTCAATGGCAATTTCCAGCGGTTTTTTACTTCCGATTGTCATGATTCTGGGATTTTTTATTGCGTTTACGAACCTCCACTTAAAAGACCCGAAATTTTTATTTCCTGTATTTGCTGCGGGATATTCCCCAGTTATGAAAGGGCTGATCTATGTGCTGTCGGGTCTCCTTGAAATCTACATTGTCATTCTGCTGCAGCCATTTTCACAAGAACCTATTAAATTTAAACATTTGTTTATCCTTTTGACGATCCTAGCAGGATTAATCCTAGGGCCTCTTTCAGCAGCAATCATGGAGTTTGGCGCAACGGAAGCAATAAACTTCCGTTATCCTGCATATGAGCAGTGGCGGGTATTAAGCATTGGGGAATATATTTCACATTTGGATTTCTTTGCACTATATCAATGGCTCTGCGGTGGGTTGATTAGAGTTGGTTTGTTAATGTACCTTTTAGGCACCTTTTTTACCACTAAAAAGAAACATTACAAGCTAAACTTAAAGCTTGTTGGGATTATGTATATTTTTTTATTCGGTTTGATGACTATAAAAGTAGAAGCTTATTATTTTAATATGGCCGTTTACGAATACTTTTTGCCAGTCAGTATGGGGTTTTTCCTTATGCAAATCCTACTATCAGCGTTAATTCTAGCAGTACTAAAGAAAAGAGATGAACGGCTTGGAAAGAACAAAGATATCGGATCACCTTCGTAAAGGGAATATACAGGAAAGAGTTGCAGAACTTAAATTACAATTTAACAGAAGTCATGACCTATTATTTAGAGAGCATCATACAGAAAGGGAAACTTTTGAGATTATTTATTTTGAAAGCATAATTGATAGACATTATTTAGACCAGTATATCTTACCCAGGCTAGGGGTACTTAATGATAGTTCTATCATAGATAAACTCAAATCGTTCTTTCAAGCTCTTGATGTTTCGGACAAATCCTTAGGTGAAATATCTAGTTTGCTTTTTGACGGAAACATTTTATTGGTATTTAGAAGTTCGCTCATATGTATAAACGCCTGTTTCTTTCCAAAGCGTTCACCAGAAGAATCAGCATTGGAAACGTCTATTAGAGGTCCAAAGGATGGTTTTGTAGAGGATATTTGGACCAATATCTCCTTAATTCGGCGAAGGCTGCATACGCCTTCATTATGTATGGAGAAATATATTATTGGCAAAAGAAGCAGAACAAAAGTAATTCTTATGTATATGGAAGATTTAATTGATCAAAGAGTGCTCGATGAAATCCATAAGAGATTGGAAAAGGTAAACCTTGATATTTTGACAAGTATTTACGAACTTGAATCATCTGTACGTGATAGACCCTTATCTTTTTTTCCTAGTATGGATTACTCTGGGAGGCCGGATTTTATTGTACAAGCGTTGAATCAAGGACGATTTGCGCTCATCGTTGATGGAAATCCAACTGTTTCTTATGCACCAGTTAATATATTGTTGCAGACGAAGTCACCTGAAGACTCCTATATTAATTATGCTTATGTAACAATCGAAAGAATCCTTAGAATGTTAGGGTTAATCATATCAGGTTTTTTACCTGGATTATGGATAGCCTTTACAGCCTACAATATCGAGCAGATACCGTATTTATTAGTTGCAACAATTTCAGTTTCACGGTTTGGATTACCTTTATCATCACCTATTGAGATGTTTATTGTTCTATTTTTGTTTGAGCTGTTTAATGAAGCAGGAGTTCGTCTTCCTAGAGCGATTGGTCAAACCGTTGCTGTTTTAGGGGGTTTAATCGTAGGTGATGCTGCAATAAGAGCCGGCTTAACATCTCCGACCATGCTGGTGGTGGCTGCGATAACCTACATTTCGTCCTTTACATTGGTTAATCAATTTTTAAGTTCGGCAGTTACCATTTTAAGATTCTTTATCATCCTTTTAAGTACTTTTTTTGGGTTATTTGGAGTGATAGTTGGATTAATCATGACTGTTTTTTATTTTTCAACCATCTCCTCTTTTGGTGAACCGTACCTTGGTTCACTTGCACCGATAAAGTTAAAAGAAATGATAAAATCATTCTTTATGGCGCCTCGACAATTTTATAAATCGAGAACCTCCACAACCAGTGCGGATGATCCTACTAGAGGCGGAAATCAAACATGATTAGGAAATGGATAGTTTCATTATTAATTAGTTGTTTGCTACTTTCCGGTTGTTCAGGTTTGAAAAATATTCAAGATATAACCTACATTGTGGGTTTTGGAATGGATTATGATAAAGAAAAGAATGAATATACAGCCTATCTCCAAGCATTGAATTTTGCGAGCGTGGCAAAAATGGAGGGGGGAAGACCTACGGAACCAATCCCGATTTTTGTTGCATCTGCAAAAGGAGAAACCCTTAATTTAGCCGTCAGCAAGCTTTATAAGAAGTCGGAGCCCTTGTTATTTTTTGGACATACTGTCACACTTGTACTAAGCAAAAGGATTGTAACGGAAAAATTCAAAGAAGTAATAAAGGAAATGGGAAGAAATCGCTCACTTCGCCACACATTAAGACTGGTAGCAACAAAAGAAAAACTTGAAGAGGTATTTAATACGAAAGCGTTGTTTGATTATCCAGCTGTTTACACGGTTATTTATAAAAAAGATGGGAGTAATTTGTATCAGGATTCCTTAAAGCCTATGACGCTAATGAATTTTTTGAGGGATTATTATGAGCCTATGGGCACAGCTAAGATTCCGTTGGTTAAAATTGATAAAGAGAGCTGGAAGGCGGGCAAAAAATATCCAATCTTATATTTCTCCGGTTACTCAGTTTTTCAACAGCAAAATTTTATAAGAGACGTTAATTTCAATGATGCCATTAATATTAATTGGTTGTTAGAAAAGAAAGTATCGATATCTCAAAAAGTAGTTGACAATGGTGAACTTGTTGCAGCACTAAAACTAGACTCTCCTAAAATGAAGATAAAATATAAAAAAGGTGCAAAAACTCCCAAGTTTTCAATTGAAATTTTTGTCCACGCAGATTTACTCGAAAAAATAAAAGATATTCCCATAGAGAAATTACAGAATTTGATTCAAAAAGAAATTAAAAAGAAGGTGATTGTCCTATATAATAAGGGAGTCGATAATAGGCTGGATCTATTAAATACAGGAGATAAATGGTTTCGAAAGCATCCGAAAAATTATCAGAAATTACTAAGAAACAAAAACTTTTATTTAGATCATGACTCTTTAGCGAACATTGATGTAAAAGTGGAAGTGCTTCATTTTAATGCCTATAAATATGAGGACAGTATGGATTAGTGACTTTTAACAATTTGGAAAGGATTTGTTGGAAAAGTGGCCTATAAAATAAAAAATACGATGATTTCAGAATCAGATATTAAACAAAGAGTAAAGAAACTTGCAGAGAAAATAGAAGCAGATTTTAACCATGAACCCATTATCTTAATCATCGTTTTGAAAGGTTCATTTGTCTTCGCGGCAGACCTAATCCGTGAAATGAAGGGGGATATTAAAGTCGATTTTATCTCGGTTTCCAGCTACGGCGATGATACAGAAACTACCGGGAAAGTAAGGCTTTTGAAGGATCTGGATGCGAATATTACCAATCAGAATGTCGTAGTGATAGAGGATATCATTGATAGCGGGCTCACTCTCAAATTCCTCAATGAACATTTGAAATCCCATAAACCTAATAAAATCAAGATTTGTACTCTTCTAGACAAGCCTGAACGAAGAAGGGTTGAACTGCCTGTCGATTATGTTGGTTTTGTCATACCGGATGAATTCATTGTCGGCTATGGAATCGACTACGCCCAAATGTATCGAAATTTACCGTATATTGCAACGGTAGAGGAATGTTAAAAATATTGCGTGAAAAAGGCATTCACTCCAAGGAAAAAGTGAATGCCTTTTCTTTAGCTAACAGTTGGTTCTTCCTCAGGGCTGGTCAATTTCAATAGGTGACGAATCGCGTAAGCAAAACCATTTTCATCATTTGTTTTTGTGATGATATCCGCTTTTTGTTGAATATGAAGCGGAGCATTGCCCATCGCTATAGAAGTGTCAGCTACTTCAAATTGGGCAAGATCATTGCCGCCATCACCAAATGCGATAATTTCATCAAAGGAGATATTCATCATTTTTTGGTAGCGCAGTAAAGCTTTCCCTTTATGTGCTTCACTTGAAGTAATTTCCACATTATTTGGAAATGAGGAGGCCAGCGAAATATCGAATTTATCGACCAAGGCTTTTTTGACTGCTTCTACTTTATCCAATTGATCAAAGTGAGTTAACGCGATAAGTTTATAGATTTTTAGATTCTCTTTCATCAAAATTTCATCATAATTGAATTCATGAAAAATAACATCCAGTTCATCTCTCGATTTACCATGTAAGGGAGGTAGAGTGGAAGGGAATCCACCGTAATTCGTATACACAAGAATTCCTACGCCTAATTCCTTTAAAATCGAAAATATTTCTTTATAAACCGAAATCGAAAGTGTAGCTTCATAAAGCAATTCTCTCTTACTAGAATATAAATTCGAGCCATTGATGCAAAAAATAGGCACCTCCATATTTTGCACGGCTTTCAATTTGATGACATCAGCATATGCCCGGCCAGTGTTTAATATGACGCAGTGTCCCTGTTGCAGCAATTCGTTTAAGGTTTCCACATTTTCATTAGAAATTTCCTGCTCAGAGTTTAACAAAGTACCATCTAGATCTATGGATAAACATTTCATAGTTCAATATGTTCCTTTCTACCGTTTCTTAACATTACTATATCAGATTAATCGGCAGTAGATTGTAAAGTTTTAAATAAAATAATGGTACAATACAAAAAAAGGGGTGCGAAAATGAATATAAACAATATACTAGTCGTCAGCCCAATGTTTAAAGAGCTGAAGGCGTTAATAGAAAAAGAAAAACTACATAATAATTTTCTTTTTAAATCCGAAGAAGAGATGTCACAGGAGGATTTAGGCTGGGCGGATGCCTTAGTAACTTTTAATTTAAAATCGGAATATGATTACAGTCATGTAAAATGGGTCCACTCCCTTGGAGCGGGGGTCGACCGTTTTTTATATCAAAAAGACTGGAATGAAGAGGTATTGTTAACTAGGACGATTTGTTCATTTGGACAAAGAATTGCAGAATATTGTTTGAGCTATATTCTAAAAGATTTGCAGTTTCACGATGAATTTCATGGATTAAAACAGCAAAAAAAGTGGCTGCCAAAGACTCCGAAATTATTAAAAGAACAAAAAGTCATTATCTTTGGAACAGGTGAGATTGGTCAGACGACAGCGAAAGTATTATCTGGATTAGGTATGGAAGTATATGGCGTTTCCTTAAGTGGAAGAGCTAAAGAAGATTTCAAAGAAGTCCTGACAGTCGATTCTCATTTTTCAAATCTTAGGGAGACGAATTATATCATCAATACTCTTCCTTTGACAGAACAAACGGTCGCTTTCTTTGATGAACCTATTTTTAAACAATTATCCAATGCGGGTTTTATAAATGTAGGGAGAGGGGCATCAATTCATGAGGAGGCGCTACTTAAAGCAATAGATGATAACCATGTCAGCTTCGCAGTTCTTGATGTCTTCGTACAAGAGCCGCTCCCGAAGGATAACCCTCTATGGAATCATCCACGAGTTTATATCACACCCCATATATCGGCGGTTACCACACCTGACGAAGGCGTTGCATGTTTTCTTGAAACGTTAAAAAAGCTCGAAGAAAATAAGCCATTGCATAATAAAGTTGATTGTAAACGAGGTTATTAAAAATAAATTTGGATTTTTAAAAGAATTATATGGTTGTCCTATACGAAAAATTATCATCTTCATATAATGTTTTTACAACGTTGCATGGATTGGAGGTGACAATAATGGACGATCAAGAACCAGACCAATTTCAGGATGAAGTATATGAACCCATTGGATTAGTCGTAAATTCTGTATTTTTTGTCATGTCCATTGTCATTATTGGTATCGATTTTATTATGGGTAAGTAGTGGTATATATATAATGAACAGCTCCAGTTCCGTTAGCGGCTGGGGTTTTTAATGTTATTTTAAAATATTTTTTTCGTTTAGAGTGTTTGTCAGAGAGCCGTTATACAAAAAATCCGACATTATTAGTCAATTCTAGTGTTTTGGACCCCAAATGTGTCGATGAAAAATCTGTCAGTATTCACAATGCTGTAACAAGTCTTTCGGGATAATGGAAAAATTCGGAGATAATAGAAGTAGATAGAAAATGAAATAAACAAGAGGTGGAGGGAAATGGAAAAGAAAAAGTGGATTGCGATGCTATTGGCAGGAGGAAGGGGGACGAGATTAGGGCAGCTAACAAATAATATTTCAAACCAGCAGTACCATTTGGCGGAAAATACCGGATAATTGATTTCAGTTTAAGTAATTGTAAAAATTCAGGAATTGAAACAATAGGAATTTTAACACAATATCGTCCGCTGGCCCTGCATTTTCACTTAGGGAACAGTCAGCTATGGAACTTATATAATCGGGATGGCGGTTTAACAATACTTCCGCCATATCAACGGAATGATACTGGAATTGAATGGTATGGAGGCACTTCTCATGCCGTCTTTCAAAATATTGAATTTATTGACCAATATAACCCGGATTATGTTCTAATTCTTTCTGCTGACCAAGTCTATAAAATGGATTACTCAATCATGCTAGAGCAGCATATTGAAACTGAAGCGGATTGTACCATAGCTGTTGTCGAGGTTCCATGGAAAGAGGCAAGCCGGTTCGGCATAACCAAAATCACTAAGTCAACAAATAAAATTAGGGGTTTTGAGGAAAAACCAGCAAATCCAACTTCGAATTTAGCATCGATGGGAATTTATATTTTTAATTGGCCGATATTAAAGGAATATTTAATTCAGGATGAGAAAAAAGAATACTCTTTTAGGGATTTTGGCAAGGATATTATACCAATGATGCTGACTGATGGGTTGCAGCTGTATGTTTACCAATTTAATAACTATTGGAAGGATGTAGGTACTGTCCATAGTTATTGGCAAGCTAACTTAGATCTTTTAAATAAGGAAAATAACATTTTTTTGAAAAATCCGGAATGGAAAATCCATACAGTTGAAAAAATGTTCCACCATTATTTTTGGCCGAAAGTGCCAAGGTGTACCACAGTATATTAAGCGAGGGTTGTGAACTGTCAGGGAGCATTGAAAAGTCTGTAATATTTAGCGGAGTAAAGATAGCAAAAGGTGCTTCTATAAAAAACTCTGTTATTTTACCAGGTGCAATTGTTGAAGAAAATGTATGGATCGAAAATGCCGTCATAGGAAGCAATTCCGTAATTAAAAATGGTGTGATTATGGTTTCAACGAACCCTGAAGAGCATTTAATGCTGGTTGGCAATCAAGAAACAATCGATCCAACGCTACAAGAGACGCAATTAATGAACAAAGCAAATTCAGTTTTATCCTAAAAAATCACAATGAAAAAGGGTAACCCTATTAAATTTAATAGGGTTACCCTTTTTCATTATTGGTTTTTTTTGTTTTCTCTTGCTGCTTTTTTCCGAGCTTTCTTACTTAGACCTGACTCGGATCCAAATTCGGTATCGCTCCCACCCGTGTGCGGCTGCTTTCGATTATTATTACGATTTGTCATAGTGATTGTGTCCCCTTTCATTATGTACGTTTGCTATTTAGCTTGCTCCAATGGTATGAAGGAAGCCTTTAATATCATGCTGTTTTTTTATTAAAGTTATTCGTGGAAAAGAAGGCAATAAATTGGAACTAAAAGGGGAAATCCGTTAATCTATAAAAGTATATTTTAAAAATGGCTCTGTTAAAGGGCATTGTTGATTTTTAACACTGTTGATTGGAGCGGAAGGCGCGAAGACTCCTGCGGGAGTACGGGGCAGGGGAGACCCCGCAGGCGCTAAAGCGCCGAGGAGGCTCCCCGGCACGCCCGCGGAAAGCGAAGCGCCTGGAGCGCAAATCAACAACAAAGTTTAACAGAGCCTTAAAAATAGGGGGATGGATGTATGGTGATATCGGAAAATAAGCATTCCACGATTGTGGCGCTTTTACTTGCAGGAACTTTCATTGCGATATTAAATCAGACATTAATGATTACAGCAATTCCTCCGATTATGGATGAAATGAACGTAACCGCTAACAGCGCACAATGGCTTACAACGGTTTTTATGTTGGTAAACGGAATTATGATTCCCATTAGTGCCTTTTTATTAGAAAGGTTTACAACCAGACAACTGTTTATTTCAGCAATGAGCATATTTGCTTTTGGGACTCTTGTAGGCGGGTTTGCTCCAAATTTTGAATTTCTATTACTTGGAAGGGTCATCCAGTCGATGGGAGCGGGTGTCATGCTTCCCTTGATGCAAACGGTATTTTTAATGATTTTCCCTGTAAATAAACGGGGTTCAGCTATGGGATTGGTCGGACTGGTCATTTCCTTTGCTCCGGCCATTGGTCCGGCATTATCAGGGTGGGTAACCTCCCATTTCTCATGGAGGATTTTGTTTTTTATCATTTTGCCAATTGCGCTATTAGATATTGTTGTCGCATTTTTTGCTTTAAAAAATGTAACCGAGATTTCTAAACCAAAGGTCGATGTGATTTCGATTATTTTGTCTTCATTTGGATTCGGCGGACTCCTATATGGGTTTACTAGTGCAGGAAATAATGGCTGGTCAAACACTATTACATTAATTTCATTGGGTATGGGCGGAGTTGCTCTAATTTTGTTTATCTCAAGACAGTTACGATTGAAGCACCCAATGCTTGAATTTGGTGTATTTAAGTATTCTATTTTCCCATTTGCAATTATCATAGGAATGATTGGCTTTATGGGGTTAATTGGTGCTGAAACCATTATTCCGTTGTTTATGCAGAATATGAGGGATTTTTCTGCCTTCGATGCAGGTCTGGCCCTGTTACCAGGTGCACTAGTCAGTGGACTGATGGCCCCTATTATTGGGAGAGTGTTTGATAAAATTGGGGCAAGATGGCTGGTGATAATCGGTCTAACTATTATGACTGCTTCTTCATTTGCGTTTACTAACCTAGGCCCAACTACATCGATGGCCTACATTACGATTTTATATAGTATCAGAATGTTGGGTCTTTCGATGACAATGATGCCGGTGGCAACGGCTGCATTAAATCAATTGCCAAAGCGGTTAATTCCCCATGGGGCGGCAATGGATAATACGATGAAAATGATTGCTGCTTCAGTCGGGACAGCAATCCTTGTCACCGTTATGACCACAACGGCGGAAACAGCGAAGCAGCGACCAGAAATTACTTATCCCGATATGTATGGTGCCAATATAGCTTTCATGGTCGTGTCAATTCTTACATTACTCGCGCTTATCCTTTCCTTTTTTATAAAAAATGACCGACAATCCGAGGATGAAATGGAAGGAAAACGACGTCAAAAAGTAAGATTCAAAATGCAGGAATAAGCTTGGAAAACATATGCTTCATTAGGAGCATATGTTTTTTTATGGTATTAGTTCCTGTGATGGTTTTACATAATATTATTATGTAAACTAGGAATAATTTTTTAAGAAAATTCTTAACATTAAAGTTCACCTAGGGTATAATGATTTTCATTAATTAATCGGAAAGGTCTTTTATCATGAACACTACTTTTAAAGATCAAATTGAACAATTTAAACATTTGAAGCAAAATCGTGGACGATTGTTAGTCAGCTGTCCAGATCAGCCGGGAATTGTTTCCACCATCTCGCAATTTTTATTTTCGCATAATGCCAATATCCTTGAGTCGAGTCAATACTCAACCAATCCAGAGGGCGGCATATTTTTCATTCGAATTGAGTTTGAATGCCCAGGGTTAAAAGAAAAAGCTGCCAGTATGGAACAGGAGTTTACCGATATCGCGAAAAAGTTTTCAATGGACTGGAGGTTAACTCCGGTTTATAAAGTGAAGAAAGTGGCGATTTTTGTATCAAAGGAATTGCACTGTCTACAGGAGCTTATATGGGAATGGCAAAGCGGCGATTTAATGACAGAGATTGCCGTCGTTATCAGTAACCATGAAGAGGCAAGAGAAGTGGTTGAGGGTTTAAAGATACCATTCCACTATATTCCGGCCAATAAAGAAATTCGTGAACAGGTCGAAGAAAAGCAGCTTCAGCTGCTAAAGGAGTATGATGTCGATTTAATCGTTTTAGCACGTTATATGCAAATTTTAACACCGAATTTTGTGGCCGCCAATCCAAATAAAATAATCAACATTCACCATTCTTTCTTACCTGCCTTCATTGGGGCAAGACCATATGAACGAGCATATGGACGCGGAGTAAAATTAATTGGAGCAACTTCACATTATGTAACAAATGATTTGGACGAGGGTCCGATTATCGAGCAGGATATTGCCCGCGTTGACCACCGTGCAAATGTGGATACCTTGAAAAAAATTGGCCGCTCTATCGAACGAAGCGTTTTGGCCCGTGCCGTAAAATGGCACATTGAAGATCGTATTATTGTTCATCAAAATAAAACAATTGTATTTTAATCAAAGTAATGCTTTTGTCTTCAAACCCAAAGAGACAAAGGCATTTTTTATTTAGGTATGCCTGGTCACATAATGATTGGAAGAAAGTGATTTAAAAACCTATGGACTATTATGGTAGAATATTAGTAAAGTGATCTTAGCAGGGGGACAATATGAGAAAGCATAAAATATTAGCTGTTTTAGAGAAAGAACTAGTTGTTGCCCTTGGTTGTACGGAACCAGTAGCGATTGCCTTGGCAGCGGCCACAGCAAAGAGCCATGCAAAGGGTGAAATACAGGCAATTACCGTAAAAGCAAGCGGAAATATTATTAAAAATGCAAAATCTGTTGGAATTCCAGGGATGTCATCAAAAGGACTCGAGTTCGCAGCTGCCCTAGGAGCGGCAGCGGGCAATCCAGATAAAAACCTAGAAATTTTAGAAGGTCTTACAATTGATGATGAGCGCTCGGCTTTGAAGCTCATTGAAGAAGGAAAAGTGCAAGCCGGACAAGCTGATACTCCAAAAAGACTATATATCGAAGTCATCGTAGAAACAGATCAACAGACAGCAAAAGTGGTCATTTCTGATAACCATAGCAATATCACCTTAATCGAAGTTGATGGGAAAGCAGTTTTCCTTGGCGGATGTGAGAATATCGGCATACAAACGGATGAAGAGGAATTAGAAGTATTAACCATTGATGAAATATATGAATGGGTATTAGAGGCGGATCTTAAGGACTTAACGCTGGTTAAAAAGAGTATTGAATTAAACCGTTTTATTGGAAATGAAGGACTTTCCGGTGATTATGGATTAAAAGTAGGAAAAACGATTAAACAAAATGTAAAAAAAGGAATCCTTTCGGATGATATTGCTACTGCTGCCATGTCGTTAGCGGCAGCCGGTTCAGATGCAAGAATGGCAGGTTCAACACTACCGGTAATGGCAAATACAGGGAGCGGCAATCAGGGAATTGCCGTGACACTTCCAGTTGTTGCAGCAGCAGAAAAGCTGCAGGTATCCGAGGAAAAAATGATTCGGGCTGTTGCACTTAGCCACCTCATTACCATTCATATCAAATCGAAATTCGGCCGCCTCTCTGCTTTATGCGGGGTAACGGCTGCCGGAATGGGTGCGAGTGGAGCCATTGTTTACCTGCTAGATGGTGGACTCCAACAAATTAAAGCGGCGATTCAAAATACAATCGGAAACGTATCGGGAATGATTTGCGACGGGGCCAAAGCAGGCTGTGCTATGAAAGTTTCGACCTGTTCAAATGTCGCCGTACAGTCTGCATTGCTGGCAATGAACCATCAAGAAATCCAATCGACGGACGGCTTTATACACGATGATGTGGAAAAAAGTATTGAAAGCTTCTGTAAGCTTGGAAATGAAGGAACACGCCAAACAGATGAACTTATCTTAAAATTAATGCTGGAAAAATAAAGGGTTGACCATTTGGTTAACCTTTTTATTTGTCTAAAAAAAGGAATTTTTAAGAGGTTTAGAAAAAATTTTGTTGAAATTATAGATAGTTAAAATTTTATTGGCGGGGTGGGCAGGATGGACGATATTCAATTTGCTTTTTTGAATGAATGCGGCGATTATAGTTTTTCTTTTGATAAAAACGATGTTTCAACCCACTTTATTCTTGTTGCGATTCTGGTAAAAAGTCCTAATAAGGAATGGCTGGAAACGGAATTAGTAAAATCCTTTCAAACGGAGGAATTAGACACAATCAAAATGTTAAATGATCTTAAGGATTTACCCTTCAGTGTTTATGCCTATGTGTTTGATAAGCGAAAAATA
This sequence comes from Neobacillus sp. DZ-9, assembly GCF_059587065.1. NCBI lineage: Bacteria > Bacillati > Bacillota > Bacilli > Caryophanales > Bacillaceae > Neobacillus > Neobacillus sp. DZ-9. The sequence continues at coordinate 79,801 of NZ_JCAIOL010000005.1, forward strand.
AGAGAAGACTATGGCATTATGCATAAAACGCCGTTTTTTAAATATTTAAATCGAATGATATATGATGATTTAAATAGAACATTTGAACAGCTTGACATTACGGCAGATGAGCAAGAAACTAAACCATTTTTGAAAGAATTTAAACATTACATCGGGACAAAAAGTATTCCGGACCTCTTTAATTATTCAACTTTTGGATTCAATAATAATCAATCCGAGAGCATTCTGCGATTAGCAGACTTAATCGCAGCAACACTTGCGAAAGGCTATGAACGAACCCAGTATACTGCAAATTACCATTCTTATATCAAAATAATTAAAAATAAAATAGCTGCTATTAACCTATTACCCCTAGACTATAAAAACTTTCTTCATGATTACACAACCGACTACCAAAACTCCAAACATGACGAGATTATTATCAAACAAGCTGTAAATTCAGCCTACAAGTATATAGAGAAACATCGAAAAAGTGAAGAAGAGGATGAAAAGCTTCGAATCGATTTTCTTAAGTTTCTTTTATTTAATCTAAAGGAAAATCCAGATGAATACGTGTATACGGAAGAAATCCTAGAAAATCTTAATGCTATTCGAGACATCAAAATGAATCCTCATAACTTTCGTTCAAATATTGTTTCCAAACTGCGCGATAGCGGGTTATTAATTGCCAGCAGCAATAAAGGCTATAAATTGCCGGTGTGCTTGAACGACCTATATGACTTTGTGAATCTCTCAAGTTTAACGATACATCCGATGATTCAAAGAATTTCAAAGTGCAGAGACCAAATCTTACTGGCTACAAACAATGAAATTGATATTCTGGAGCAAAAAGAATATGAATATCTGAAAAAAATCATTGAAATGCAGAAAATGACAGTGACCTAAAAATAAATGTTGTGCAATATAATTGGAAATGTTAGGTGAAAGTCATCGATTTTATACAGAAAGAGGGTTTAAAAATGAAGTATGTGAAACTTGGTAATTCCGGATTGGATGTATCACGACTTTGCCTTGGCTGCATGAGTTTTGGCATACCTGAACGCGGGGCACATCGATGGGTTCTAAACGAGGACGAAAGCCGTCCAATAATAAAGAAGGCTCTTGAATATGGCATTAACTTCTTTGATACAGCTAATGTCTACTCAGACGGTACCAGTGAAGAAATTGTCGGACGAATTTTAAAAGAATATGCAAAGCGCGATGAAATTGTAATTGCGACAAAGGTACACGGGCGAATGCATAAGGGTCCAAATGGAGCAGGCCTTTCTAGGAAAGCCATCATGGCTGAAATTGATAACAGCTTAAAGAGGCTTGGAACTGATTATGTGGATCTTTATCAAATCCACCGCTGGGATTACCATACACCGATTGAAGAAACGATGGAGGCCTTGTATGATGTCGTGAAGGCAGGAAAAGCCAGATATATTGGCGCATCCTCTATGTACGCGTGGCAATTCCTTAAGGCTTTACATATTGCCGAACGAAATGGATGGACTCGGTTTGTCTCCATGCAAAACCATCTGAATCTCCTCTACAGGGAAGAAGAGCGAGAGATGCTTCCACTATGTAAAGAGGAAAAAATAGGTGTTATTCCATGGAGCCCGATGGCAAGAGGAAAACTGACACGAGATTGGGAAGAAGGAACCGCACGTTCGGAAACCGATGAATTCGGGAAAAAGCTCTATGCTGAAACGGTCGAGGCAGACCGTAAAGTAGTTGAACGTGTTGCAAAAGTGGCAGAGAAACGTGGTGTACCGCGTGCTCAAATCGCTCTTGCCTGGGTGCTGCAAAAGGAATCGGTATCAGCACCAATAATTGGTGCGACGAAAATGCATCATCTTGACGATGCGGTGGCTGCTCTTTCCGTTAAATTAACCACTGATGAAATTTCATTCATGGAAGACCCATATGTTCCTCATCCAGTTCTGGGATTTCAATAACTTTCTGATATAGTAGTTACATAGACATAGAGAGAAAGGAAATGGAAGCATGAATGATAATAATTTTTTACAAGAGGCGTTTAAACAAAGCCAATTTAAAGTACCCGGTCATGGAACGAGAAACATTCAAGTTCTGAAAGAGGCATTGCAGGACTTGAATGAAGAATTAGAAAGTGACATGTACGGAAAGGGAACAATAATAGAAGACTTTCAGGGAAAAATGGCAGAATTCTTAGGGAAAGAAGCGGCGGTATTTTTCCCGAGCGGCACTATGGCCCAGCAAATTGCTTTAAGAATTTGGTGTGATCAAAAAGGGATAAATAAAGTAGCCTATCATCCATTAAGCCATTTGGAGATTCATGAGGAAGATGGCTTGAAAGAACTGCATCAGATTGAATCGATTCTGTTAGCAGATAAAACTAGAGTAATTGAGTTCGAGGATGTGGCAGGCCTAGAGGAGGAAATTGCCAGCATTCTACTTGAATTACCACAGCGGGAGATTGGTGGACAGCTCCCGGACTATAAAACCCTTGAAGCGATTTCAGCTTACTGCAGGGAAAAAGGAATCAAATTGCATTTAGACGGAGCGAGACTTTTTGAGATTACCCCCTATTATGAAAAGTCAGCTGCGGAAATTTGCAGTCTATTTGATAGTGTATATGTCTCTTTTTACAAAGGAATCGGCGGAATTGCTGGTGCTATTCTAGCAGGTGACACAGATTTTATCGAGAAATCAAAAGTATGGAAGAGGCGTCATGGGGGAGATTTAATTAGTCTATATCCCTATTTCCTAAGTGCAGACTATTATTTTGATAAACGCATTGCGAGAATGAAGCAATATTATGCAGAGGCTAAAGAACTGGCGCATTTTTATAATCAATGTCATGGTGTTTCAACCATCCCTCAAGAGACGGTCTCTAATATGTTTCATGTCCATTTTCAAGCTCCTAAAGAGGAAATGGAGATTATTTTAGCTGAAATTTACACGGAATCTGGTATTGGCCTATCTAGTTACGTAAGGGAAGTAAGTGAGGAGACCAGTTATTTCGAGATTAGCATTGGCGATTTGTATGAGACGGTTCCGCGAGAAAAATTAATTAATGCTTTTAAACTATTGGATAAGAAAATGAAATATAGAAATTAATGACTCTAAAGGTGCCTAATCCACAAGGCACCTTTTTCCTACTATCGTCCCTATTTGTCAGACTATTCTTTATATTAAAATGTTATTAAAAGAGTAGTAGGAGAGGGTACAGATGAAACAGAAACTATCATTGTTTGTCATTGTTTTTTTATTATTATTAACTTTCCTTGCAAATGGCAAGGTCGCTCTTGCTGCAAAGCCGGATCGAACGCCGCCATCAACACCAACCAACCTTCATGCCACTTCCATAGCGGAAACATCTCTTTCATTGGCATGGAATAGTTCAACAGATAATCTGAGGGTAACGGGTTATGACATTTACCAAAATAATAGATTGATTGGGAATGTGTCTTCCACGCAATATGTGGCTAACAATCTGACCCCAAATACATCCTATAGTTTTTATATCAAAGCCAGGGATGCACGTGGAAATGTATCAGGTGCTAGTAGTGTACTAAACGTTGTAACATTACCACAAACAACTCCTGTTCAATCAAATTTTAAAAGAGTAGGCTATTTCGCAGGCTGGGCTACCTATTCTAACTATCAGGTTTCTGACATTGATGCTAGTAAACTAACACATTTGAATTATGCCTTCGCCAATATTAATGCCGATGGAAAAATAGAGGTTGGCGATCCATTTGCTGATATCGAACAAACTTTTCCAGGTGATACCGCCTATCAGCCATATAAAGGTAATTTTTATCAATTAACGAAACTAAAGCAGCAATATCCACAGTTAATAACGTTAATCTCTGTAGGCGGCTGGTCATGGTCAGAAAGGTTTTCAGATGTTGCCTTAACAGATCAATCTAGAACGATTTTTGCAGATAGCTGTCTGCAATTTATTTTAAAATATGGATTTGATGGAATCGATTTGGACTGGGAATATCCGGTAGCTGGGGGAGAAGCAGGTAATATTCATCGCCCTGAAGATAAACAGAATTTCACCCTTTTGGTTAAAAAAATAAGAGAAACGTTAGATGCTCAAAGTGCAATCGATGGAAAAAAATACTTATTAACGATTGCCGGCGGTGCTAACAAAGGCTATGTTGCCAATACGGAACTAAGCTTACTACAACAGTATTTAGACTACATTCAGCTTATGACATACGATTTTCATGGATCTTGGGAAACTTTAACTGGAATGAATTCCCCGTTATATCGCGATCCAGAATCTAAATTTGCAGAGTTTAGTGTCCAGGATGCCGTACAAACTTATATAAATAGCGGGGTACCAGCTACTAAACTTGTAATGGGGATACCATTTTACGGAAGAGTATATAACCAAGTAAACAATGTGAATAACGGTTTATATCAATCTTTTTCTGGCGGGGGTTCTGCTCTAAGTTATGGTCAACTTGAAGCAAGTTACCTTAATAAAAACGGGTTTATCCGTTACTGGGAGCCTGATTCTAAAGTGCCTTGGTTGTTCAATGGTTCGCAATTTATTAGCTATGATGATCCCGAGTCGATCGGTTATAAAACATCCTTTATTAAGTCAATGGGATTGGGCGGAGCGATGATGTGGGAGCTTAGCCAGGATCCAAATAAAGTATTAATAAGTAAGATTTATGATGATTTAAGATAAGAATAACTCTAAAAGAATAAAGACTAAACAATTTGTATTGAACTGCCCCGTAAATGTTAGACATCAAACTAACATTTACGGGGTGTTTTTATGGCCAATTTACAACGGAAGAAAAGATTCAAATTGTATTAAGATATTTAAAAAGAAACGAAAGTATAAAAATCTTGCAGAAAGAGTTGGAGAGAGTACCCCGATCTTGAGTGGTTGGATTCGACTTTATGGACAATCTGGTTTAGAAGTAATAGTCTTGAAATTTAACATAAGGTTTAGTTTACCAAATTCTAATTTATAAAAGGTTTAGATTTTTCAAAAAAAGAATTCCATCTTTTATACATCAAGTTATAATTATTTTTAGAGTGACTAAATATGTATAGAGGGGGAACCAATGATGAATTCCAATGAAACAATTATATGCACTGGTTATTCACGATTACCCGATGGAATGGCAGCCAAAAACCTTTATGGTGTTATGGGCGTAGGATTTGAAATAGACCCAAATACGGACTGTATTCTGAATGCTTCTTGTACCTTTGTCACAAATATGTGTACTGATTTCATTAAAAGTATTTTGTCAGGTCATGATTTAAAAGAAGGGATAGAAGCACCAATTGCAAGATTTGAGAAAAGATATTTTGGTCTAGGAAAAAAAGCTATTATTTCTGCAATGAAGGATGCCCATAACCAATATTTGATTTATAAATCTATGAGCGTTTCAATTTAAACCGAATAATTTTAAAAAAAGTATTGAATTAATTTGAATTATCAGTATAATTTAAATTAATTCAATTTTCAGTCTAAAAATAATTTTTCCAGCGAGCCTAAAGTTCAGTGGATAGGAAGCCCCTATTCATACCAACGAATTTTAAGACCAAGCTGTCCGAATTTAACCTTATTAAGGGTTTGTTCGGCATGGCTTGGTCTTTATTTTTTGCTAAAAAAGGAGTGCTAAAAAATGGAGCCATATACTTCAAGGCTAATGAAATGTTATCAAAATCTGGAATCGAATGGGTTTGACCATTTGGTTGTAACTTCTCCCTATAATCTCAAGTACCTAATGGGAGCGAATATTGATACAGGAGAAAGAATGACAGTCTTACTTTTATCACCCAGCAAAAAAAAGAAATTAATTATTCATCAAATGTTTTCAGACCAAGTACCTAAATCTAGCGAACTTGAAGTAATTTATTACAGTGATGAAATGGAACCGATCAAAATATTGGCATCAAATTTTTCTGGCTATGAAAAATTAGGAATTGATCAGAATTGGCTTTGTTCTTTTTTAATCGATCTATTAAAAGCACTCCCTGCAATAAGGGTCGAAAAAAGTGCCATTGTTGAAAAGTTAAGAGAAATAAAAGATGAAAAAGAGATTGATACATTGAGGCAATCTGCTAGAATTGCAGACGCAGTAATGTATCAAATCCTCCAACTGCAGTATTTTCCAACATCCGAAAGAGAGGTTGCTGCAACCATTAAAAGTTTTTTTGCTGAACATGGTGTCAATGAATTGTCCTTTAAACCTATTATTGGGTTCGGGGAAAATTCAGCCAATCCACACCATACAATCAGTGATCACATATCACAATTCAATCAGCCAATTTTAATAGATATGGGCGGGTTGTTTCACGATTATTGTTCTGACATTACAAGAACTTTTTATCTAGGAAGAAAAAATCAACAATTTGAAGATTTATATCAAATCATAAGAGAGGCACAGGAACAGGCTATTGAGCTGGTCAAGCCGGGTGTGGAATTTTCAGAAATTGACTTGTTTATTAGGAATTCATTTGCCAAGTGGGGGTATGATCAATATTTTATTCATCGAACAGGTCATGGGATTGGTTTGGAGCTTCATGAAGGATCATCTATTCATCAAAACAACCATGATGTTATCCAAGCAGGAATGGCATTTAGTATTGAACCTGGATTATATCTTCCGAATCAATATGGGATTCGGATTGAAGATATAGTAATTGTTACTGAAAATGGCTGTGAAATTCTCAATAAATGCTCCAAGGAGGTGCAATACTTAGAGCTTTTAGGGGTTTAAAAAACTTTTTATTTTCAATGAGAGGGGAAAAGTTATGAAGCGAAAAACTTGGTTATCATTATTCTTTGTTATTGGTTTAATCTTTTCCATATTATTATCAGGCTGTTCATATGAGAAACCATCTAATAGTAGTGAAGACACAAAAAATGAAAGTGGCAATGGAAATGCAGCGGTTAAAAAGGATGAAATCAAAGTTGGCTTGGATGTGGATGCCGGCACTATGGATCCACGTCTATCAAAAGACACATCCGCCAAAAGAGTTACAGAACTTGTTTATGACGGCCTCGTACGTCTGTCCGATAAATTGGAGCCACAGCCGTCATTGGCAACAAAATGGGAAAATCCTGATCCTACGACTTGGATCTTTACACTTCGCGATAATGTCACTTTCCATGATGGAAAACCATTTACTGCAGAAGATGTTAAATATACGTATGATTCTTTAATCGATCCTAATTTCAAAGCGCCATCTGCCTCACTCTATACACCTATAAAATCGGTAGAAGTAATAGGGACTAACCAAGTGAAATTCACTCTAAAGCAACCCTTCGCGCCACTTTTAAGCTATTTGGATATTGGGATTGTACCAAAGCATATTGCCGAAAAAAATGACAACTCATTATCAAGTACACCAATTGGTACAGGCCCATATAAAATGGTGAAATGGGATAAAAATAGCAAGATATCATTTGAGGCAAATGATTCCTATTGGAATGGAAAGCCGAAAACCAAAAAGGTAACTTACTTTATTATTCCAGATAACTCAACTCGAGTAGCTTCGTTAGAGTCGGGGGACATTGATTTAGTACATTCTCCACTTTCTCCTCAAGATATAAAGCGAATTAAAGGAAATGATAAATTCGAAGTAAAAGAAATGGAAGGACTAGGCTTTACGTATTTGAACTTTAATCAGAAAAACCCTATCTTATCTGATTTAAAGGTAAGACAAGCGATTTCCTATTTGGTAAATAAAGAGGTCATCTCAAAAGATATTTATCAAAACATGGATAAGCCTGGAAAATCACCGATTATTCCACCATCATGGGCATACACAGATAATATTACTGGTTTTTCCTACGACCCAGAAAAAGCGAAAGCATTATTTAAAGAAGCAGGCTGGGAAGATACCAATGGTGATAAAGTCCTGGATAAAAACGGAAAGAAATTAACGATTACCCTATCCACTCATAGTGAAGACCCTAACCGAATTCAAACGGTTGAGTATCTTCAAAATGAGTTTACAAAATTCGGTATACAAACCGAGGTAAAAACAAGTGAGTTCCCAACGTTTAACACTGCCTTAACAGAGGGTAAATTCGACATTGCTTTAGTTGGCTGGCTAAATCAGGTAGATCCAGACCGTTCGTTTTACAATCCATTCCATTCAAAAGGTGGAAGCAACTATGGAAAATACAGCAACCCACAAGTTGATAGTCTACTAGATAAAGGAAGAACAACGTTAGACCAAAACGAACGAACTAAAATCTATCAAGAAGCCGCAAAAATTGTAACAGATGAAGTGGCGTACGATGTATTGCTTTACCAAGGCTATATTGCCATGTACGGTAAGAATCTTTCAGGATTTACTGTTCACCCAAGCGGAAACCTCTACGGTTTAAAGGATGCAGAAATAATAAAATAACACTGAAAAAAAGGTAGAGGGGTTTCCCCCTCTATCTTGAAAGTCAGGAGTGTTCTCGATGGCAACATTTATCATAAAACGATTGCTTCAATTTATTCCGGTGTTAATAGGGATTTCTATTCTTGTCTTTTTTCTGCTTCACCTCATTCCTGGTGATCCGGCAATGACTTTGCTTGGCCAGGATGCAACAAAAGAGGACCTAGAACACCTTAGGGAAGTTCTCGGATTAAATCAGCCAATTTACGTGCAGCTATTGTTATTTCTTAAAAAACTCTTTCACGGGGATTTGGGAATTTCAATTTTTCAGGATGTACCCGTTATTTCATTAATTATAAAGCACCTTCCAGCAACCATTGAGTTGGCGTTGTTGGCCATGATTATTGCCTTAATCATTTCAATCCCTTTGGGCATTGTATCAGCAGTCAAGCAATTTTCTTGGCTGGATTACGTCAGTATGTTTTTTGCTCAGCTGGGAGTGTCCATGCCGGTTTTCTGGATGGGGCTATTATTGATCATTGGTTTTTCCGTTAACTTAAACATTCTTCCCTCGTTTGGAAGAGGGGAGCCTTTATTCCAATCCATAGGACATACACTTCAAACGGGGAATCTCTTTTATGTAGTGGATAGCTTGCAGCATTTACTATTACCGGCTTTCACATTAGGAGTCATGAGTGCAGCCCTTATTACCAGAATGGTTCGCTCCGCAATGCTCGAAGTTTTAAAGGAAGATTATATTCGAACTGCAGAGGCAAAAGGGGTAAAAGGGTTGATGGTCATTATTAAACATGGCTTCAGAAATGCCTTAATTCCAGTTGTAACCATTGTGGGACTCCAATTTGGAAATTTACTAGGGGGAGCGATTGTAACAGAAACCGTCTTTGCCTGGCCTGGGATTGGCCGCCTTGTTATTACCGCTATTAGTCAGAGGGATTTTCCTGTGGTACAAGGCTGTGTATTAATGATTGCGTTAATTTTCGCGCTGATTAATTTAATAGTAGATATTTTATATGCCATTATCAATCCAAAAATTCAACGAGTATAGGGGGGAGGATAATGGAACTATCAAAACAGGTTCAAATCGAGAAGAAAACAGCAAAACCATCAAAAAGAGGTTTTCAGTTCAAAGAGTTTTTCTATTTTATTACTCAAAGTAAATCTGTCTTAATTGGGGGGGCCATCGTCTTAATTGTTGTTATTTGTGCCCTTTTTGCACCGCTAATCTCGACTCATGATCCTTACCAAATGAATATGGCGGACCGGCTTCTAAAACCGATGGAAAAGGGACACCTTTTAGGAACAGATCAGTATGGACGGGATTTATTTACAAGGATTATATATGGTGCAAGGGTTTCATTGGAAGTAGGGATTGTATCTGTTGGTTTAGCGATGATTATTGGGGTAACACTCGGGTTAATATCTGGTTATTACGGTGGCTGGCTGGACACAATCATCATGCGATTTGTGGATATTGTTTTATCATTTCCAGTTTTGCTACTAGCGATTGCCCTTGTTGCTGCTTTAGGGCCTGGGATTGAGAATGTTATCTTAGCCCTTGGTTTTGTTTATTGGACAAATTATGCCCGAATTGTCCGGGCTAATGTGCTGGCCATAAAGGAAGAGGAGTATATTCAAGCAGCTAAGACAATTGGTTCCAATGATTTCCGGATTATCTTTTTTAACATTTTACCCAACTGTTTAGCTCCAGTTGTAGTCGTAGCGACTTTAGGACTTGGTGTTGCCATTGTTTCTGAAGCAACCTTGAGCTTCTTAGGACTCGGAATTCAACCTCCAGAGTCTAGTTGGGGATGGACATTGGCATTTGGGATGAAATTCATTCGTGAAGCTCCACATTTATCTATCTATCCAGGATTAGCTATTATGTTTACAGTATTAGGGTTTAATTTACTCGGTGACGGGATCAGGGATTTAACTGATTCAAAATTAAAAAGGAATTAATATGGGAGGAATTATAATATGACGATTACATCTACACGCCAATATAAAGAGGTTATTGTTACTCATCTATCAAATGGAACACCATTATCATTACCGATTCATACGATTCAAGGTGGAAAGGAAGGCCCGGTTCTCGGTATTTCTGCCCTCGTTCATGGCGATGAAATTATTGGTGCCGAGATCATCAGGCGGGTATATAACCGTTTAAATGAATCCGAACTGGCTGGGACGGTTAAACTTCTTCCTGTTTCCAATCCGCTTGCATTTGAAAGCATGACGCGAAATACTCCTCTAGATATGAACAACTTAAACCGTGTCTTCCCTGGCGATAAAGAGGGATGGGTGACAGAACAATTAGCACATTCCATGGTAAAAAACTTTTTAGATGAAATTGACGTATACATCGATCTTCATGCAGGGGGCGCAGTTCCAGTTGTAGACTACGTATATATTCAAAACGACGAAGAACTTTCAAGAGCTTTTAATTTCCCGGTATTGTATCGTCCTGCTCATCCATATGAGGGAACAACGGCTACATACACCGTAGAAAAAGGGATCCCGAGCATTACCGTTGAAATTGGCGGAGGTCCGAACTTCGATAAGGATATCGAAAGAGGAGTGGAAGGGATCTTTAATTGTATGCGTAAATTAGAAATGATCCCAGGAGCTGTTACACCCCCACCAGAACAAACCGTTATGACAGAAATTGCGATTATTCGTCCTACACATGGCGGCATCATGGTTCCAGAATTTGACTTTGGTTCGGTTGGAACGGTCATTGAAGGGAATCAGGTGCTTGCACGCACATACAATCCAAGAACGTTCGAAGAACTAGAAGTGATTCGTTCACCATTTAAACGGAATCTAGTTATTTTAACACGAGGTCTCTTTAATAAAGTAAGTCCTGGCGATTATGGATTTATGCTTGGTAACCTTGATACAGCGGAGGAAAAATAAAATGGGTACAAAAACAGCTGGATATGAGGCACTAGACCTTAAATTATCCCAGGACTATACCCAAATTGTCTTGGGGATGGATGAATTCTATCGGAACAGGAATTCCCCGAGCACGGAGGCATCGTTAGATAAAGAAGGTCTCGTTCCTATTAATTTAACATCTGAAAAGCCAAATCATTATGACAGCTGGGAAGAAATTCTTTCAGATTTGAACGATTTGAGGAGCAGTTATATATTCATTCAATCCGAGATTCGCCGGAACTACATGCAGCAACAAATTGGTTCGCTAATTACATTGGCAAAATGGTGTAGTGGTAAGGAGATTTCATTTAGGGAAAAAGTCAGAGGATTGTTATATGTGAATGAAAATCCCTATTCGATTGCAGAACGAAATGAACTCCATCAAAAACTAGATGGTCTTTTGACAAAAAGAGGGCTCGCCGGTTCTTTAACCGAAAAAGTATGGAAATGGGAGCATTCCCAACGTGTGCCTTTCCTACAACTCGAATCGGTTTTAAAAGATTTGCTGGCAGAATCAAAAAAACGTGTAGTCGAAAAAATGTTTCCTGAAATGGAAGATGTCGAGGTTACTCCGGTAATAGTTACTGGGGTTCCATACAGCGCTTACTGTGATTATGTTGGCGGCAAAATGTATATTAATGGGGATCTTACCTATACCTATGAAGCTTTAAAACATTTAGTTTGTCACGAGTCGTTCCCTGGCCATACCACACATATGAGAATAAGGGAATTAGCCGTTCAATCAGGAGATACACCTCTTGATGCTGCCTTAGTTATCACCAATACAGCAAGCAGTTCCATTTTCGAAGGAATTGGAGATAATGGGATCGATTTCATAGATTGGGTAAATTCAATGGATGATGAAATTTATTCAGTTTATCAGGAAATTAAATCTATCTCCGGATTAAACGCAGCCCATATGATTCATGCAGAACAAAAGAGTGATAACGAAGTAGCAGCGTTCTTAAAAGAATTTTCCTTTGGAGAGGAAAATTGGATCCAATCAAGACTTCGTTTCTTCAGACATAGTTTAAGGGCGCCGTTTATTTATTCCTATTGGCGAGGAAATGAAGCGGTTAAAGAGGTTTATAGAAACGTATCAGAAAATAAGAGACAATCATTTTATCAATTTTTATATAAATATATGCTATCTGCTGATACCGTCAAACAATTTAGATAGGAAGTGACATTATGGAACTAGCAAAATCAAAAGCATTATACGATAGAGCACTGAACTCAATCCCTGCAGGGGTCCATTCCAATTCCCGTTATCGCAACCCGCACCCAATCTATTACCAAAAGGCTGATGGAGCCTATCTTACCGATATCGACGGAAACCGATATATTGACTGTATTATGGGAAACGGAGCGGTCATTTTAGGCCATAATGATCAGGATTTTAATGATCGAGTCAAGTTTTACAGTAATTCTGGCATTGTTACTGGTGTAGAAACGGAATTAAGTATCAAAGCCGCTGAAAAGTTTCTTTCCTTAGTCTCAACGGCTGAACAGATTCGCTACACCAATACTGGCACTGAGGCCATCATGCATGCAATGGCGATGGCAAGAGCCTACACGGGAAAGTCAGATATGGCTGTAATTGAAGGAGCGTATAACGGGTGGCATGATGCCGTATATGTAAGCACTTGGCCAGATTTACAAAAGGCGGGGGATAAATCCGCACCCAACTCGTTGCCTGGTGCCTCAGGATTAATTGAGGAGGTAGTAAAGAGTACCCTTGTTCTGCCTTTTAATGATCTTGAAGTGTCAGAGCGCTTATTGACGGAGAATAAGCACAGGATTGCTGCTTTAATTATTGAACCAACGATGATTGATATAGGCTATATTCCTGCCAAGAAGGAGTACTTACAGGGTTTAAGGAAAATCTGTGATAATTTAAATATTTTACTAGTTTTTGATGAGCTGTTAACAGGATTCCGTTTATCACCTGGAGGGGCACAGGGTCTTTACGGTGTAACCCCTGATTTAGCTTCATTTGGAAAAGCGATCAGTAATGGGTATATGTTAGCTGCCTTAGCGGGTAAAGCCTCTATTTTTGAGACGGTGACACCGGGTAAAGGGACATGTTCATTTGTTGGGACGTACAATGGGCATCAAGTTTCTTTAGCGGCATCGATGGCTTTTATGGAGCTATATGAAGAGAAACAGGTTTTCCAGACACTTCAAAACCGAACAGAAAAGCTGATTGCTGCGTTTGCCGGATTGGCAGAAAAACACCAAATTAAAGCAAAAATGCAGGGTAGAGGCGGACATTTCCATTGGTATTTTACCGATGAGGAACTGGTTGATTACAGAAGCGCGACCACAAGTGATAAGGAAAAATATGCGGCATTTATTAATGCTTTTGCGGGTAAAGGAGTATATTGTTCGCCAAACTATCTGCTGCATCATGCCATTTCGCATGCTCATACAGATGAGATTCTTGATCAATTAATTGTCTATATGGATGAGAGTCTTAAACAAACGGTTGCCATCAAAGCAGGTTCTTAAGGGGGAATGATTCGTGCAATCGAACATTCTAGAGGTCAACAATTTGAAAACTACATTTACATCTCGAAGAACGGAATTTAATGCAGTAGATGGAATTTCCTTTTATGTCCGTAAAGGGGAAACGCTTGGTATTGTTGGGGAATCAGGCTGCGGGAAAAGTGTCACCTCGCTTTCGATTATGGGACTGGTCAAAGCACCTGGCAGGGTTTCAGGAACAACCATTGATTTTGATGGTGTCAACCTGCTAGAACTGTCCAAAAAAGAAATGCGAAAGATTCGTGGCAATGAAATTAGTATGATTTTCCAAGAGCCTATGACATCCCTTAATCCGGTCTACACGGTAGGGGACCAAATTGGTGAATCCTTAAAAATTCATAAAAAGTTAAAAGGGAAAGAACGTAAAGAAAAAGTGGTTGATTTATTGAAGCAGGTAGGCATTCCAAGGCCGGATGAAATTTATGATAATTACCCGCATCAATTGTCAGGTGGGATGAGGCAACGAGTAATGATTGCAATGGCTATGGCTTGTGATCCGAAATTGATTATTGCCGATGAGCCAACTACAGCTTTGGATGTAACCATTCAAGCCCAAATCCTGGAGCTGATGAAAGAACTCCAGTCAAAAAAAGGCATGTCGATGATATTAATAACGCATGATCTCGGAGTGGTTTCAGAGGTTTGTGACCGTCTAGTTGTTATGTATGCGGGCAAGATTGTCGAAACAGGTCCAGTAAAAGAAGTATTAAATAACCCGGCACACCCTTATACCAAAGGGCTGTTAGCGTCATTACCGAAAAAAGGCTTCAAAGAGAAACGTTTGCATTACATTCCAGGTCAGGTTCCTGCCCCCATTAATTGGGGGAAAGGCTGCCGATTTGCCGATCGTTGTCCTTATGTAATGAATGAGTGTCATTCTTCCTTGCCTCCGCTATTCAAAGTGAATGATGCACAGGAATCAGCCTGCTGGCTTGCTTCAGAGGGGAGGGAGAGGGTAAGCGATGTCATTATTGAAACAGCAAGATGAATATATTTTGGAAGTGGAAAACGTTAAAAAGTATTTCCCGATTAAAAAAGGCGTTTTTTCCAAACAAGTGGGTGCTGTTAAGGCGGTAGATGGAGTTTCCTTTCAAGTTAAAAAGGGAGAAACACTTGGAATCGTAGGGGAGAGTGGATGTGGAAAATCTACCATGGCGCGATTAATTATTCGATTGCTCGAAGTAACCGATGGTCGTATTAAACTAGAAGGAAAAGATTTAACCACCCTCCCAAAGCAGGACATGAGGTCAACAAGAAGAGATATCCAAATGGTCTTTCAGGATCCTTATGCTTCTTTAAACCCAAGATGGACAGTAGAGCGAACCTTATTGGAGCCAATGAAGGTTTATGATATCGGAACCAAAAATGAACGAAGAGATAAGGTCTCTGAATTGTTGAATAAGGTAGGATTGGATCCCAGCTATGCCATCCGGCACCCTCATGAGTTCAGCGGAGGGCAGCGGCAGAGAATAGGAATTGCCAGAGCATTGGTGCTAAATCCAAAGCTTATCATTGCAGATGAACCTGTTTCCGCACTCGATATTTCCGTCCAGGCACAGGTGATTAATTTAATGCAAGACCTTCAGGATCAATTTAATTTGACCTACATGTTTATTACCCATGATTTGTCTGTTTGTGAGCATATTTCAGATCGAGTAGCTGTGATGTATCTTGGAAAAATAGTGGAACTTGCAAGCAAGGAGCAATTATTCTCGAACCCTTTGCATCCCTATACTCTTGCCCTTATTTCAGCCGCTCCAGAGGTAAATGCTGCACAGAAAAAGGACAGAATTGTGCTAAAGGGGGATGTTCCCAGCCCTGCGAACCCGCCGAAAGGGTGTGCCTTTCATACTCGCTGTCCTAGCTGCATGGAAATTTGCAAAGTAGAAACGCCAGCCCTGAAAGAAATTGAATCTGGACAGTATACCGCTTGTCATTTATATGAATAAAAGGTAAGGGAGTTTAAAGATGAGATTATCAATTTCTAGAGAAGAAATTCTTACAAGGCAGGAAAGATTTCTGCAAAAACTCCAAGAAAAAGAACTTGACTGTGTTGTTCTTTTTAACCCAATAGATATTTTTTATTTAACTGGGTTCCACTTTCATCCGACGGAGCGGCCAATCGCGTTTTATATCGATCCAGAGCACAAAACACATTTATTTGTTCCATATTTAGAGGAAGAGCATGCCCAGGACTTTACAGCACAAATCCACTATGTTCACTCCTATCCTGAATATCCCGGAATCAAGCATCCGATGGAATATTTTAAGGATGAATTAGGAAAGGCTGGTTTCCAAGGAAAAAGAATTGGTGTTGATTCCATTGGATATGGGTCACCATCTGGATATCGAGGTCCATCACTAGATCAATTACTTGAAGCGAAGGAATTTCAATCCATCAAATATGTTATTCCAGATATGCGGGCGGTTAAATCACCTGCAGAAATTGAATTGATCAATGAATCTTGCAGATGGGGGAATCTGGCTCATCGTTTATTACAAAAATATTCAAAACCGGGATTAAGCGAGCTTGAAATCACTAGCAGGGCAAGCACGGAATCAACTCTAGCGATGATTGAAACCTTGGGACCTGATTATAAACCGCACGGGGAGACGGCTTTTGCCTTATTTCGCGGGCAAATTGGTGAAATGTCCGCTTATCCGCATGCTGTAACCCAGAATGCTGTTTTAAAAACAGGAGATACACTTGTTACGGCTTCCTCAGCAAGTATCTGGGGCTATAAAAGCGAATTAGAAAGAACGATGTTCGTTCAGGAAGTAAGCAAGGAACAAGAGACCTTTTTCAAATACATGTATGACGCGCAAGAAGTGGCCTTTCAACACATAAAACCTGGTAAACCAACCTCTTATGTAGAAGAAGCAGTGCAAAGATATTTCAAAGAAAATAATATTTCACACTTAACACGCCATCATACAGGTCATGCAATTGGATTATTGTTTCATGAATCACCATTTTTTGATTTGGGAGACCATACGATCATGCAACCTGGAATGGTGTTTACAGTAGAACCAGGGATTTATGTGAAAGGTTTAGGTGGATTCCGTCATTCCGATACAGTTCTCGTCACTGAAAATGGAATGGAAATGCTAACCTATTATCCAAGAGACTTGGAATCGTTGATTTGTTACTAAAATACTTTTCATGAGAGGTGCTCCAAATTTCACATTGGTATATCTAGAATTTGGATACCTTGTTGAACTTTTATCGGCTGCATTAGAGCAAGCATGAATTGAAAAAGGTGACCATGTTATGGTTATGCTTCCGAACACCCATTTCATGTTGGAGTTCTTTTATGGCATTTGCCAGCTTGGGGCTGTAATGGTGCTTTCTTTAAGATGTTGAATTTGTGGATGACCTGCCAATAACTGCTACGGGCATATTGCAAAAATATCGGTTACGAGAAATGTACTGGACTGGGCAGAAGAGTGTCAATTAATAGAGAAATACCTCTACTTTTTTGTAAAGTGGGGGTATTATTTTTTTGCACGAAATGCGTCAATCACGCTCCTTAAGGACCAACATACCAGATTACCAGCTTGAAATGTCCTCCATCGGGCTCATTAAGGACAATATAACATGAATATAAGAACTGAATGTCCTCAATCAAGCTTATTTAGGCCCAATCAACCAACAATACACCAATAATTACGCAGTTAATAATTCAAACCTTTATTAAACTTGATTGTAGTTAATATCATAGTCCTTCAACAGCAATCAAAGTATTGTTAAGCCGAAAGAAAATATTCGTAAATCTTAATCAGAAAAATATATTGTTTTCCGGACTGAGAGGCCATTTAGTGATGTATATCACCAAAACCTTGCTGTATTCATTTTAAAATAAAGTGAGGAGAGGTGATTGATTTGGAAAAGAATTGGTCGATAGCACTTGAACATGTTGCATATGAAACAGATCAGGAGTTAGTCATTAAGGATGCCATTGATGCCGTAAAAAAAACTTCAAAAGGATTTTATGTCAATGTGGTCACACCTGCAATCTTTGGCAATCCTGAAGCTTATTTAACAAAAGAGTTAATATCCATATTTGGAGATGAAATTGTTTTGAAATTTATTGATCAATGTGGATGTGGGGGCTATGTGTTAAGAGTATGGAAAAACAAATAGGAGATCTCATTGTTATTACCCTATTTCAAAACCGTCAAGTGGTATTAAACTACTATGATGAAGATATGCTTATTCAAAGAGATGGTTTTCACTTTGAATCCATCCAATTAATTGAAAGCTATCTTTCTTTTTTGAAGAAGGACGGAAGTAAATTTACTATTGAACTAACAGAGTATCCTAGTAGGTATGTTAACAATGATTTTCAAAACTATTACATATTGCGGAGCAACTCAAATCGATTAGAAATTTATTTTCCTTAAGCAAAAATGTCCTTCATTAACTTTATGAAGGACATAAGCTATAGAATTCCTTTCAAAAATGTCCCTCATGACCGTCTAAGGTCAAATGTTTTATGTCCTCAGTACTGTAAACGGCATGTTTAAACCATTCTAAATTTCCCGCAAATCTTTCGGTACAGGGAAACTGAATATTTTTAGCCCTATGGTCTTGAATACATCTAATTGAACCCATAAAGACAGGCTGGCTGTTATCAATTTCCTGGTAAGTTGCATAATAAGGCAATAATTCGAAACGATAGCTTCTAGCAAGTGAATCAAAATAATTTTTTGAAACAATTTGTTTAATATTTTCATAGGTAGGTTCATCTAATCCAAAACGAATGGTTGAGGTACCGTCCGAAAGGGTTACCTTCATTTTCATATAAGGACCCTGGATGCCTTTAGAAACCGTTAGGATTTTAAAATTCCCAATTACATTCATCAAATCAGCCCCCTTATAAATATCTATATTACCTTTGTATGGAAAATTGGCCATTTGTTTTTAAAAAGAAAACTCACACTCGCTTGTTCGGCAAGATTGAGTGTGAGCTTTTTTATGTAAAATAGTCCGACATCACCTAAGCCTTAGGTCCGATAGTAAAATCAAGCTCAAGCGCAATTATGGAACCATTAGAAAAAAGGTAAGATGAAAACATAAAGAGGCAGAACAAAGGAGGAAGAAAAAGTGAAAAAATTTGGATTGTTTTTAGCAGGAGGCTTGGCTGCCATCATCTTACTGAATACGATTGGTCCAATGGTGGCATTACTTCTGAGTCTCGTGATTCTTTACTTCATTTACAAACAGTTTTTGAAAGTGGACTCCATCGGATGGAAGATCGCATTAATTATCTTTGGGTTAGTGGTCCTTTCATCAACCATCCACAATATACCTGCCCTTATTGGCGCAGGCGCAGCTTATGTCCTATATCTTGTCTATAAAAATTGGAACAAAAAAGCAGCACCAAATAATGATGATCCATTCGTTAATTTTGATAAGCAATGGAATGAATTAAAAAAATATTAATTTCAAGGGAGAAAAATAAACATGTCAAACTTATTTACAAAAATAAAAGATATCATTGTTGCTGATTTGAACGAAACTCTTCACCAAAAGGAATCACAAAATCCAATAAGTAAACTCAATCAATACCTACGCCAATGTGAGCAGGAAACAGAAAAAGTGGGAAAGCTTGTAGAACGACAAGTTCGTTTGAAGGATGAATTTTTGAAAGAGTATAATTTGGCAGCAGAGTTGGCTGAAAAAAGGAAGCACCAAGCGGAAATCGCATCAAATGCGGGGGAGACAGAGCTATATCAATTTGCCGCAGCAGAGCATCAGCAATTTGTCGAGCGTGCCCACCGTTTAAGCGCTTCACTTGCACAAGCGAATGAGCAATTGAGTGAATTAAAAAGAAAATACGAAGAAATGAAGCATAAGTTAAAGGATATGAATCTTCGCAGAATGGAATTAATGGGCCGAGAAAATGTAACGCGCGCCAATATTGGTATGAATCAGGTCTTTGATGCAAATTCTTCTCAAAGCCATTCCTATTCAAAATTCAAGGACATTGAAAACTATCTTGACCGTTTAGAACATAAGATTAAAGGAGCCTTTAATCAAAGCAGTATAGATGATCGGATTGCACATTTGGAAAAAGAAATGGATCATAAATCTTTGAACCTTACAAAAGAATAAAAGAGGAAAAAAGAAGCTGAATCTCAAAGCGGTTTGGCTTCTTTTTGTACGAAAAAAATTTTCTTGAAAAGAATGATTCAAGACGATTTAGCATAGTGTGGGGTAAACGATTTTTTAAGGGGCTGGCTGTTTTGAAACGAAATAATAATATGCCTCTGATCATTTTTTTATCTATTTCTTTGTTCATATATCTTGTTGGTTATGCCATTCGCCACACGACTATTTACATCGTTTTTAGGTCAGGAGTTGGTCCTTTATTCTTAATTGCATTTATCATTCTAATTATTGTTGTTCTATATTTAAAAGGGCCTAGAGGAAAACTCTAAGCCCTTTTTTTACGTAAAACTGTGATAAAACCATCCAATATTTCATGACTAACGGAAAAGCCTTTTCGATTGTAGAAATCTAAAGCATCATCATTGCCATTTGAGACATAGATAAAATAATCTTCGACATCCTCAAATTGCTGCAGCCATTCCATGGACATATTAAAAAGTTTGGAACCAACGCCGTATTGTCGGTATTCTTCTTTAATATAAAATTGGGATAAACAACCGACATTTTTTTTACTTACAGTTGAAAGATCAAAAAAAGTGGCGAAACCATTCGAATATGCTTCTTTTGGAGAGATATTTGAATAGACATAACCTACGATTTTATCTTCATCTTTAACGACCACTATATAGTTTTGAAGCGCACTTTTTATTGAAGGAATCATCCGAGTTTCAAAACTCATTGTGTCAAACAATTCCGGTTTTATGTATGCTTTCGACTTTTGAAAGGTCATTAGCTCATTGCATAAATCCCGGCAGTAATCGATTTTTTCTTCTGGAATCACATCAAATGTTAAATTCATTTCTATCACGCCTTTAATAAACAATCGTTTAGATTAATCCAAGCCGTTCCAATCCGTAGCGGACTCCGTCTTCCTCGGAGGAAAGGGTTACCATATTGGCGGCTTGTTTTACTTCATCTCGGGCATTCCCCATCGCAACACCCATTCCTACAAGCGAAAGCATTTCAATATCATTTAATCCATCCCCAAAGGCAACCGCATCGTCAGGTGCAATGCCGATTCTCTCTAACAGCTTAGTAATGCCCACTGCTTTGTTAGAATTGGTCAAATTCACATCACAGGTTTTTGCCCCTGAACTCCATCTTCTGAAATCCAATTCCGGAATCATGGTTTGATAGTATAACTCTTCTTCTAGGTCACAATGAAGGAACAACTGATAAATATCCTGATCCATCCAAAATTGGGGCGGGGCGAGTTCCGGCACCCAAGAATCATTCATGTATGCCTCCTTGACGAATGGATGGCTTAAATCAGTAACCTTGAAGCTCTTTCCTGCTAAAAATGTCAGGGCATGTTGATTATCATGTGACAACATATGCACTTTATTTAATACTTGCTTCTCAATCGTGTTCTTGAATAATTCTTTTCCTTCATGAAAAACATACGAACCATTAAAAAAGATCAATGAGTCGACACCGGTCTCCTCCATAATCGATTCAGAAAAATAAGGGGCTCTTCCCGTAGCAATGACCACTTTCATATTTTTCTCTTTTAACCGCTGGATTGCATCCTTAGTGGCATTGCTAAGAGTTTTTCCGTGTGGAAGGATTGTACCGTCTATATCAAAGATGACAACTTTATAATTCAAAAAATCACACTCCTAGGATGCTGATTTTATCTTGTTATGCAAAATTACCTTTAGGACATTATAACATGTTTAATATAAAAAGCTTATCAGAGTAATACACACTAACCATTTCAAGTAAAGTGTAATTTTCAATATAAACTTTTTTGAAAAAGTGTTTTTATTAAGTTAGTATCGAGCTTGATAATGGTAAAATAAAAAAAGATTTATTAATAGAGTTAGGGTAAGAACAATATAAGGGGGAAATTACGATGAAAAAGAAGCCTATTATAGGCATAACCGGCGCCTATGTGAACCATAACGATTACATGGAAGGCGTATATGTCCATCATGATTATCATAAAAGTGTTGCCGCCAATGGCGGAATCCCGATTATCCTGCCATTTCTTAATCCTGAAATAGCTTTAGAAACAATTGGATTATGCGACGGTATAATCCTAAGTGGGGGAGAGGACGTTGATCCACAATTTTATGGTCAAGATCCCCATCCAGAATTAGGACCAACCATACCGGAGCGGGATTTGGCTGAGATGGCCATTGTACAGCATGCAATCCAGAATAATATTCCAATTTTGGCGATTTGCAGAGGAGTGCAAATATTAAATGTGGCCCTTGGCGGTACATTAATTCAGGATATCCCTAGTCAAGTTAATAAACCAATCCAGCACTCGCAGAAAATAGACCGAAGCCGTGATACTCATTGGATAACTATCTCAAAAGTTAGTAAGCTATTTGAGATTTTGGATACTGATATTGTCAGAGTCAACAGTCTTCACCATCAGGCGATTGATAAGGTGGCCAGTGATTTAAGCGTAGTTGCGCGGTCAGCCGATGGTATCGTTGAAGCAGTTGAGTATATTCATTCAACAACATTTACAATGGGTGTTCAATGGCATCCAGAATCAATGGCAAGTACAAACCCAGTGATGAACAATTTGTTTGTTGAATTTATTAAAAGCTGTATGAAGGTTCCGGCGTTATAAATGAGCGTTTCTATGGGACATAATGATTTAGCATAATTTTAATAGTGTTAAAGCCGGAGGCATAGTGCATCTGGCTTTTTTAATGAGCTATTTTTGGCTACCAGTATTTCTCATGATTCAACTAATAATTTTATTCTTGTCTTTTCGGAGTAAACCATTTATTAAAATGGTCTCTGAGGAATAATTTGGTTCATCGAAAAAGGTGGTAAAGGGTGATTTGGAACAAATTGTTTGCTAAATATCGTATTTCCTTCTTGTGGAACACCATCGTCACTTAAACCAAAACTACTATAAATAAGGTTCACAGGGTTGAAAAGATAGAGACGGACTTCATAAACACTAGGATTCATTTGATTAGGAGGGAAAGCTAATATCGAAAGACGATTTTGTGCAGGGATAGTAAATATGAATGGTTCCATAATGGGTGGAAAGGTCATGGTCAAATCGTTAAATTGAATGGGGAGTTGAGAACTTCCTGTT
The DNA here is from genome assembly GCF_059587065.1 of Neobacillus sp. DZ-9. Classification (NCBI taxonomy): domain Bacteria; kingdom Bacillati; phylum Bacillota; class Bacilli; order Caryophanales; family Bacillaceae; genus Neobacillus; species Neobacillus sp. DZ-9. Next base: position 102,891 of record NZ_JCAIOL010000005.1, read on the forward strand.
TTACTTGCTTCAGTATCCATTTCATTTCTTACTGCTTCGCCAATTTCTGCAGGGTTAATTTGTTTACCAAATAGAAATCCAAACTTGTCAAACTCTTGAGGTGGATTGTTTGTCCAGTTCTTGATTTCAATGATTACTTTTCTTTTGTCGTTTAGGCTAATATTTAGTATCTCAACTAAAATTCCTTTCGTTTTAGGATTTAATGTGATGGGACCGCTGCTTAATACTACTATAGGCTTTTGTGAAACATCCAAAAATTAACACCTCCTATCAAATTCATTAATACATTCTACTAAGTCTATTTAAATTGTGAAACGGCTTTTAAACAGCCTGTTCAAAAATTGTTTTCATTTTTGTTTAATAACCATACCAATTAAACTAATCAATCTTATGAGGCTTTTAATAAAAAAATTGTGTATTTTTTTTATATATAAACACTTCAAAAGGGCTGTTTTCATAACTTACATGAGAGAAAAAAATTAAATAGGGGGAGGATTATGTCTGTCATAGGGATAGAACCATACATGCATGTTCGCTCAGCTAAATATCCCGAATACGATCCGACTTGTCACAAACTTAGCTTTATAGCTGACTATACGGGTATCCCGCAAGTATGGGAAATCAATCTAGGGGATGAGTGGCCGGTCCAAACTTCCTATACCAGCGAAAGAATCACGTTTGTAAGTTATGTAACAGGCACCTCAAATAAAATTATCGGAATGGATACAGGCGGAAATGAGAAGCAGCAATTGTATTTACTTGGGAACGATGGAAAACTAAAGGAGCTTACAAAATCTCCTGATCATATTCACCGTTTTGGCGGTACCTCACCTGACGGTAAATGGATTACATGGTCAAGTAATCGCCGAAATCCAACCTTTTTTGATATCTATATTCAAAGTCTTGATACATTAGAGATTCGGCTTTTATTGGCTGGAGAGGGGATCTTTTCCTCTGTTAAATGGACGCCGGATGGTAAATCACTTTTGGTCCAGAAGATAAATTCCCCATTAGATAATGATTTGGGAATACTCGACCTTTCAACCGGGGTTACGAATTGGTTAACCGAGCATAAGGGTGAAGCGAGCTTTAAAGATGCTCACTTTAATAAAGATGGAGATCATCTTTATGTATTATCAAATAAAGAAAGGGAATTTTACGGGCTTGCCCTTATCAATATAAAAACCAAACATTTCGTATGGCTCGAACGGGGGCAATGGGATTTTGAAGGATTGTCTATGGATAAAGATAAGAATATGGCAGCCTTTACAATAAATGAGGCTGGTATATCCAGAGGGATCCTTTTAGACATGAACCGAAGTTTCCTTTATACGTGGGAAACGCCAATCGGGGTTATATCCAATCTGAAGTTTTCTCCAGATAACCAAAAATTAGCCTATACGTTTAAGGGCCCGGCCTATCCTTCTGATATTTGGGAACTTGACCTAAATACCATAAAAGCGGAAAGGCTTACGTATGTTTCCCGTTCGCCAGTTCTGGATAAAAAATTAGTGGAGCCAGAGCAAATATCCTTTCGTTCTTTTGATAACCTAGAAATCCCAGCTTTTTATTATATGCCACAAAGAATTGTAGAAAAATCTCCAGTTGTCATTTATCTCCATGGCGGCCCCGAAAGCCAATCGCGTGCAGTCTATAACCCAGTCCTGCAATATTTCCTAAACCAGGGTTATGCTGTATGTACGCCTAATGTGCGGGGGAGTACAGGATATGGAAAAACCTTCACCCATTTGGATGATGTCCAAAATAGAATGGACGCAGTAAAGGATCTGATTTTTTTAGTGGAATGGCTGAAGGTGAATCGGAATATCGATGAAAAAAAAATCGGGATCATGGGTGGCAGCTATGGGGGCTTTTTGGTTCTTGCTGCTATAAGTCACCATCCAGAGATTTGGTCGGCTGGTATTGATATTGTCGGAATGTCCAGCCTTAGAACTTTCCTTGAAACTACAAGCCCTTGGCGTAAGAAACATAGGGAAATTGAATACGGGACCATAGAAAGAGACGGAGAATTTTTTGATGAAATTGATCCATTGCATCATTCGGAACGAATTTCCACCCCGCTATTAGTGATTCACGGAGAAACGGATCCCCGTGTTCACATCAAAGAATCTGAACAAATCGTTACGAAACTAAAGGATAGACAGCACCCTGTAGATTTTATTCGCTTTGATGATGAAGGCCACTCGATCGAAAAACAAAAAAATAAAACAACTGCCTATAAGGCAATGGTAACGTTTTTTGATCGATATCTTGGTGAAGGGTCCTAAAAATAATAGCGGTTCCTTATAAGGAACCGCCATTTTATATAAAAAATATCAACCCTTATTCAGCAAGGTTTTAGGATTGGAGTTTAAAACAAGCATGGCACAAATGAGGATGGCTGAGACAATCCATATCGCTTTAAATCCAAAATGAAGAGTGGATACAGCACCAATAAAGGCACCACCAATAAAAGAAATAATGATGATTGTGAAGTCAATAAATTGAATGACACTTTGCCTGTCTTGCATTACAAGTGCCGTGTAGGCTGCTTCTGCGGCTGTCCGCAAATTCCCTGTGACCATCGCTGAATTAAATTGCCATTTCACCAATGTTCGAAAAGCTGAAATTTGTACGGATGAGACGAAGGCAATCGTTACAGTGACAATCATATCTGGAACTTGGGGCGGCCAGGTTCCAACTATGACTAGGACAAGGCCCTCTAAAAAGAGAACGGAGCGGGCCGGATAGGGGAAAATTCTCATAATATGGGGGTGTTTTAGTCCCTCGGCCACAAGCACGCCGATAACAAATGCCACAATCGGAGGAAAATGCTTTAACCCCTGTTTCCATTGTCCTTGTGCCATTTCCACTCCAAACAAAACAATGTTCCCAGTTTGAGAAGTTGCAAAAACCCCGTCCCTGCTAACATACGTATAGGCATCCAAAAATCCTCCAACTAAAGCAAGTAATATACCTAAACCAATGGATTCTGGAGTGATTCGGGGCATCTTAGACATACTTATATTTACATACTTTCTCAAATAGGATAGTGCTATATTCTGTGACACGTGATCCTGAGTCTTATCCATATAACATCTCCAAAACATACTATATGCTTTTTAAAAATTGACCATAGTTAAAGCTTCCCCAAATTTTAGTTTATATTTTCTAATTCAGATGAATGAACCAATTCAATATTATAAAAACTTCCGATTTCCTTTATTTCACAGTATCCAGAATTGTATTTATAAAGAATTACATATTTCTTCCCATTATAAAGGACATGAATATTGTTCTCCATGTAAACTCCACCTTTCATCAATATTCTACTTTTCTCATCCCTAAAATATATGAAAACCATTTAAATTTTATGTAAATTTATTTGTCTTAATATCGTAAAAAGAAAATTAATGGCGTTTTTTATTGTCAAATCGGTTATTTACATGTTAGTATTAGAAAAAATAAATTCCCTTTAACTTGGTCCAGAGAGGCCAAAAAGGCGAAAGTAAACATCGTATATGATTTTTGATATATGATACCCTTTTGTCTTTTTGGACGGAAGGGTATTTTATTTTGCAAAAGTATCTTTTAATCATAGTCCAGAGAGGCTTGGAAGGAGAATGCATAAGTGAATTATCAGAAAAAAACGGTAGTAGCATCTGTAGCAGGTTTAACGCTAGAAGGAATGGATATTATGTTTATATCCTTCGCGATGTCGATGATAATTGGACAATTTCATATTGGCATGGCAACTGGCGGACTTATTTCTTCTATTACGAATTTAGGAATGCTTTTTGGAGGAATGATTTTCGGAATCCTTGCCGATAAGTTTGGTAGAGTAAAAGTTTTCACTTATACAATAATATTGTTTGCCATTGGAACGGCCTTAACCGGTTTAGCGGCCAACGTTGAACAAGTATACATTTTTAGGTTTATAGCTGGCCTAGGTGCCGGAGGGGAATATGGAATCGGGATGACGCTGGTGGCAGAAGCATGGCCAAAGAATAAACAAGGACGCGCCTCATCTTATGTTAGTGTAGGTGCTCAATTTGGTGTCATCCTTGCGGCTCTACTAAGTGCAATTATCCTTCCTGTGTGGGGATGGAGAGGATTGTTTTTCATTGGAGTAATTCCAGTTATCTTTGCCTTTATCGTACGTAAGAATTTAGATGAATCACCAGAATGGCTGGAATCAAAAAAAGTGAAACAGAATATTGATAAGCAAGGAAAGTTGAAGCAATTATTTGCGAATCGAAGAACTGCAACAACCACCATTGCCCTAGCCATCATGGCAACAGTGCAAATTGCAGGTTATAATGGTTTGATGATCTGGCTGCCATCGATGCTGCAGCAATCACAAGGTTTATCCGTTTCTGGTTCGGCTCTATGGACCATCAGCACGGCTGTTGGAATGATAATAGGAATGTTAACCTTTGGACAATTTATGGATCGTCTAGGTATGAAGCGGACATATGGAATCTTCCTACTGGCGTCAGCAGTGGCTGTATTTTTCTATTCGTATGCGTCTGGCAGTACAGGAGTGTTAATTGGGGGTGCCATAGTGGGATTTTTCTCAAATGGAATGTTTGCCGGCTATGGTGCACTAATCAGTTATTATTATCCAATTGAAATTCGCAGCACAGCCACGAATACGATTTTTAACTTTGGCAGAGCGCTGGGTGGATTATCTCCCATTTTAGTAGGATTCATATTAGAGCATGCGAATGTAACCACCGCCATGAGCTATCTTGCCGTCCTTTATTGTATTTCGTTTATGGCAATGTTAAGTTTGAAAAAAAGTCAGGCGGAGCGAAAGTCGAAAGCCGTGAATAAGCTTTCTGAAGCTATATAATTCTCCTAAAGCCATTACCTCTTTTACCTGAGGTAATGGTTTTTTTAATTGGATGTTTTAAGTGAACTAGACTATGGGATTTCCATGTAATTTCCGGTAAATGTCGAAAGTTTATTAAAATAGGTAGTAAGTATCCGAAAATACGTAATAAGTGCCAGAAAATGTGTAACAAGTATGAAAAAAACCTCCACATATCAAAACGGGGAGGTTACTTCATTTTCTTTTCCAATGGTCAAAACTATTGGATATAGGTCTTTCGCGGTGAATTTTTTTATAATCTCAGTGTTTTCAATGGATGTAAGCGCATACATTTATAGTAAGCACTTGGAGGTGATACATTTGATTCACATTTATGGAAAAGATTATATCAAGTATTTAAACGATGAAAGTTCTGGCAGAATCACTTTTGATCAATGGAAAAATAAGAACGGAAACCAGGACACGGATAAGTGTCATTACTGTGGTAAGACTAAAAACCACTTTCAGCCATGTCCGAAATGCAAATTTTAGGCAGCTTAAGGGCTTTTTTTGGAATAAATTATCCAATTTAATATCATAATAATTGTACTTCCTCCTTATTTTTTATAGTACTGATTGAAGTAGTTCCTGACTACTTCTTTTTTTTTGACAAAAATTCAATTTTAGATTAGTACTTAGGTATTAAATATAGGTACTAATTGCAAGTTAAACTCTGAGACATATTGAAAAATTTAATGGAAAAACTTAGAATATAAATTGGGATAAAAGAAATAACGCTTTTATCTTAAATAAGAGGATGATTTTCTTGAGAAACAAACAAATTGAGCTAAACACAAGCCAGGATGAGATTTAACCTCATCTTGGCTTTTTAATAGATAAATTTGGTAAAGGAACTGATAGAGAGAGATGAACAGTCCTGTTGAAAAAATAAAGACGGAAAAGAGACAACTATTAATAGAGTATGGGCATCATGGATATCCAAGCAAATTATCGAAAACCATAACGGCTGCGTCCATTTTTGGAGCGATGAAAAGGGGACTATTATTGAAATAATTATTCCTATTAAAATGGACAAATAGAAAAATATTTTTACCGGAGGATTTCCTATGGCGGATGTTCCAAATACAACAAAGATACTGGCACTTAAAAAAATTCTGTTAGAAGAGTCAGACGAAGAACACAAATTATCAATGGTGGATTTAATCGATAAACTGCAGCTTGCTATAGACGCTATTGATCCAATTGATAAAAAAAGGATAAAACGATATATCGAATCATTAAATGAGAGCGGTTTTGAAATTCTCCAAGAAGGGGGAAAGTACGGAAAAATTGTTTATAGTCATCAATCCAGACTTTTCGAAACATATGAGCTTAGAATGCTGGTTGATGCGATTCTTTCGGCCAGTTTTGTAACAGAGGAGCAGGCTAAAAATATGATTAACAAACTAAACCAGCTTACGAGTAAGCATATCGCCAAAACATTGCCAAGCCCGATCAAGTACAACAAATCCATGAATCATATTTATCATTTAACAAAAGTGTATATTGATAAAATCCATCAAGCTATTGATGAAAAAAGAGTGATTACATTTAAATATGGAAAATTTAATATGGACCGTACGTTTGAGCTAAATCGAAATGGGCAGGAGTATACTTATCTCCCATATGGCCTCATATGGGACAAAGGCTTCTATTACATGATTGGCCAAAAGGATAATAAGGAAGGATTAAGTAATTATCGCGTCGATAAAATGAGAGATGTTGAAGTAAATGATCAGCGCTTCAAAAGTAAGGACTATAATATCGACGAATACTTGCATATCAATTTTCATATGTTCTCCGGGCAGGGGGAATGGGTCGTGATTGAGTTTAGAGATAAAGGTCTTATCAACCCAATAATTGATAAATTCGGGTTGGAAGCGGATATTAAGAAAGTTGACGATGATACCTTTATTCTAAAAACCAAAGCCATTGTTGGCGAAGGTTTTTACAATTGGCTCCGCGGCTGGGGCAGCAAAGCCAAAATCCTATCCCCACCGTCAATAGTTCAGAAGATGAAAGATGAAGTTGAGAAAATGAATCAATTATATTCGTAAGGGTGTGCCGTTTTTGGTGCATCCTTTTTTATATAATTCAGTTTGTAGGAAATTTGATAACAAAATACAAGGGGGATTTACAGTGAAAAAGTATTTAAAAATTACAGGTATGATCCTTGGTGCGTTTGTCTTAATCTTTATTGGAGCAGGAATTGGTTCAAGCGGAGCAGAGACAACGGTTCATGATAAGAAAATGGATATCACGGCATTGGATAAAGAAATTAGCAAGTTAAAGAAGGTAAGCTCATCCTTAAAAAAAGATAGGGATGAAGCGAAAGCCATCATCGATAAAAAGGATTCAGCACAAAATGAACTTGCAGATTCAGAAGCGAAGCTGAAGGATATTAAAGGCACATTAGATAAGGAATTAGCAGATGGTCGAAAAGATATTGAGGCCAAGCTGGTGGAAGCAAAAAAAGGACTATCAGATGCAGAGGAACAACTTAAAGATACTCAAGCAAAGTTAGCATCTGCAACAGGTCAGCTGCAAAAAGCAGAAGGGGCCCCAAAAAAATAATATGTGGTAGGCAAGGATATCCCTGCAGGCAGATATGTAGCACATGCATTAGGAAGCGGCTCTAACTTCTTTGTATATGACGGGGACAGTGTTTCAGCCAAAGTTAATACAATTCTTGGCAGTGCAGGAGGAATTGGCACTGGTGATTATACATTCTTTTGTGACGAAGGAGACATTATCGAAACTCACGAATCTGTACAATTAACACCGGTTAAATAATGGCTGGTGAATGGTATTTTTAAAATATAGGTTAGCTGAATATGGATCCAGCTAACCTATTAAGGGGTACGGTACTGGAGTTCATGGAAAAGTAGTGGTAGGATATCTTTGACAGCAGACAAATAGAAATTACCCTTAACGCAGGAGGAAAAAAATATGGCTATTATTGATATTACCGTGATTCCAGTTGGGACCGGATCACCAAGTGTTAGTGAGTATGTAGCTGAAATTCAAAGAGTTCTTCATCAGTATGAGGGAAGAGTAAAGTATCAATTAACCCCGATGAGTACTTTAATAGAAGGAGATATAAAATTATTACTTGAAGTCGTTCAAGAAATTCATGAAGTTCCATTTCAGAAAGGCTTGCAAAGAGTGTGTACCAATATCCGAATTGATGATCGCCGTGACAAAGAAAATACAATGGAACGGAAGCTTCAATCAGTACAAGCAAAATTATAAGCAAAAAGGGAGAAGAGGTTATTCTTTTTTAAAGAATGCCTCTTTTTTTGTTTTTATGGTCGAAAACACATGATATTATGTATGAGAGGAATTTAATATATAAAATTATTAATCTATTTTGGAGGCATGTATTCAATGTTGCATATACGAAATGTAAAAACAGAAGATTTACCTGAAATTATTATCATTGAACAACTGTGCTTTCCAAAAGAAGAGGCTGCCACAAAAGAAGCGTTTCAAAAGCGTATTCATACCATTCCGGATAGTTTCTTTGTTGCTGAAAAAGATGGTTTTATTGTAGGTTTTGTCAATGGTCCTGTCATCGAAACACCATTCATAACAGATGACTTATTTAGTGAAATTAAGGCAAATCCACCGTCTGGCGGTCATCAAACTGTTTTAGGAATAGCAGTTACTCCACATTTTCAAACACGTGGTGTGGCAGCAGCGTTACTTTCGAAAATTGAAGAAGAAGCACGAGCAAACAAACGTAAAACAATTACACTCACCTGTAAAGAAGACCTAATTGGCTTCTATGAAAAATATGGATATATTAACATGGGTGTATCTAGATCGGAACATGGTGGTGTAATATGGTATAATATGGTTAAAAAATTAGAGTAAGCCAAAAAAAGCTGTAATGACAGCTTTTTTTATTTTAAGGAACAGTCTCTAAGAAGAGACTGTCAGCACACAAGGATTGAGCCAGGACTATTGTTATTCATTAGTTATTTGCAACAGCGCCAGGCTTTTTTAAATATGCATAAACCAAAGAAGAGAAAGGCAAGGAATCCAATTAAAGCAATTAGGATGTTTAAGATATTACCTAGTACTCCTCCAAGACCTATTAGTCCACATAAATCACTAATGAACCCCAATAATGCAAGTAGCAGCCATGCCACTCCTGTTAAAAATCCAAGAAATATTCCAAAAATATTGCAGTGACAATGACCATTACAATGACAATGATGACCCATGAAATTCACCCCCTGTCAATGGTTGTTCAACATTAGGATATGCATAGACTTGAAAGCTTGTTTATAAAATGCATGAAAAGAGGCTCAGTTTAGGACACTAATAAATCGAGTAGATTCCATAGAAGTAGGCAATTGGCTTTCAAGTGTTCCAACCTGCATACAATAATTAGAAAATGTCTGGCGGTTTCTCCTTAAATAATTTTAACACTATTGTAATATATCAAAATATTCATTATAATAATATTTGTTCATAATTCTTTTAATTCTACGAGAACATATTTATTTTTCAAATGAAAATTATGAATCTCTAAAAACCACACATAAGAGATTCGAAAGAGAAAATTTAACGATAGGGAAATGGTGAAATTTATATAAATGGGGGAGAATTTTAATGAAAAATCTATTGATAAAGTGGAATCGAATTAGCCTGGTAAAACAAATCATTGTTGGTTTAATTATAGGCATTATCTTTGCTGTAGCAATTCCACAAGTAGCCAAGCCTTTAGTCATTTTAGGCTCTTTGTTTGTTGGGGCATTAAAAGGAATAGCACCTATTTTAGTACTTTTCTTGGTTATGTCGGCAATCGCTCAACATAAAAGAGGTCAGCAAACGAATATGAAGTCCATCATTTTCCTTTACCTTTTAGGAACGTTTTTAGCGGGACTTTTTGCTGTTATTGTAAGCTTTATATTTCCTGTAGGCTTAACACTAGCAAAGGGCGCTGAAGATGTAACGGCTCCTGGCGGTGTTGTAGAGGTTCTCAAAACATTGCTATTGAATGTTGTTGATAACCCGGTAAAAGCTATTTATAATGCCAACTATATTGGTATTTTAGCATGGGCTGTTGTCCTTGGAGTGGCTTTGAAAAATGCTCCTGATTCTACAAAAACAATGATTTCTAATTTTTCAGATGCGGTATCTAAAGTAGTTACGTGGGTAATTAAGCTCGCCCCATTTGGAATCATGGGCCTTGTCATTGAGTCTATTTCCACTAATGGACTTGACTCTTTACTAAGCTATGGAAAATTACTTGCTATTTTGATTGGTTGTATGTTCTTTGTGGCACTGGTAGTCAATCCAATCATTGTGTTCGCGGCAATACGTCAGAACCCATATCCGATTGTTTTTAAGTGCTTAAAAGAAAGCGGAATTACAGCCTTCTTTACACGCAGCTCGGCTGCAAACATTCCTGTTAATATGAAATTATGTGAAAATCTTGATTTAGATAAGGATACGTATTCTGTATCTATTCCTTTAGGTGCCACCATTAATATGGCTGGTGCAGCAGTTACGATTTCTGTTTTGACACTTGCAGCGGTTCATACTCTTGGTATTCACGTGGATATTCCTACGGCTATTATCCTCAGCGTACTGTCTGCGGTGTGTGCTTGCGGTGCTTCTGGGGTTGCAGGCGGTTCTTTATTACTGATTCCTTTAGCCTGCAGCTTATTCGGAATTCCAGCTGATGTGGCTATGCAGGTTGTTGGAGTAGGCTTTATCATCGGAGTTTTACAAGACTCTTTTGAAACGGCACTAAACTCATCTACAGACGTACTTTTCACAGCAACTGCTGATTATAGGAAGCAGCTTAAGGAAGGTAAAAAAATAGACATTAAAAAAGTAGCATAACTTTAGAAAGCCCTCTATCTAAGATTAGAGGGCTTTCTAATTACTTTTCAATAACCTCAACCGACGAAATGTGCGTTGGGTTTATTACGATTTTTTCTTCACCATCCAAGTATACAAGCGTATTATTCAAAATTCTTGAACCATTTGGGGAATCAGTATAAAAGGAAGCGGTAAAGTCATTTAATGAAAAATCCTTCTCGTTAATTACATATTCTTTTCCACTATCCATCACTACTTTTATTTTCAACTCTCCCCACTCCTCACAAAACGTTGTTACTTTTCAGAATTCTACAACAATAAGCGAATATCCTCTTTGAAATTGAATAATTTTTGTGTTTTCATTAATTAAAAAAAATGGCAGAGTTAAAGGGGTGTCGCTTAGGCCTTCATTCATGTAAAATAGAAAAATGGACAGGATTAAATAATGATAAATAACGAAGCATGGAGGATTTAAGGTGTCTTATCAACTTAAACAGAGTTTTAAAATGTTTTCATTGAATTCAAATCGTGAATTGGCGAGCGAGATGGCGCAACTTTTGGGTTGTGAGCTGGGGAAATGCTCCGTAAAACGATTTGCTGATGGAGAAATCCAAATAAGCATCGAGGAAAGTGTGCGAGGAAGTGACGTGTTTCTTGTGCAATCCACTTCCGAGCCTAATAATGAGCATATTATGGAGCTGCTTATCATGATTGATGCCTTGAAAAGAGCTTCGACCCGAACCATTAACGTTGTTATGCCTTACTATAGCTATGCACGTCAGGACCGAAAAGCGAGATCGCGCGAGCCGATTACCGCGAAATTAATTGCCAATCTTTTAGAAACTGCTGGAGCGAAGAGGGTCATTACCTTAGACTTTCATGCTGTGCAAACTCAAGGCTTTTTTGATATCCCGGTTGAACATCTAACAGGTATTCCAATCCTTACCGAGTATATTGAGAAAAAAGAATTAGATGATATCGTCATTGTAGCCCCGCATAATGGCGGTGTAGTAAGAGCGAGAAAAATGGCGACGCTATTAAATGTTCCGCTTGCCTTAATTGATCGGAGACGGCCAGAACATAACGTGTCCGAAATCATGAACATTATTGGGAATATCGACGGGAAAAATGCGATTATTATTGATGATTTAATTGATACTGCCGGAACCATTACCTCAGGTGCTAAAGCTTTAATGGAGAAGGGTGCAAAAGCGGTCTATGCTTGCTGCACTCACCCTGTATTCTCCGGGCCGGCTATTGAGAGAATTGAAAATTCACCTATTAAAGAATTAGTGGTAACAAATACGATTGCACTCCCAGAAGAAAAAAGAATTAGTAAAATTACTGCTTTATCCGTTGCGCCATTGCTGGTAGAAGCGATTGACCGTGTTCACAATGAAAAAGCAGTCACCCCTTTATTCGAATAAGTTTTATAAGCATTCTGTTTTTAGAGCGGTGCCTTTTAGGTGACCGCTCTATTTTTCTTTAAAATATATCCATTCCTAGTCACCAAATAAATCGTAACTTGATTTTTTGTTGTTGAATATAATGGAGGTAAACAGATCTTATTGGCAGAATGAGGTGATGAAATCATGTTTTCTGTTACTGGAATGCGGGATTTCAAGTTGTTTTCCATGCCCCATATTGTTACGTTATTCATCTTCTTTACTACATTTTTTGCTTTCGTGTATTACAGAAAAAAGCTTAAACATTACCAGGCCATGATAAAATGGACAATATTTGCGATGTTACTATTTGGTGAGTTATCTATTCAATTGTATTTAATTTTAATTCATGATTATGAGTTTAGCGATCTTCCATTGCAGATCTGTTCCCTAAGTACCTTTCTTGCGCTGTACCTATATTTCAAAAGAAGTCAAAAGGCCTTTAATTTGTTATTTTTTATCGGGTTGCTTCCACCGATATTAAGTATGATTTCTCCAGATATTGTCCACCAATTTCCCCATTTCCGGTTTATCAGATATTTTCTTCGTCATGCAGCCATTCCTTTAGCCGTCATGTATTTTATCCTATTTGAAGGTTACAGAGTTCCTAGAAAAGCCATTTTATCAAGTTTTTTAACTATCAACCTCATTGCCGTACCGATATTTTTCTTGAACCAATTGCTTGGCACGAACTTTTTTTTCATCGCGAATCCATCGGAAACCGAAACAATCTTGACCTATTTCGGCACCGGGATCATGTATTATATTAATTTAGAAATTGTCGCATTTTTGGTATGTATAATCACTTATATTCCTATGGGCATTTTGCTAAAAAAAGAAAACAAGAATTTAAGTGTCGAAAATTAAATAAACTAAATGAAAATATCCCTCCCCAGTCTTTAGAATCAATAAAGATTCTTCGGCATGAAGGGATATTTTTTGTGAATGGTGTCATTGAATGGTGTCAGGCACCGTTCGTGGACAATTTGCTTTGAATGTCCGTGTGGGGTGGACATTATTTGTTTGCGATTACAGTGATTGGTTAGTATAATAGATTCATGCAACTTGTGGTGCTTACTCCAGTATGAATTTAAGGATATTTAGAGAGGTGGAAAATGAATTGGAAACAACGAATAATGCAAAAGTAACGGTAAAGGCAACAATACAGGCTCCGGTAGATAAAGTATGGGAATTTTGGAACGAGCCATTACATATTACAAAATGGAATCAAGCTTCTGATGACTGGCATACGACACGTGCTGAGAATGATTTAAGGGCTGGCGGTAAATTTTCTTCCAGAATGGAAGCGAAAGATGGCAGTTTTGGATTTGATTTCGGCGGCACTTATGATGAAGTAAAATTAAATGAGAGTATTTCCTATACTCTTGGCGATGGAAGAAAAGTAAATATTACCTTTATTGGTCAAGGCAACGAAACAGAAATCATTGAAACCTTTGATGCCGAAACCATGAATCCAGTTGAAATGCAGCAACAGGGCTGGCAGGCAATCTTAGATAATTTTAAAAAATATGCAGAACAAACAACCATGTAAATTACAAAAGCATGTTTTTTCAATAAAGCGACGTACAGACAAAGGAGCTTGATGATTCGAGCTCTTTTATTTATGATTTCTTTGGTATAGTATATTTTGGTGAGTTTATTTTTTCTATACATAAAAAAGGAAAGGACTTTTGCGATGAAAATTCATGAAGTGGATTATTGGGTAACAAAGCTAGGACTTGAACCACATCCTGAAGGTGGTTTTTACAAACGTACTTATGAATCTGGGGAAAAGGTTACTGATCATGAGTTAACCGTTCAATACGAGGGGCAGCGAAAGCTTTATACAAGCATTTATTTTCTTCTTACGTCTGAAAATGTTTCTCATTTTCACCGATTGAAATCTGATGAATTATGGTATTTTCATGCTGGAAGTTCGCTGACCATTCACGTCATTCACGAAAACGGCGAATATCAAGAAATGAAATTGGGGTTGAATTTGGAGGAGGGAGAGGTTCTCCAAGCTTTGGTTCCAAAGAATTCAATCTTTGGCTCGTCAGTCATGGAGGATGATGCATACTCCCTGGTTGGTTGTATGGTTTCGCCAGGCTTTGATTTTCAGGATTTTGAACTGTTTACCCAAGAGGAGCTGTTAGCAAAGTATCCGCAGCATCAGGAAATCATCCAGAAGCTAGCTTACAAACAGATTCCCCAAATATGATTTTACAGGTCCGCCAATTGACCATTGCCAGTTTAGGTAATAAAAAATGCCAATCCTTCTAACAAAATACAAAGGATTGGCATTTTTTTCATCACCATTAAAGGATGATTTGAATTGATTGGGATATTCGGCGGAAATAGATGTGTGTTGGCGAAGCCGGGCCAGCCCTTACTAAGGTCTATCGATGTAAAAGAATATCAAAGAGATCAGGGTGTTTTATGGAAATAAGGCCAAGTACCACGACTAATAAGCCGATAGTCCAAAAAATCAACGCCACTGTTCGATAACTAGCAAGAAGAAAATCAGAAAAAATATCCGATAAGGTCTCTAATAAAGCTACCCAGAATGGTTCTCCTGTATCTTCATCCATTCCCCAAAAGATCCATCCCAACAGTAGGAAGAAAAACCCAAAAGCGATGAGTATGAGTGCTCCCGTCACAGTTATCACCCGCCTTTTTTCTATATTATTTTTCGATAGCTTGTTAGTTGAATAAGAAAAAGGCGAAAGTAAAGGAGATGTGTAAAAATAAAAAAAGCCCCATAGGAATACTGTCTATGGGGTCCATTCGTTTATTCTAATTATTTTCCTTTTGAAATTGAATCATAAACTCACTGAATGCTTGGCACGCTTCAAATGGCACTGCATTATAAGTTGACACGCGGCATCCACCAATTGAGCGATGGCCGTTAACTCCTACAAACCCTTTTTGTTTTGCCTGTGCTAAGAAACGCTTTTCTAATTCTTCTGTTTTTAAATTAAAAGTAATATTCATAAGCGAACGACTGTCTTTTTCAGCATGTCCGATGTAAAACCCATCACTAAAGTCGATTGCATCATAAATCAGTTTCGCTTTTTTCTCATTCAGTTCAGAAATGGCCTTTAATCCGCCTAACTCCATAGCCCACTTTAGGACTTCGCCAAGCATGTAAATGCCAAAGGTTGGAGGTGTGTTATACAAGGAATTATTCTTTGCATGTATGCCGTACTTTAACATCGTAGGGATGTTTGTGTTTGCTTGAGCAAGCAAATCCTTGCGAATAATCACAACAGTCACACCAGATGGGCCGAGGTTCTTTTGTGCACCAGCGTAAATAAGGGCAAATTTGCTGACATCAATCGGCTTTGAAAGAATATCACTCGACATGTCAGCGATTAATGGTACATCACCAGTGTTTGGATATTCCTTCCATTGTGTGCCGTAAATGGTATTGTTTGATGTAATGTGCAAATAGGCATCTTCATTTTTATACTGTAATTCTTCAACCTTTGGTATGCTTCGGTATTTGCCTTCTTTTGTAGAGGCTGAATGGTAAACTTCCCCAAATAATTTGCCCTCTGTGAATGCTTTCTCAGACCAAGATCCAGTCATGACATAGGCGGCTTGCTTCCCAGGATGTAAAAAATTCATCGGGATCATAGAAAATTGGAGGCTTGCTCCGCCCTGAAGGAAAAGCACTTCATAACTGTCCGGAATCGACAATAACTCTCGTAAACTGTCAATTGCCTGATTATGTACCTCCTCATAGGGCTTGCTGCGGTGGCTCAATTCCATCACAGACATTCCAGTACCACGAAAATCAATTAATTCCTGTTGAGCTTTTTCTAAAACGGAAATCGGCAGTGCTGAAGGACCAGCATTAAAATTATAGGTTCGATTAACTTGTACTTTCATTTTGTCTCACTCCAATTTTTATTTACTTGAATATAACATGTTTTTCGAATTTTATGTTTTTTAAAGTGAAGATTTTTGAAAAAAATTTTGATTTTTTTTATTTGGATTGTTCAAATCCAGAACTTATTGCAGAAAATACCAATTGTTCACAATGTTGTACCCATATCTTTGATGATTTAAAATATTTTTATGCATTGGATAATTTTAGAGGTAACGTTCGAAAAATGATTTTAGGGAGAGTCGTGTAATGGGTGATTTTAATCTTATATTTAGGAGAAGAATCGGTTTGCTTGATAGGGAAGTCATTACTTTTGAAAAATTGGATCATGTCTTGGAAAAGACTGCGAAATCAATCCCGTTTGAAAATTTGTGTATCATCAAGAATCAAACAACTGAAATTACAAAAGAGAACTTAATTAGTAAAATAATCAAAAAAAACGAAGGCGGGCTTTGCTATGACCTAAATTCCATCCTTTACTTATTTTTAGTGGAAAATGGTTTTGAGGCAGCTTTAGTTCGCGGAGTGGTCTATAACCAAGCTAGTCAACGATGGAATACGTTTGGGAGGACACACGTCGCTATTATCATTACCCACCATGGAAAACAATATCTCATTGATTCTGGTTTTGGAGGGAACTTACCTTTAAAACCTGTTCCATTTACAGGCGAGGTTATCGAGTCCAGTAATGGAGAATTTCGAGTAGAGAGAGTAGATATTGAGCAAGGTGATAATGTTTTATTTATGAAATTAAAGTATAAAGACAAGGATTGGAAATTGGGATATGTATTTGATTCTACAGATCAAATAAAAGATGTATCTAAATTAAATGAAGTACAAAAAATCATTATAGAGCACCCAGAATCCCCTTTTAACAAAAAACCATTAATTACTAGAATAACGGATAGTGGGAATATGATTCTAACGGATACTTCTTTTACAGTATGGGATAATGGAAAAGTTACTAAACAGGAAATCGATACTAAAAGATTTAAAGAAATGGTTAAGGACCATTTTGGGATTCAATCTTATTAAAGCCAGCGTGTATGAACTCGCTGGCTTTTTTAATACAATAGATTTATCTTTTTTTGTTTTTGACTTCTTTTGCAGCGGGTTGATTTTTAACCACAACTTTTTCAAATTCTACGTATACATGAATGACTTTTTCATCAATTTTCTTAATACCAACAACTTTTCCTTTTTTTCCTTTTATTTTTATCGGCTCATCGACCGAAGGAATCGTTGATCGCAACTGACTTAAAACGATAGATTTATTTTCTAAAAAATGAATAACAACCACCTTTGAACGCTCCTTTATTATTCGGATTTTTTATAGGAAACTAACTTCTCCTTATAAATATTGAATAAGAAGGAGATTTAGACCAACCTGGTAAACGTTTTAATTAATAGATATTTTTGGCCGTGGAAAGGAGGAAATAGAAAAAATGGTCACGCAAAAAGATACGTGACCACAAAAAGATTTTATACTTATCATATTCCAGCTTTACTGCTTCTTCTTTCTAACAAAGTCGTATCCCGCCAAATACCATCCATTTTACCGATACGCTCGCGTCTGCCAACTTCCCGAAAGCCATATTTTATATGTAATTGGAGACTAGGAGCATTCTCAGGGAAAATACTAGATTGAAGCATCCAAAATCCTCTTTCTTCACTCATATCAATTAAAGCCTGTAACAGCTTACTGCCTATGCCTTTCCCGCTGCTGGTTTGACTAACATAAATGCTTACTTCGGCAACACCCGAATAAACTGTTCGACTAGATACAGGACTTAGAGCAGCCCATCCTAAAATAGTACCTTCTAAGCAGGCAACAATACGACAATTTGTTATATGCCCGTTGTCCCATTCTTCCCAAGAGGGAGCCTCTTTTTGGAAGGTGGCATTGCCGGTTGCAATTCCTTCAAGATAGATTGCCTTGACTTGCTCCCAATCTTCTTTTTGCATTTTATCAATATAAATAGAATTTTTCATAAAAACACCAACTTAATCTAAATTTCTTTAATAAATACCTTACTGATTATATCTAAGTATAGGATTGAACAACATAATCTTTGCAATAAAAATAAGATGGAGTATTATGAAAATACTAATATTAGGGGATCTCAAAATGAATTCAAAAACAAAATGGAATTCTAAGCATAAAGAACGCTTAGAGCAGTTGAAGGAACCTGCTGCGAATCCAAGATTAATGAACTTGTCTAAATATCTTTCGGGAGGAACTGCCCTTGATTTAGCTTGTGGTTTAGGTGGAAACAGTTTCTTCCTTGCGGGAATGAATTATAGCGTTGAGGCGTTGGATATTTCGGATGTCGCTATCAACTTTATTCAAGATTATTCAGTAAAAAATAATCTTAACTTGTACCCTCAGGTGGCCGATCTAACGAGATTAGATAAATTAAATTGGCCTAATAGCCCTTATGATTTAATAGTTATTTCTTATTACCTAGATCGCTCTTTATTCCCCATTGTTAAGAAACTCATAAGAGATGATGGTTATTTTTTTATGGAAACCTTTTATCAGCCACCACTAGATGAAAATCAGGGAGTATCCAATCAATATAAGCTTTATTCAAAAGAATTGTTAGCTCAATTTGATAATTGGAAGGTAGTCTTTTTTGAAGAAAATGAAAAAGAGGGACGGCAAACAATATTTTGTAAAAAATGTTAATTACACTCTTTCGTAAGCAACGCTATGGAGGACACAGTTGCTCTAAAATCCAACTACCGAGTCCATTGGTTTTGAAGAATTACAATATGCAATAAAAATAATCACAAAGACATCGAATGATGGCTATTTTTTATTTATAATACATGATAGTATCGAATATAAATCCGTTGAAACATCTGTGTGGGGGAACAGTGTATGGTTAGTGTTAAAACAGTAATAATCGATGGTGAAAGTATTCATGTATTTAAAAGTGCCATTTATCTTTTTAAATCAAGCACAGGAATCACTTTAGAATTAGATTTGATTGTCAGTGAGGTTACTGTGAAAAAATATAAAAAGATGGAGAACATTATTATTGAAATAGAGTTAGAGGATGGAAGAATCATAAATTCCATTATGCATGTAAAAGTCTTTTCTGGAGGTCTACCGCAGCTTAATTTATTTTGTGAGCTTGATGACATCCAAGAGTATGAAGATTTCGATAAGGTGAACGAAAATGACGCCTGGTTTCCAAATATCGAAGAAGGAATCACATTAGAAGAAATCAGGAAAGTTGAAATGCCGATTGAAGAAGTTAGTTTAAAATTAAAACTCCCAATCGACCAGGTGGAATGGTTGAAAAGTCAAAAAAAGGGACTTTTAAATGAAATGATTAAAGAATGGATTGACGAATTTAGAAAAGTAAACAAAAGCTGAGCCCAAAAGGGGCTTCAGCTTTTGTTTAATAGAATTATAGATAAGGACTTTCGTGCTTTGCTTTGAGCCTCATCCAGCGACGTTCAACCTCATCATCAAACATTTGCAGCATGTCTTTGCTGTCCTCAGTTAACATATGCTTCGTTTTCCCCATCAGCTTCAACCATTCGGAGACATCTAACCGTTTATTTTTAGCCTCAGGGTCATAAGTGATGGTTGTAATTCCTCGTTCCACTTCATAAAGAGGGAAGAAACAGGTATTTACCGCAGCTTCAACGATTGTCTGGCCTAATTCGTCCTTTGATTTCCAGTTCAATGGGCAGGTTATTAAAATTTTGCCGTAAACCAAGCCTTCATTCTGGGCATACCATTGTGCTTTGGCAGCTTTCTTTAACAGGTCGCGGTCAAAAGCTTCAGTTCCTGTAAATACATAAGGAATATGAGTGGCGGCCATAATTTGGGCGGTATCTTTATGATGGAACGGCTTGCCTTTTTGGAACGTGCCTACACTTGAGGTACTTGTCATATGTCCCATTGGAGTCGAGTAGGATAGCTGGCTGCCTGTGTTCATGTAACCTTCATTATCATATTCAAGGATGATCATTTTATGGTTTCTTAGGGCTGTACCAATGGCAGGACCCATACCGATATCCATTCCACCATCACCAGTAACCATGACAAAGGTAAAATCCTCACTCAAGCCCAGTTCAGCAAATTCACCGCGCCTTTTTCGTTCATGAAACATTTCCACAAGACCAGACAGAGTAGCAGAACCATTTTGGAATAAATTATGGATGTATGTCGCTTTATGCGAACTATAAGGAAAACCAGTCGTTACGACCATAGCACATCCAGTATGGAATAAGGCTACAATATCTCCTTCAATTCCTTTGAAGAACAGCTCTAGTCCAGAGAAAATTCCGCAGCCAGGGCACGCTCCATGTCCGGAAGCCAATCGTTTTGGTTTTTTTGTTAAGCTACGCATCGGAGGAATTTTCACTTTTAGTTCACCTGTAGTTTCATCAGGCGTAACGGTAATTAAACCAGTATTCAAATCTTCTTTTTTCATTGGATTTAATACCCTTTTCGGTGCAAATTCAGGGGATCCTGGGTTGTGTCCAAAATAGTCAAAAGTCTTATCAACGTGTCCTGAATTAGCTGCATCCAGAGCTAACTGGAAAAACTGTTCGGCGTCATCAGCATAAAAATCTTTGCCCCCTAATCCGTAGATTCGGTTTATGACCTTTGTATGTGCATTTCCAACTGTTTGCAGAGCAGCTCTTAATTCCAGTGCCATATTACCTCCGTGTGCCCCGTATGAATCTGCACGATCTCCTACTGTTACCGCTTTCACATTTTTCAATGCTTCTGCCAATTTCTTTTGCGGAAAAGGACGAATCATATTAGGGGAGATGACCCCGGCTTTGATTCCTTGAAGACGAAGTTTGTCGGCCACATCTTTACAAACCTCAGCAGCTGAATTTAACATAAATACAGCTACTTCAGCATCCTCCATGCGATATAAATCAAGGACTGGATATTCCCGCCCTGTTAATTGCGCATATTCTTTCGAAATTTTTTCAAAAACATGTTCCGCATTGTACATGGCTTCAGATTGCTGAAAACAATTATTAATATAGTCCGGTTCATTCATATATGGACCGATGGTCACAGGATTTTCCCGATCTAACGCATGAGGGAAGTTCTTCGGAAGCTCTCCGATAAATTTCTGAACATCCGCTCTATTTTTCACAACTTGAACACGCCGCTTTTGGTGGGAGGTGAAATAACCGTCAAACGATACGATGACTGGCAGTCTTACGTCTTGGTCTTCCGCTAGTTTTATCGCGATAATGTTCATATCATAAACAATTTGCGGATCTCGGGCCATCAAAATGGGCCAACCGGTATTCAAGGCAAAATATAAATCAGAATGATCTCCGTGAATATTTAACGGTCCGGAAACCGAGCGGTTGACTAAATTCAGTACCATCGGGAAGCGGGTTCCGGATTGAACTGGCAGCTGCTCTAACATAAATAGAAATCCATTAGCGCTTGTGGCATTAAAAACACGACCACCGCCAGTTGATGCCCCATAACAAATTCCTGCTGATCCATGTTCTCCATCCGCAGGAATCAACACGATATCATGTTCACCTTTGGCTTTCATTCCATCAAGGAACTGGGCGACCTCAGTGGAAGGGGAGATTGGATAGTAGCCCATCACATGATAGTTAATTTGGTGGGCTGCATAGGCGGCCATTTCATTTCCTGATTCAAAAACAACACTTTGTTCAACTGTTCCTTTTGGGACTGTTAGATTATCTTGGTTAACTTCTATGGACATGAAAACCCCGCCCTTTCCTTAATTTCGAATCGCCAAATCAAACAAATGCGGCACACGGTTCTTGTCAGCGTAGCCGTCATTATATTCTCTTTCACCTGTAAGTGCTTCAACTGGACAAGCATGGACGCATTTCAAACAGCCTTTACAATATTGGTAGTCAATTCCTTGAAGGTACATTTGTGCGCGGCCCCGTTTGTCTTCCTTTTCTTCCCAAACAAAGCAAAAGTCCGGGCAGGCAGTATCACAGGCTGCGCAATTGATGCACTTTTCTTCATGAAAATGGGGTAGCATTCCTGCGCGTGAAATACTTAAATCCTTTAAAATACTGTTTCCTGGATTTGTAATCATTCCGCCGATGGCTTGAGTTTTATATCCTAGGAGCGGTTCAGCTCTTTTAAACGGCTTTGGTTCCATCCCTTCATCAAGCTCAAAGGCTTTAAATTCGACTTCATTGTATCCCCGGTTAAAGGTGCGAATATTTGGCTCAACAAAATGAGGATATTTCTTTTCGAATGTTCGGCGAATGGTCTGTTTCATTGACTCTGGATCTAAGAAATCTAGAATCCGATAAAGTGCTCCAAGCATGGCGGTGTTGGCTTTTGTTTGTTCTTCAAAAGCGATTCCTGTGGCATCAATAATGGCAATGGTTCCACCAGATATTTTCATTTGCTTTTTTAGGTCATCAGGGGATTTTTGAGAATTCACTAAGATGGTACTGTCGGGATAGATCCCGCTTGTGCAATCGATGGTTTTAAAAAGGGCATCATGGAAAATGCCGACAACATGAGGTCGTTCTATGGGAGTGGTGTCACGGATGTTGGTTTCAGGGTCACAAAAACGTATGTGCGCTTTGACAGGGGAGCCTTTTTTCTCAGATCCGTATGATGAAAAACCGACTCCATTCAGTCCGTTTCCAACAACGCCATCCTCTGATAGCATTTTCCCTGCCAAATTAGCTCCTAAGCCTCCAATGGATTCGAGGCGGATTTCAAAGAAGCCTAATTCATTGATTTTCGGCAATTTTGACAATAGTATTCCTCCCATCGTGTAAACCGAATTAACAATAAGAATTTTAGGAATTTTCAATAAATTATACTTTTTTATTGTAACAGGTAATAAAAACAGTTACAACAGTTTTTTACTATGGAAAAATCACATGGTGTAATAATGGTGGTTTTATAGGGTTTATAAGTATTAATTAAAGGTTTCGTTGTAATTATATCATTGATTTGATATAGTACAGATGTTGTTTGTTGTATAACAATTATTCAATGGTTTTTGAGGATTTTTTGGAAAGAGGGCATTTTTACTTTATGAACCTTATAAACTGATTTTCTTCTCTTTTAATGTACTATAATAGTAATAAATGTATTAAGAATTTCAAAGAAAGGCGGACAAGTGATGAATCAAAATGCTGATGAATCAAAAGCTTTAGAAAGTCATCCGGCAGGGTTACAAATTTACATTGATTCTCCCGAAAAGCAAAGGCAACTATATAAACGGACTTTGATAATCGTTGTTATTTCGCAAATTTTTGGAGGAGCCGGACTTGCAGCGGGCATTACGGTGGGAGCGCTTTTGGCACAAGATATGCTGGGTTCGGATCGTTTTGCCGGTGTTCCAGCGTTCTTGCTTACCTTAGGGTCTGCTGGGGCGGCACTTATTATAGGGAGGCTCTCCCAACGGTTTGGACGCCGAACCGGACTGGCGGCGGGATTCATGACTGGCGGCTTGGGCGCAATTGGCGTAATCCTCGCAGCATTAACCCATAATGTCTTTCTGCTATTTTTTTCTCTACTAATCTATGGAGCAGGTAGTGCTTCGAACCTGCAAGCACGCTATGCAGGTTCCGACTTGGCCACCAGTACACAGCGAGCAACTGCCATCAGCATTGCATTAGTATCGACCACTTTTGGTGCTGTAGCAGGTCCCAATTTAGTGGGTGTCATGGGCAGTGTTGCTGTGTCAATCGGTGTTCCTGCTTTAGCCGGCCCCTTTATTTTAGGCGCTGCTGCTTTTCTGCTCGCTGGTTTAGTGCTTTCAGCTTTTCTTCGCCCAGATCCACTTGAAGTCGCGAAAGCCATAAGAGCTGTGAAAAAAATAGAAGAGGATCATATTTTAGTTGAGAATACCAATAGTGTAAAAATAAAAAGTCGGGATATAGTGGTAGGGGCTGCCATCATGATTTTAACCCAAATGGTAATGGTCGCGATCATGACCATGACACCTGTTCAAATGAAGCATCATGGACATGGCTTGAGTGAAGTAGGACTGGTAATAGGCATCCATATTGGTGCCATGTACCTGCCATCATTGGTAACCGGTATTCTGGTAGACAAGATTGGACGGACAGCGATGGCTATCGCTTCCGGAGCCACTCTCCTTGCGGCGGGTGTTCTGGCCGCGAGTGCACCTGCCGATTCCATGATGCCCCTAGTCATTGCCCTCGCTTTACTTGGACTTGGCTGGAACTTTGGTTTAATAAGTGGGACCGCACTCATCGTGGATGCCACACATCCTTCTACCCGTGCAAAAACGCAGGGGACGATAGATGTCTTGATTGCTTTATCTGGGGCTTCAGGTGGAGCTCTTTCAGGAATTGTTGTAGCGCAATCTAGTTATACTGCACTTTCTCTGGTCGGAGGCTTCCTTTCACTGCTGCTTATCCCTGTCGTGATCTGGTCTAAACGTTCTAAAAATTAAATGCAAAGCTAAATCCTTTATACTTTTTGTTTGTGTTTGTTATTATGATGATAAAAGGAGATGATTGGCAAATGGCGAAGCAAACCCGGATCGGTAAGACAGATTTATATGTTAATCCTATTGGACTCGGAACCAATGCTGTAGGAGGGCATAACTTATTTCCAAACCTCGATGAGGAAGCTGGAAGAGATTTAGTCCGTGCAGGTCTAGCAAATGGAATCAATTTCTTAGATACTGCTTTCATATATGGAATTGGCCGCTCTGAAGAAATTATTGGTGAAGTAGTGAAGGAAAGAGGGAATCGCTCGGAGGTTGTCATCGCCTCAAAAGCGGCTCATAAATTTGTTGGAAAAGACATTGTGCTGGACAACTCCCCTGTCTTTTTAAAGCAATCCGTCGAAGACAGTTTAAAACTCCTGCAGACGGATTACATCGATTTATTTTATATTCATTTTCCTGATAATGATACCCCTAAGGATGAAGCGGTCGGGGCATTGAAGCAATTGAAGGATGAAGGAAAAATCAGAGCAATTGGTGTATCGAATTTTACGATGGAACAGCTAAAAGAAGCTAATAAAGATGGATATGTAGATGTATTTCAAGGCGAGTATAACCTATTAAGCCGTCAGGCAGAGAAGGACTTATTCCCATACATGACCGAACACAAGATTTCCTTTGTTCCATTCTACCCGCTAGCTTCAGGGTTATTGACCGGTAAATACGCCAAAACTACCGAAATAAGTGAAAAGAATCAAAAGAGACCGAATTTTCAAGGAGAAAGGTATCAGCAGAACCTGGAAAAAATAGAGAAGGTTCGTAAAATTGCCTTGGCAAAAGGAGTGGAAGTCTCTCACATCGTTCTTGCTTGGTATTTAACGCGGGATGCGATTGATGTCATTATCCCAGGTGCTAAGCGGGCAGAACAAGTGCTTCACAATCTTAAAACGTTAGAGGTCCAGCTGACTGTAGAAGAAATTCAAGCGATTGATCGGATTTTTTCTTAATAATCATTCATTCTTTTCCAAAAGTGGGGTCTGACCCCACTTTTTTCTATTTCCCCTCATTTTGCCAATTTTATCGGACTTTTTACGTATTTTTGCGTTTTGTAACAATAAATTAATATTTTGGCTGTATAATAAAAACTTGTTATCAATACAAGGAGGAATATTTAAATGGAATGGACTTTAGCCGGATTGTTTGTGATATCCGTTTTATTACTAATCTTTTCTATTTCAAAATCTACACGTGCTGCAAAGGTAGAACATAATCAAATTGATTTGATTCATATATCTACGATGAAAGAAATTAATTCCTTACAGGAGTCCATTCGGAATCTTGAGCTTGACAATGTAGTCTTGATGAAAGAAGCAGGGGTCCAACTCACTTCTGAGGAAAAAATTCTTAAGCGTGAAGTTCTAGATTTATTCAAACGCAATTATTCGTTAGAAAGTATTGCCGAAATGAAACAAGTCTCAGTAAATAAAATTGAAAAGATCGTTGCTCCCTTTCAGGGTTTAAAGGATGAAGGGAGAAAAGTTGCCAATGAGAATTAACTTATTAAGCAGCTTTGCAGCCGGAATTCTTATTACGACAGCTATTTGCGGTACTGTGTACTTTACTGATAACAGTAAAGTCGCGAAAGCATCAGCTAAACCAGCTGCTAAACCAGCTGAAACCCACACTTTATCTGAAAAAGAAATGAAAGAAAAACTGGCAGCCGCAGGCTATGTTATTCAAACGAAAGCTGAATATGACAAGAGTGTCAAAGAGGCAAAGACAGCTGTACAAAAACAAACACCCGCTAAAGACAACAAGTCTACTAAAACTGTCACGAAACTAATCGTGAATGTATCAGCGGGTATGACCAGCATTGATGTTGGAAATATGCTAGTTAAAGCAGGTATGGTTCAAAATGCGTTTGACTTCTCTAAAGTTATTGAGCAAAGAGGGCTAACGGCCAAATTACGCCCAGGAGTTTTTGTGGTTGATAGTAATATGACTTTTGATCAAATGGTCGGAACTATTTTTAAGTAATATATATAAGTGCGAACTACAACGAAAGGAAATAGCGTTGTACTTCGCACTTTTTTCTGTTGGCTAATATAAAAAACAAAATTGGACAAGACTGTAATAGGAAAAGGAAGGAGACGATTACATGAATAACCCTTTTAATTACTCGGAAATTTCTTATAACGAGGTCATTTTCTATTTAGAATCCAAATGGGGTCGTCGGTTAACTGACCATGAACGACATGTTTTAATCGAGGGATATAGATTTGGCAGGATGGTCGAGGCTGAAAATGAAATCAAAATTCTGTTTGCACAATAAGAATAGAACACTAAGCCTTTGAGGCAGTTTTTTTGAACTTTCCAAATATAGTCCCTATAATCATTATTATTACATAACAAAAAGGTGTGAAGAGACGAATGAAAATTGTAGCGATTGTAGGTAGTTTAAGGAAAGGATCATATAATAGGCAGCTAGCAAGCACGATTCAAGAGAGACATGCCCAAAAATTTGATTTGGAACTTCTTGATATTGCCCAGCTGCCACATTTTGATCAGGATACAGAATTAAATCCATCTGAATCAGTTACTGTTTTTAAAAGAAAGGTAAAGGAAGCTGACGGAGTCATCATCATCACACCTGAATACAACTGGTCAATTCCTGGCGTGTTGAAAAATGCACTTGACTGGTTGTCCCGTGTTGATAAAGTACTAATCGGAAAACCGGTCATGACGGCTGGTGCAGCAACAGGATTAATGGGTACCCTTCGTGCACAGCTTCATTTGCGTCAAATCTTAACGGCTTTGCAAGTAAAGCTTTTGCCGCCGGTGGGCAACGAAATTCTAATTAATCAAGCTTCTTCCAAATTTAATGAATCAACAGGAATGTTAACAGATGAAGCTACACTTAAATTTATCGATGATGTAGTTGACCGGTTTGTTGATCTTATATCTGAATAAAAATTAAGGTGCTTGACCCCAATGCTTTAATGTATTATCGCAATGGAGGACAGGCACCTTTTTCAAAGGCAGGAGATACAATTTGCTTGAACTTACACCTGTTTTAGATTATAAAAGCGATAAACCATTATACCTGCAATTATCTAATTATGTTAAACAGGAAATTTTATCAGGTAGAATCAAACCGAAAGAAAAATTGCCCTCAAAACGAAATTTATCCAATTATTTGGGGTTAAGCTTGAATACCATTCAATCTGCCTACGATCAATTATGTGCGGAAGGGTATGTGGAAAGTAAACCTCGGAAAGGGTTATTTGTAGTATCAGTTGATGAAGACATTTTTTTAAATCAAAAATATCCGCCTCAATTAGAAGTGAAAATGGTGCCCTCAGAGTCGAATGTTAAGATTGATTTCAATTCGGGCAGGGTCGATTTAGAACATTTTCCATTTTCTGTATGGCGAAAATTAACAATGCAAGCTTTATATGAGGTTCAAAACGAGATATTTAATATCGGTGATCCAAAAGGCGAAAGGCTCCTAAGAGAACAAATTGCCATACAACTTTTTGCATCCAGGGGTGTTAGGTGCTCAGCTGATCAAATCATTATTGGCGCAGGGACACAGGTTCTCATTGGTTTATTATGTTTGTTAATTGGGAAAGACAACATCTATGCACTCGAGAATCCTGGTTTCCATCGAACAAGAGTTGTCTTACAAGATTTAGGTGTCAGTACGATTCCCATATCGCTAGATGAAAGTGGGATCAATTTAGGTGAATTAAAAGAAAGTAGTGCCACTGTTGCCTATGTGACACCATCACATCAATTCCCATTTGGAATGGTCTTACCGATTTCGCGGAGAATGGAATTGTTAAAATGGGCAGAAGAGCAGTGCGGTTATATAATTGAAGATGATTATGACGGGGAATATCGTTATACAGGTAAGCCAATCCCCTCGTTACAGGGGCTGGATCCAAATGGAAGAGTCGTCTATTTAGGAACATTTTCCAAGTCCTTAATTCCATCTATACGTATAAGTTATATGGTTTTGCCAGCTGCACTTCTTTCTAAATACGAAGAACGCTTTACTATTTATAAGCAGACAGTCTCCCGGCTTCATCAGAATACCCTTTATCTTTTTATGAAGGATGGACATTGGCAAAGACATTTAAATAAAATGAGAACGCTTTACCGTAAAAAACAGGTTACCTTAATGGTCGATATAAAAAACTATTTAGGGGAAAAAGTTCAAATAATTGGGGAGAATGCCGGTCTTCATATTGTTTTGGACGTAAAAAACAATATGGTTGAAAAAGAGTTAATTCGTTCAGCCTTAATCCATGGGGTAAAAGTATACCCATTGTCGATATATGATCACGAGTCAAATACCTCCGAAGGGTCCAGAGTTATTATGGGTTTTGGCGGGTTATCAGAGTTTGAAATTAATAAAGGGATACGTTTGTTAAAAGCTGCATGGGGGCTTTGACACACAAAGCACCCATCCTAACAAGGGGAAATTTTAATGTTTTAGTGTTTTTAATATTGCCGCTTCAATAAGTTCCCACTTTAAGAAGTTTTTTAGAAAAAGGTTTTTCTTAACATCTTTCCCGATTGGATATCGGAGCTTAGGGGATTTTGGCTGTGACGCAATTTGTGCAGCTAGTTTCGCGACCTCTAATGGATTTCCATGAGCTGTTTTGCCGCTTTCAATTTCATCTATAAGACTCTTCATATAGGAAAAGTAAGGGGAATCCGCATTGATTTCCATCTGGTCGACGCTAGACCAAATATTCGTCTGATATGATCCTGGCTCAATTAAGGAGACATCGATTCCAAATGGTTTTAATTCAAGCCTTAAACTCTCGCTATATCCTTCAAGTGCGTGCTTTGAGGCTGTATAGGCAGATAGTCCCGGAAATCCCATTCGCCCGCTAATGCTGCTCATATTGATAATTCTGCCTGACCTTTTTTCTCTCATAAATGGAAGCACTGCATTGGTCACTGCAATGACACCGAAAAAGTTGGTTTCAAATTGCTGTCGATATTCTTCAATCGAGAGCTCTTCGCTAAAGCCTCCGAGCGCGAATCCTGCATTGTTTACTAAAACATCTACTGAAGGAAAGCTTGATAGCATAGTTTTAAACTGGTTAATCGAAACGGTTGAAGTAACGTCTAGTGGTTCAATATTAATGTATTCTGATACATTCTTTTCTTTTGCCAGGTCTAACAATGGTATTGCTTTCTTGACATCTCTCATAGTTGCAAGTACCGAAAATCCCTCTAGTGCCAGTTCAACTGAACATAATAAACCAAAGCCGCTAGAGGCCCCTGTAACGATCGCCGTTTTTCTACTCATGTATTTCTCCTTATAATTATATCTTTTCTTTAATTAAAACTTATCGCACATATGGTTGTATAGAAAAATTTGGCTTAATCGAAAAAGGGTGCCCGATTTGGACACCCTCATTCTGAAATCACAGATTAAATATTCTGTTGATTTCGAAGTGATTGTTCAGCATAAGCAACGAGACGTTTGGTCATTTCGCCGCCGACTGAACCGTTTGCTCGTGCGGTCGTATCAGCACCAAGCTGCACTCCAAACTCGTTGGCGATTTCTTCTTTCATTTGATCCAGAACATTATCTGCACCAGGAACCAATAGTTTGTTTCTAGCCATGATACATCACTCCCGACGAATGTTTTTTTGAGCAATGGATAATTTGCTCGTATATAATTTATCCAAATAAATAATCGTAATTCGTTACAAAAATGGAAATAATCGGATTCATCATCGGTTTCATCAGTTAATAAAATAAATTGAGGTGAAACCGATGTATTTTATTAGAAACATTTCCGTTGATATTAGAACTGCCCAATTAACATTTAATCAAAAGTCTAAAACTAGTCGTCTTATCTTAGCTGCTCTTTTTACTAGTATAGCAGCTGTTCTGCAAGCAGCAGGTGGCATTTTGCCGGGAGTGGGGTACTTTATCAGTCCATTTGCAACCACACCGATTCTACTCTGTTCCATGCTTTCACTTCCACTTGGAGCAATAGCGTATGTCCTTACGAATTTATTGTTACTCATTCTTCAGCCTAGTGAGCTATTTGTCTTCCCGTTTACGACAGGACTAATAGGACTCGGCATCGGAGCGGCCTTTTACTTTTTCAAAAAGAGATGGATCATCATCACAACAGGTGCATCATTATTAACCATAGGAATTTTGATTCTAATATATGTTCTTAAATTCCCTGTCTTAGGACCTTCGATTTCAGAGCCCTTTTCAATCTCCACAACAGGCGGTATATTTTTGTTCTCCCTCATTTATAATTGGATTTGGGTAGAGATCGGCTTAATCATTTTTAAAAAATTAAATACAATTATGGCATCATAACTTTCCAAATCTGAAGGAGCGTCACCTTTGGATTACTGCATCGATTAAGAGAATTCCATCTAAAGAAAGCAGCTTCTCATTTAGAATCGTTTCAAATTCAACTAGGTTATAAGCTCGAGTTCCTTGGACTCCAAAACTGCCTGCTAATTGTACAAAATCTGGATTTTCAAAGGTTACACCATAGTTTTGTCCAAACATTTTGTTCATTTGCTGCACTTCAAGCTTTAACATCGAGTCATTTAAAACGATGATGATGAAGGAGAGCCCTAAACGCTTGGCCGTCTCAATTTCAGCAAAATTCATTAATGCGCCGCCATCGCCTGTAATACAAATAACAGGATCATCAGGACAAGCAAGTTTGGCACCGATTGCGCCAGGCAAGGCGATTCCCATCGAAGCAAGCCCGTTTGAAATGATTAATCGGTCCGGTCGTTTTGGTTGATAAGTACGTGCAATGGAAACCTTATGGGCCCCGACATCTGAAATCACAATCGTGTCATCTGATGTTATTGCTTCAATTCTCTGAAGGACATTTTCAATAGTAAAAGGCAGGGAGTTGGAATCGGACGTATTTTTTATTTGATAGGCTGTTTTAATATGTTCATGGAGATTCTCAGCAGGTATCCATGATTTAGCGGGAACCCCAGCCTGATTAAGTAATTGAAGTGTTTCCTTTAAGTTTCCAATAAGTTCTGCTTCAACAGGATAATACTCATTTATTTCTGCTGGAACACTATCAATATGTAAAATTGGCCGTTTCTTTTGATTCCAATCCTTTGGTAATTTTTCTACAAAATCAAATCCAATGACAATTAATAAATCTGCTTCATCTAGTCCAGTTAAAACTACATCGTTCTCTTTAAAGCCAAAGGTATAGAAATTAAGAGGATGATCTTTAGGTAGCATTCCTTTTGCCATAAAGCTGTGAGTTACAGGTGATTGAAGGGTTTCAATCAAGATTTGCAGCTCAGGAACGGCATCTTGTCTAATGACTCCGTTTCCAATAATTAAAAACGGTTTATAGTGATTTTGTATTAGGAATTTTGCCTTCATTAGAGCATCTGACGCAGGTACACACACAGGCAATGGAGTGACAGGCAATGGTTTGT
This sequence comes from Neobacillus sp. DZ-9, assembly GCF_059587065.1. Lineage (NCBI taxonomy): Bacteria > Bacillati > Bacillota > Bacilli > Caryophanales > Bacillaceae > Neobacillus > Neobacillus sp. DZ-9. The sequence goes on from NZ_JCAIOL010000005.1 coordinate 134,844, forward strand.
TGGCAATCATTTGTGCTGAAAAATTCACCGGCAAGGTAATGGCCACAGCGCCAGGTTTCTCCATCATAACTGTTTGAAAAGCTTTTCTCATGATGGAAGGGACGGAAGGTGATTCAAGCAATTGGGTACTCCACTTTGTGGCGGGCTCAAATAATTTCACCAAGTCCAAATATTGATGGGATTCTTTATGCTGCCGCTCAATGCCTGCTTGGCCAATTAGTGCTACCAATGGAGAATGGTCGAGCTGTGCACTTGCGATACCAGTCATTAAATTGGTAGCCCCTGGTCCGAGCGTTGCCAAACAAACGCCTGCTTTCTTTGATAATCGTCCATAAACATCTGCCATGAAAGCAGCACCTTGCTCATGTCTAACATTTATAAACTGAATTTGCTTTGATTTTGATAACGAATCAGCAAGGTCCAACGTCTCCGTGCCGACGATTCCAAACACATATTCTACGTCTTCGTTTTCTAAACACTGAACTAGTACATCTGATACCTTCATTATTCCCTCCTAAATATTTGCTGTTAGTAGTTTTAGCCAAATGCTAAAATTAAAACCATAATGGAACTTAATAGAAAATAGGTGATAGATGGTGAATGAAAAACAATATGTTTGGTACGCAAGTTATGGATCTAATATAAATACCGATCGATTTTTATGTTATATCAAGGGCGGCAGGCCTGAGGGCTCATCTAAAGTGGAAGCAGGATGTAATGATCCCTCATTACCAGTTGATGAATCCATTTTCACCATAAATTTACCCCTATACTTTGCAAAGGAAGCAGCAAAATGGGAGTCAAAAGGGGTTGCCTTTATTGGTTTAAAGCAAAATACAGGAGCTAAAACCTTTAGTAAAAAATATTTAATCACTACTGAACAGTTTTTGGATGTTGTCAAACAGGAAAATAATGGATTGGACTTTGAGATTGATTTAAACGAGGTCAAAAGGAAGGGTTCGAAAATTTTTCGGCAAGCTTGGTATGGGAATGTTTTATACTTAGGCGAAGATAAAGGTTTTCCGATCTATACCTTTACCGCACCTTGGGATATGGAAGACGTAGAATGGAAAAAGCCGTCACGTGCCTACTTAACAACAATTGTTAAGGGGTTAGAACAAGATTACTCAGCTCAAGAAATCTATGATTATTTTAAAACTAAACCCGGCATAAAAGGTAATTATACGGATGGAGAGTTAGCTAGGGTTATTTTTAATTAAAAGAGGTGTCCCTGGTCTGAATCTGGGACACCTTTATTTTGCATAAAAGTTTTCTGTATAGTAGGGCTGAGATTGATTATTAAAGGCTACACCAACACCTAAATATTCATAATCCTTTTGTAAAATATTCTCCCGATGCCCAAGAGAGTTCATTAAGCCTTCATGGGCGAAAATACTGCTAAACTGTCCATAGGCAAGATTTTCTCCTGCCAACTGAAATATAATATGATCCTCTTTCATACGATCAAAAGGTGATTGCCCCTTAAGATTTGTATGATCAAAATATTTATTAACAGCCATATCCGTGCTATGCTTGCGGGCTGTTTCTCTCACATGCTGATCCCATGTTAATACAGACAGCAGATGTTCCACTCGTGCGGCATTAGTCAAATCGAATAACTGATATTCAAAACCTTCCTCTAAATCAGAACTCGCTTTGGTGTAAAAATCTATTTTATTTTGTTCAAAGTCTTTGCTGATAAGCTGCATCGCTGTTACAGTGTTATTCTCGTGTTTATCGTAAAAAATGGTCACATATTCGTTACTAAGTAAGTATACATCATAATCGCTGTCCTGTTTCAATTCATAAATGGTTATCCCTTTTTGAATTTTGGTAAGGGGATCACCTAGTTTTTCACGAACCATTTGTTTCGATATCCCAATTTTAATTCCATTGGTTGAGGCAATTAAATCCTGGTTGGTATAAAGTCCTACAGCTTTATTGTTTTTATCATACATTATCATAAAAAAATTATGGTAATTTTCATGATAGGTATTCCAATTTGCCCCATATTCATTTAAGGATGAACGCTTTGGTGCTCCTAAGTTCCGTTCAATATTTTCTTTTGTATCGCCAATTTCAACATTATGAATAGAGAATATTTGATTAGTAGGGGGTGCTAACTCTACTTTTTTTGTTTCGTTTTCTGGTTGTTTTTGTGGCTGTTCGTCAAACTGTATGCCAATCTCGTTCAATATTTGTTGAACATTTTCCCCTAATGAATTTATGACAGCAAGTACTTCAGGGTTATCTTTAAAGCTAGTCATTTCTGATTGAGCCTGTTGCTTCACTATTTCGAAATCTGTTTTATCTAACTGTTTTTCAAGTGAGGGCCATAATAAATAAAGTAAAACTAAAAATGAGCAGAGCTTAAAAAAACGAACCATCGTTACCACCTCCATATCTATTAGAATTGTAACCAATCTAGTTAAAATGTAAAAGTAACAACTCTACGTGACTGTAATTAGAGTTCAAGCATCGTATCGGTCACATAGAAGCGGTCTACGTGGCCGTATTAAATGTTTCGACTCCATTTCAACATTGGCCGCTTTTACATGCCTGTGTTTTCTGTTCCAGTCTCATTCTGGTCGAGTAAAACTCTATTATTTACCTTTCTCTCTCTCGAAATTCCATACCAAACTAAGATGATACCAATTACTACAAATAGCGGCTCGAGCCAGTTTGCTTCAGGGCCGTTGGTGATACGGTGAAGCTGGAATATCCAATGGAAGACCACAATATCGAAGCTCAAAAATAATCCTGTTGCTACTGTGAATCCATTAAAAAAGGCCTTCGAAAAGAAACGATGAAAAATCGCCATAAAAATTAAAAGGACACAAATTCCAAAAAAGACGGCTCCGATACGCTGGCCGGCAGTTTCGGCCTTCATACCAAAAGCAAGGGCGTCTATTAAATGAAATAGAAAGTCTGTTAGAAAAAAAGCAGTAATCGCACCGAGTATTTTCACGAATTAATTTCTCCCTAATTAAAAATTTAGTTTCTCTCAAAATTATATTGTAATATAAAGATGTTGTTAACAATGAAAAAATCTTTTGATAAACTAAAATGCTTTTTAAAGGGGGAACATAGTTGAAAAAACAAGGAGTTATTTCTCTCGGAGAAGCGTTTATAGATTATATTTCGATAGATAAATCGAATACAAAGTACGAGAAGCTGCTTGGGGGTGCGACTGTTAATGTTGCAGCGGGAACAAGCAGATTAGGGATTCCATCCTATTATTTATGTAAATTAGGAACCGATGAAATCAGTCAATTTGTCGAGCAAGAATTGAAAAAAGAGAATATCAATATTGAATTTTGTGTGCGAACTCCTAACAAAAAAATATGTGGTGTTTATGTTCACCTTAATGATAACGGTGAGCGATACTTTCATACTTACCTAAATCCAACTCCAGATGAAGTCTTGTCTGAAGACCAGCTGGTACCTGATCTTTTTGAACGGGCGAAAATCTTTTATTTTGGATCAGGAACTCTTTTTCAAGAAAAAGCAAAACTCACTACTCTGACGGCAATCAACAATGCTAAGAAATCCAATACTCTTATTGCTTTCGATGCCAATATCCGCATAAAGCGCTGGGAAAGTGATGATCATTGCCGGAAAACAGTCCTCTCTTTTTTACCATTTGCAGATATCGTAAAGCTTGCTGAGGATGAACTTTATTTTCTAACGGAGACGGAAAAAATGGATGATGGGATTAAAAAATTATCCCAATGGAAAATACCTTTTGTTTTTATAACGATGGGAAGCAAAGGGGCATGCGCCGTAAATCAGGAAACGAACATTTTTGTCCCGGGAGTCAAAGTAAGGGCAGTGGACACTACCGGAGCAGGAGATGCCTTTATGTCAGCATTATTGTTTAGTTTTCACGAAAAAGGGAACCCGCAAGATTTATCACAGTTAACCGAATATACCCAATATGCCAATCAAATCGGTGCAATCGCGACAACAAAAAGAGGTTCCTTATCTGCATTCAATATTTAATTTTTGTGATTGATTTAATTGTGCCAGTGATAAAATAATCGCTACGATGTCACTGGCACATGTTTGAATTAGAAAAATGATTTCACAATTTCTTGTTGTCGATTGCACTCTGTGCAAGTATATTCGATTTCTAAGGCGTCTTCTCTTACCATGTGTTCAGTTTCTTTATTACATTTTTCACAAAAAAGGTTTCTCGGTATTTCAATCATGTTATCAACCTCTTTATATAATATTTATTTGGTAATAATATTGCCCATTTTTGGAAATTGATGTTACAAAAAGAAAATTTAAAAAGTAGAAAGGTGTCATATGAAAAAAATCATAGTAATTGGCGCAGGGATTTTGGGGGCATCTACTGCCTATCATCTTGCTAAATCAGGAGCCGATGTTACATTAGTGGATCGTGAGGATACCGGACAAGCTACAGATGCCGCAGCTGGAATTGTCTGTCCTTGGCTTTCGCAAAGGCGAAATAAAGCATGGTATCAGTTAGCAAAAGGAGGAGCGCGGTACTATCCTGAATTAATTGCTCAATTAGAAGCAGATGGCGAAAAGGAAACTGGGTATAAGCGTGTTGGGGCAATTAGTCTTCATACTGATTTCGAGAAGCTGCAACAAATGGCAGAGCGAGCACGCAAACGCCGTGAGGATGCACCTGAGATTGGTGAAATTACGATTTTGTCACCTGTTGAAACAAAGGAACTTTTTCCACCAATTTCAGAAGAATATGGTTCGGTACATGTTAGTGGGGGAGCACGTGTTAATGGGAGAGATTTACGAAAAGCGCTAATAAACGCATCCATAAAGAATGGCGCTCGATTTATTAGAGGGAGTGCGTCTATTTTATCAAAAAATAACCAGGTTTCAGGGATTCGTCTTGCTGAAGAAGATTTTGGAGCAGACACGGTTATTGTTACATCTGGTGCCTGGTCGCAGGAAATATTGGAACCGATGGGAATTCATTTTCATGTCAAACCGCAAAAGGCGCAAATTATTCATCTAGAATTGCCAGAAACTGATACGAGTTCGTGGCCTGTTGTCATGCCTCCCAAAAATCAGTACATCCTTACGTTTGAAAATGGACGGATCGTTGTAGGGTCAACACATGAGGATGTGGCTGGATTTGACTCCCGCGTCACGGCAGGGGGGATTGACGAAATTTTAAGCAAAGCCATTGAGGTGGCTCCAGGTTTATCGAGTTGCACGTATCTTGAAACTAGAGTGGGTTTTCGACCCTTCACCCCAGGGTTTCTACCAGTTATAGGAGCTTTGCCGCAATATGAAGGAATCTACGTTGCTAATGGATTAGGGGCCTCCGGATTAACCAGTGGACCATATCTTGGTGCAGAACTGGCCAAACTAGTTTTGGGCAAAGAAACGGAAATTGATATTAGCCGTTATGATGTAACAGGAGCAATGGGTGAAAGCTAAAGAAGATATTTTATTTCTTGTCCTAGGGAAAACGCCGTTTCTAAAAACCTTACTTTTTCATTTATTGAAGTTAGATAGGTTTGGAGGTGGTAATTTTTGACTAAAGCTTTTTCCGATACTGATGTTATAGATATCGTCACGAGAGTAAATGGACAAGTTGATTGTAGAATACACTTTCAGCTTACCACTGATTGTATAATAGAGGAAGGATTTACCAAAATCACTTATACAATTACCAATTTCCTGGATTCAACATCAACCATTGCTTATTTTATGGTGGATGAACAAGTATTTACTTTTGAATCAGGTGTTAATCCAGGGAGTATCGGCAAAATTCATTTTAAACGAAATGGTTCATGTGAACCTGCTATGGGTGCTGTTTATATTGAAACAGATACTCAAGGATTTGAATTCGGTAATTTATCCACCGCAGTAATTACAAAGGCAGTAACTCCTAGCGAATAAAAGTTTAAGAAGACTTCCAAATTGGAAGTCTTTATTAATTGAAACTAGTTTGATTTGTATTTTTTTCCCTAGACATAGAAATAATGTAAAGGATTTCATATCTACTGGGGGAAGAAACATTGGAACAAGATAATCGCTCAAACTTTCATTTACTTCTGTTATTCTTTGTCATTGCTGTTTTTATTTGGTCCGCTATTAAACCAGCCGGTTATATAATATGGACAATGGAAGTTCTTCCTGCCTTTGTTTTATTAATCATTGTGATAGCAACCTATAAAAAATTTCGTCTTACTTCACTATCATATTTCATCATTGCTCTTCTTTCGATTTTGACGTTTATTGGCGGGCATTTTACATACAACGATGTGCCTCTTTTTAATTGGGTTAAAGAATATTTTGATTTAAAAAGGAACAACTATGATCGTTTGGGGCATTTATTAAAGGGGTTGTTTGCCATTGTAATAAGAGAAATGTATATTCGAAAAAGCCCGATTAAAAAAGGGTTTTGGTTAATATTTGTCATTTTAAGCACGTCATTGTGCATTAGTGCGTTATTTGAAATTATTGAATGGTTATTTACAAAAATAGGAAGGGGTGGAAAAACTGCAAAAGAATTTTTAGGAATGCAAGGGGATATCTGGGATTCACAGTGGGACATGTCATTAACATTTGTTGGTTCTATCCTCGCATTGATTTTTCTATCAAAGTTGCATAGCATGCTTATAAAAAATATGAATGGATCCAACCACTAAAAATTACTATAATATTATTATGTTAACTGATTGAGTTCCATGGAACATGAAAACAGCATCCTGCCAGAATTGTGGAAAAATCAACCCGACCGTAGAAATATTAAATCGACTTAAAACAATAAAAGAGTGTTAGAAATCATAACACTCTTTAGGACGTAATTTATAAACTTATATTATACTTTAAAAAACAATCGATTTTGCCAACATACAAAACATATAAATTTTTCCTAGAATGATTTAACCTTTTGTCCAATGACAGGAAGTATTGGTCAATTATAATATAAGATAGGAAGGTGGGGTTTGTTTCCTCAATATTTTTTGGTGGTGATGCCTGAAAAGTGAATTTTTTATGTTTTTAATTTTTGTAATATTCCCACTATTTTTATTTGCTACCTTGGTCTTTATCTACTTATTAATTTTTTTATCATGATTGCAACAAATCAAATCAAGGGGGAATTTTGTTGAAAACACAAATTGAACAAAATGGGATTGTTACCCTGACATCTGAAGCAGCAAATGGTTTGAGCAGCTCTAGTATGTGGAATGATGACCTGCGGCCAACTACCACGAAGGAACATTCATGGAAAGGTATTAATTTTGCTACACTTTGGATTGGTATGTGTTTGTGTATCCCTGCCTATACGATGGCCAGCGGTTTGATTTCTTTAGGTATGAATTGGTGGCAAGCCATCTTAACCATTTTTCTTGGAAATGTAATTGTTCTTATCCCCATTCTATTAAATTCACATGCCGGCACCAAATTTGGAATTCCTTATCCTGTATTTGCACGTTTATGGTTTGGCTCAAAAGGCGCCCATATCCCTGCCCTAGCTCGTGCGATTGTAGCAGCGGGATGGTTTGGGATTAACACTTGGATTGGAACGGGTGCGATTGATACGCTTTTATCCGCTTCCTTTTCAGCATGGAAAAACCTTCCTGGCCACACAGCGATCGTATTTGCTTTGTTTTGGGCCTTAAATGTTGCCGTCGCATATAAAGGACCGCAAGCCATGAAGGTACTAGGCTTAATTGCTTCGCCTGTTGTTGGAATCGCTGCCATTATTCTTTTTATTTGGGCATTTACACATGCCGGAGGATGGGGTCCGATTTTATCAACGCCATCTAAATTCGCGAGCACGGGTGATTTTTTAAAAGTATTTTTCCCAGCATTAACGGGTGTCATTGCTTTCTGGGCAACACTTGCCTTGAATATTCCAGACTTTTGCCGATACGCTAAGAGTCAAAAATCACAAATGGTGGCGCAAACCTTATCACTGCCGCTAACCATGAGTATTTTTTCATTTATTGGAATTGCTGTTACATCAGCAACGGTCGTAATTTTCGGAACTGCTCTTTGGGATCCGGTCCAGCTGCTTGCTAAATTCCCGCCATTTGTTATCTTTTTGGGCACTTTAATCATCGTTATTGCATCCTTGACTATTAACGTCGGCGCGAACATCGTAGCACCTGCACGTGCGATTGAGAATTTAAACCCAAGAAAAATAACCTTTGGTCTCGGGGCTTTGATTACTGGGGTTTTTGCAATCCTCATGCAGCCATGGTATATCATGGAAAACTTTGGTAACTATATTTTTGGCTGGCTTGGAACATATGGAGCATTATTAGGACCTATTGATGGAATTGCCATTGCCGACTACTGGCTTGTCCGAAAGAGGCAAATGGCACTTAGCGAGCTATATGATGTAAATGGCCGATATAGTTATACTTCTGGCTTTAATAAAAATGGTGTATATGCCTTAATTATTGGCGTGGCTATTCCTGTATTAGGTTTATTTATTCCGGGACTGCGCTTTTTATGGGATAATGCCTGGACTTTTGGATTGTTTATCTCCATTTTCGCTTACACCTATTTAATGAGAGGTGACCAAAGCGTACTCAAACCAGGAGAATATGAAAATATCACAAGCTTCAATTCCAATACTCGTGGCAACAAGACGGATTCAACTCCAGGTACAGAAACTGAATTTTATTATTAATAAATGATTGACCCCTTCATTTGAAGGGGTTTTTTTAAATCAGGGTAATACAAAATATGATAAAATCGTATTATGATTAAATTATTTGAGGAGAAATGATATGCAAAAGCCAATTCTCGTGTATAGAGGGGAACATTTAGAAAGCACACATGATCTACATGTTGCTGTTGTAAATAATGAGGGAAAGCTCCTTTTTTCATACGGTAATCCTAGCAGGTTCACATTTCCTCGTTCTTCGATGAAGCCGTTTCAGGCAGTACCGTTAGTAGAAACAGGTGCGGCAGAAAGATTCAACTATACGCAATCTGAGCTTGCGCTAAGTTGCGCTTCTCATAGCGGTGAAAAAATTCATCGGGATTTGGTCCTGAACATCCTGGCTAAAATAGGGTTGGCAGAAGAAGCATTACAATGCGGAACACTAGAAAAATGAAAGTGAGGATGGTAAAATGCCGGATTGGTCCTATCACACACTTTTTAAGCCAATAGTATCCCGGCTCCCGAAAACCTTGGGGAGAGAGTTTATTCATCGAGGAATGAACATGATTGTATCTCTCCCAGGTGGACCTAACATTATCGAATTTTTAGGCCATATGGCTCCATCACCATTACTTCAAAAAAATATATTAGGTCTTACTTTTTCAAGTCCAGTAGGATTATGCGGGAAGATAGATCCTTTATTAACAGGATCAGCGGCTTTTTCAAATCTTGGGTTTGGCTTTATTGAGGTAGGCCCCATTTCACGCTTGCCAAATGATGCCGGAAAATATGCAGTTCTTTCAAAACAGAGAGAGGAAATCCTGTTTCCGATTCCATTGGAATCGCTCGGTATGGAGAGTACTATTCGAAGGCTGAATGAGTTAATGCCTTTAAATAAGCCAATTTTTATCCGCATAAGCTCCGAGTTTTCTGTTGAAGAATTACATAGTTTGTTACCTTCACTTTCTCCTTATGGAGATGCTATTGTCTTAGAAAAAATATTTGACAATGAAGAACTGCTAGTGTTAAAGAAATTAATTGCTAATAAACCGATTCTTCTTTCTGTCCAATCAAACCAGCTTTTTGAAAAAATTTCTGAGTTTTCTAGGATTGATGGGATTATTTTAGAAGAAAGGGTGGGAAATGAACTAAGGTTCCCGGATGAGCAAAAAGAACTTTTCCAATCATTAAAATTTCTTAAATCCAACGGTTTTAATAAAATCCCAATCATTATATCAGGTGGTGTCTTGGAACCAGAAGATGCGCTGGAATTATATGAGGAAGGTGCCGATCTAATCATGCTTTCAGTCGGTTATGTCCTTTCCGGTCCAGGGCTCCCGAAAAGAATTAATGAAGCTTTAGTGGACCAAATGGATAGGGAGCGGGAGGAGGTATCTGGATGGATCTGGTATTGGTTATTCGGTCTTTTCATTACAATTGGCGGTGTCCTTGCCTTACTTTTTAGTATGACATCGGTGATTCTCCATTACGATGAAGCCTTTTTAGGATTTAGCCGAGAGGAATTAATGGCAATTAATCCTAATATTATTTATTTTATGGCTCATGATCGAATGACTCTGTCAGGAACGATGGTCTCAGGCGGAATCTTATATATGCAATTAGCTCGTCATGGGGTGAAATATGGAATTCATTGGGCGCGAAAAGCGATAAATATTGGGGCTGTTGTCGGTTTTTTAGGGATATTATTGTTTATTGGCTTTGGTTATTTTGATTGGCTTCATGGACTATTTTGGGTTATTCTTTTTCCTTTTTTTATTAACGGGGTACGAAAAACCAAAAAGGCTATCTACACACCTATTTCGAAAAATCGGACGAATCACCCTGGATGGAAAAAAAGCCTTTGGGGACAGCTTTGCTTTGTGGTGCTAGGATTCGCCTTTATTATTGGGGGGCTGCTTATTTCTATAATTGGAGCCACAAATGTTTTTGTCCCGACGGATTTAGGGTTTATTTGTATGACTCCTGATCAAATGAATGATTTAAACAGCAGGTTGATTCCCCTGATAGCTCATGACCGTGCTGGGTTTGGCAGTGCGTTATTAAGTGTCGGCTTGCTGGTTCTCATGATTGCATTGTGGGGGTTTCATCAAGGAGAGGAATGGGTTTGGAATTCGTTGCTAATCGGGGGTGTGCCAGCTTTTTGTGCTGGGATAATTACTCATTTTGTGATCGGATATACCACATTTATTCATCTTTTACCCGCCTATTTTGTATTATTCCTGTTCGTGATGGGATTAACACTATCACGGCGGTTCTTTTATGAATCGGGCCGAAAATAGGGTGTGGGTAACATCCATGAGGACAGAATTCGTGATAGAAAAGCAAAAGTTGTCCTCATGGGGGTTCATGAGGACAGGAATCGTGATAGAATAGCAAAAAGTTGTCCTCATGGGGCGTTCATGAGGACAGAAATTGTGATAGAAAAGCAAAGTTGTCCTCATGGGACGTTCATGAGGACAGTAATCGTGATAGAAAAGCAAAAGTTGTCCTTATGGGGCGTTCATGAGGACAGAAATTGTGATAGAAAAGCAAAAGTTGTCCTCATGGGACGTTCATGAGGACAGAAATTGTGATAGAAAAGCAAAAGTTGTCCTCATGGGGCGTTCATGAGGACGGAATTCCAGAAAGACTAACCAAATCTGTCCTCATGAAACGGGCTATTACATTTCAAAAGAAAATAATACAAAAGTCTACTCACTAAGCAGCTGCTGAGCAACAATAAATCCAGAGCCACCATTAATTCCATGTCCCGGCCAGGTTGCGGCGCCAAGCATAAATAAGTTTGGAATTTCCGTTTGGTGGCTTGGCTGTCCTGGAAGCGGCCGCAACAGATAGCTTTGAGCGAGATCATGAGCTCCGCCGTAAGGATCACCAGGACCAGCATTCGGATTAAACTGGGCAATCGATTTCGGAGTCACGACATGTTTACCAATTACCCCACTTGGAATATTAGGGATATGTCTACTGACTACATTAAGGACCCTTTCAGTAAACCTCTCCGTTACATCCTTGGTCCATGTTCCATCCCCAACATTAATTTTTCCAGCGGCATCACCACGCGGGTGGCATGGGACTTCAAGCACCTGGATTCTCATAATTGCCTTTCCTGCCGGAGCGCGAGTCGGATCAAGATTGGTAGGACAATCAACAGTAAAGGTAGGCTTCTCTGGCAAAAGGTCAGCCATCCCTTGTGAAATTGCCAGCGTAAAACCATCCAAACCATCTGTTAAATGTGGCTGCCCAACTCTATTAAAACGCTCATCGGACCATTTTGGAGGTTCGCTCAATGCAAGGTTGATTTGCACACATCCACGCCCGTAACGATAATTTTTAGCTTGAGAGCGAATTTGCGGTTGAATTTCTGTATCTTTAAGTAATGATAAATAGAGTTGATCTGGAGTAGTGGATGCAACGACTGAGTGAGAAGCTTGGTATTTCTCTCCATCCTTGGTACGTATGCCAACGGCTCGGCCGTCTTTTACCAGTATCTCGTCAACAATGGCGTTTGTCCTGATCACCCCACCCAGATCCGTCACCAATTGCGCCAGAGATTTTGCAAGCTTTTCACTTCCGCCTTCCGGTATCGGCATCCCGCCGCCCATTAGTGCCATCACGGTTAGTGGGACCCAGATTCCGCTGCCGACTTCGTCAGGAGTTCGTCCGAGATGAGTTACCCATGAAGCAATCATTGCTTTTAAAACGGGAGATTTAAACGGTGCTACTGTGTTTCGTGCAGTAGAGAACAGTGACGATGCAAAAGGTGAATAGCCAATCCCACTTTCGTTATGCATCAGTCTATTTATTACCGCCAATGAGCCTGGCCGAGAAAGATCGACGTTAAATAATGAAAAAACATCGTTAACGTAAGGCTGAAATTCTTCAAACACTTTGGCAAGCTTAGCGCCGTCTCCTGGAGCCAGTCTCTCCGCTTCTGAAATGAAATCCTCAAAGTCACGCGGGAGGACAGCAGTCCTTCCGTCTTCCATCGATACGCCTGTCGGTAAATCAGTATTAATATATCGTAGTCCCCGTGATTCCAGCATAGGACCAAGATCAGCATAGGCAGGTCCGGTTAAGAATAGGGGATGTGCAGCTGAAAATACATCATGCTTGAATCCAGGTAACGTTAATTCTTCGGTCCGGAGAAACCCGCCAGGACGGTCGTTCTTCTCCAAAACTAACACACTTCTTCCTGCTCTCGCCAGATATGCCGCAGTAATTAAGGCGTTATGTCCACTTCCGATAATGATAGAATCATAAGTCCTCATTAGAAATTCACTCCTCATTGAATAATAGAACACAAATAAAAATACGCACCTTATCCATGCTTTAGTACTAAAATGGGATTAAATATACTAGGTATTTTTACTTTCATTTTAAAAGGAAATTGAAGCTTGAGGATTTTTCTATAAAAGCATTAATTCTTTTGAACTATTTATCTAAAAATGCTTGAAAAACAATTATTTCCATAATATTCTGGTATTACGGTACGAGAGAGTACTGGTTATTTTAGGATGGGAGGGATTTTTTTGAAAAAATACCTAAAAGAATTTTTTACCTTTCCAGATATTTTGATAATGAGCATTATCTTCTGTATTTGCCTTATTTTTATTGCTCCCCACATGACTGCTTTAAACACATGGATTGCCTTTATCCTTGGTATAGTTGGATACACTGTGAGCGAATATACGACACACAGATTTCTCTTCCATATAAAAACTCCAAAAAATGCATTCTTTTTAAAATTGATTAAACGGTTGCATTATGACCATCATTCAGATCCGAATAATTTGCATTTGTTATTTCTGCCATTATGGTACAGCATACCTAACATTTTAGTGGCAGGTGTTTTTGTTTACCTTATTACTTCTAATCTAGTTTTGACGAATGCCTTTATTACGGGAGTAATACTGTTTTTGCTCTATTATGAATGGGTGCATTATATCGCTCATCGTCCCATCCAACCTCCAACATCGTGGGGACGCTGGATCAAAAAAGTTCATTTATGGCATCATTTCAAAAATGAAAATTACTGGTATGGTGTTACCAATCCAGTTTATGATGTGATGCTGGGAACGTTTAAAGACCAGAAGGATGTTGAATTAAGTAAGACTGCACGAAATTTGGAGGAACGTGGCCACCAGAATTTACCTTTCTAAGGGGGGATCATTATGAAATTTTCTCTTCCAATGCTATACTTTAAGCGCCATATTTTGGTGAAAATTGAAAGTGGAGGAAAAGATTATGTATACTTCGATTAATGAATTTATTCAAGAATGGAATCAAGAAGCTGCTTCAACACAAAAGCTCATGGATGCGCTGACAGATAGTTCCCTTCAGCAAATGGTGTCGCCGGATGACCGCAGTTTGGGGAGAATTGCCTGGCATGTCGTAACAAGTACACCCGGAATGCTGAATGAGTTCGGAATTAAAGTGGATATGGTGGAAAATGAAAACACAGTTCCATCATCAGCAAAAGAAATCGCTGAAGCTTTTCGAAAAGTAAGCGCTGACACGATAGAGGGCGTTCAAAAGCAATGGACAGACGAAAACTTAAAGGAAATAAAAAATGTGTTTGGGATGGAAATGCCAAAAGCTGTAACCCTTTCACTTTTCCTTAAACATCTCATTCATCATCGCGGACAAATGACAGTGCTCATGCGTCAAGCTGGAATCTCCGTTCCTGGAGTTTATGGTCCTGCTAGGGAAGAATGGGTTCATATGGGTATGGAAGCGCCCGTAATTTAAAAAATTGCATCGTAAACACTATCAAGCATACTGGAAACAGTGTGCTTTTTTATTTAATGGAAGGGAAATGGATGTAATTAGTGGAATATAACAAGTAATAAACTTAGAAACAAAGGTGGTCCAAAAATGAGCGCATTTCCAAGACCTGCATCAACAGTAGTTTTAATGAATCAACAATCTATGGTCTATTTGACAAAAAGACCTGAAACTATGAAATTTATGGCTGGAGTTTATGTTTTCCCAGGAGGAGCTGTAGACAAGGGGGATGAAGTCCAAGATTTTCAAAATGAAATAGTAGGAAGTCGGAATAAATCTTTTGAACTTGCTTATTACGTTGCCGCTGCACGGGAATTATTTGAAGAAGTAGGAATTTTACTTTGCAGCGCTGAAGACGGTTCCGCAATTCTTATGGATCTTGAAAAAGAAAGGAAATACCGCCGTCAGCTCTTGAATGGTGAAATTACTTTCTTGCAAATGTTAAAAAACGAAAAACTTCAATTTAATCTGCAAAGTTTACAATATTTCGGGCATATCATTACACCAAATGTTAGTAAGATCCGCTTTGATACTCGTTTTTTTATTGCTCAGCTTCCAGAAGGACAGCATCCAAAACCCGATCAGAATGAAATTAGCGACGCAAAATGGATTTCACCAGCCGATGCCTTATCAAATTATCATAATGGGAAGATTTCTTTGCCTCCACCGACTATTCATTCCTTAAAAACTATTGTGGCCCACCAAAATGACGCTCAACTCATTATGCCTGAATTTAACGCCAACGATTATAAACTAATCTTTTAGTGAATAAAAGGAATGATCTAGCAATACAAAACCTTCTTTTATTAATTTAATTAGATGTGCTTCAGTGGTTCTTTTTGCCACATCAAAAATACTAGGGTGGGGCAGCTTTTCGTAAATAATGTTTGTTAATTCAGTTGAAGTAAGTCTCTTATGATGTTCGAGAAGCTCCTTGATTTGGTTTTCACGAAAAAGTCTACGATTTATCACAAAATCAATTTGCTCGTAGGGCTTGGTTACCCAATCACCATGACCGGGTCCGATTTTTGTTAAGGTCAATTGCTTTAACCGATTTAAAGTCCGAATATAGTCCGACATATCACCGTCAGGGGGACCAATCCATGAGGTTCCTTCCGCAACAATATTATCTCCGGCAAGGAGAACCTTTTCAGACGGTATATAGAGGTTTAATTGACCCACTGTATGACCTGGGGCGTGATGAATGGTTAAGTTATGGCCAGCTACAGGAACAATATCACCCTCATTCAAAAAGGATAATTTACTCCAAGGTGAAATGGCTTCAAGGGTCAATTGTTTTTCAAGAGGATGGCAATAAACAATAGGATCCCAATCGACTAATTGACGAACACCTGGGGCATGGTCCGGGTGCCAGTGTGTCAGTATGATAATCTTAGGAATGGCAAGGCCATTTTCTCTTATTGCATTCTCTAAATCTATTTTTGTGTTAGGTTGATCAAATCCCGCATCTATTAAAATACTTTCCTGGCTGTTTCCTATTAAATAGCAATTAGTGGTCGTATGCGGAAGCAATGTAGGTGTGGAAATTGGTACTCGAATAATGTGAAAGCCGTTTCCTTTTTGCAATGCTAACATCCTTTCATCCATTAAGGCACTAAAAAATATTTTCCTAACATATTCATCGTGTAAACGTAAAAATCCTGCCGTAACGAGAATAATTAAAAAAGGATAGTTTGAGCATGAAGCTCTTTCTATCCTTTTCCTTTGTTTGTCCATTTTTTATTTAGTGCACTAATAAAGGTTTTTACATTCCTATTATCTTCCATAATAGGCGCTATAATATAGGAAAGAGTGCGGGTAAATTGATGGTTTTTTACCTTTATAATAGAAAGAAGTCCCTGTTGAACGTCTCTTTCAATCACACTGTGGGAAAGGAGCGATAACCCTTTTCCATTTATTAGTGTTTCTTTTATACCCTGACTGCTGCTAATCGATAGAAGGGATTTCACCTTCAAACCATTCGATCGGATTACATGATTGAGATATTCCCTTGTACCTGAACCTAATTCCCTGGAGACCCATGCTTGATTCTGAAGGTCTTCCATCGTCACTTCCTTTTTTTTCACAAGTTCATGATTGTTTGATGCAATAATAAATAACATATCCTGCATAAATGAATGAACAGAAACTTCTTTTTCATTGGTTTGGCCTTCAATCAAGCCTATATCAACATGATACAAGCGAACAGATTGAACAATTTCCTCCGTATTTCCGATTATGACCTGAAGGTCTAATTCAGGATAATCATTTTGAATATCAATCAGCAACGAAGGTAAGATGTATTCGCCGATGGTAAAACTAGCGCCAATCTTTAATTCCCCTTTAATGGAGTCGTGATGCTCTAAAATATCTTGTTTCGTTTGTTCGTATATGGTGATCATTTGCTTGGCACGATCATATAAAATTTCTCCGGTCGGTGTGATTTGTAAGAATTTTGGAGATCGGAGAAATAATTTTGTCTGGAACTCTTTCTCTAGATTTTTTATATGAAGGCTGACACTTGGCTGGGACATCAGAAGTAATTCCGCGGTCTTGGTAAAATTTTTAACCTCTGCAAGGGTAACAAATGTTTTTAACTCTTCATAATACAAAAATATCCCGCCTTATTATTAGTAATCTTAATAGTTCTGATTATTAATATTTATTTTACTAATTCCTTGTCTTTCGGTAAAGTTTTTATTACAGAGAAAGTTTATTAAAACCGACTTGACTTATAGGAATAGTAAAACTATTATAATATTAATCAATTTTTTGTCAGATGAATTTAAAATTTCAAAAAATGATACTTACCTTTGTGGGGTGATTTTGTTGCAACTTCAAGTATTGAACAGTCCGTTTAATCAGGAGCAGGCAGAACTCCTTAACCGTATATTGCCAACATTAACAGAATCTCAAAAAGTTTGGCTTAGCGGATATCTGGCTGCTTCATCATCGACATTAGCTTTTGGTGCATTAAATGCACAAACATCCGTTCTTCCAAATCAAAGTACTGGAAAGAATATTTCAAAAGATGTGACCATCCTTTATGGTTCACAGACCGGGAATGCTAAAGGTCTTGCCAATAAGACGGGCAAGCAGCTTGAAGGGAACGGATTTAAAGTAATTATTTCTTCCATGAGTGATTTTAAAGCCAATAATATTAAAAAGGTCCAGAATCTTCTTATTATCGTTAGTACACATGGGGAAGGGGATCCGCCTGACAACGCCCTATCATTTCATGAGTTTCTGCATAGTAAAAGAGCACCAAAGCTTGATGACCTCCATTTTTCAATTTTGGCACTTGGAGACAGTTCTTATGAGTTTTTCTGTCAAACAGGCAAAGAATTTGATTCCCGTTTGGAGGAGCTCGGAGGCACACGGTTATATCCACGCTTTGACTGTGATGTTGATTACGATGAACCTGCATCCGAATGGCTTCAAGGAGTACTTAGCAGCTTAAGTGAAACTGAGGGCAGTAATGCAGCACCTGTTGAGGCCGCAGCAGCAAATGTAGTTGAATCTGTATATTCCAGATCAAATCCGTTTAGAGCAGAAGTTCTTGAAAATATTAATTTAAATGGCCGCGGATCCCATAAAGAAACGCGCCACCTTGAAATCTCGCTTGAAGGTTCTGGACTTTCTTATGAACCAGGGGACAGTCTCGGAATTTATCCTGAAAATGAACCTGAACTTGTTGAACTGCTATTAGCAGAATTGAAATGGGATTCCGAGACAGGGGTAACTCTCAATAAACAAGGGGACATTCTTTCTCTCAAAGAAGCCTTGAAATCGTACTATGAAATTACGACTCTAACGAAACCACTTCTACAAAAGGTGGCGGAGTTATCAGGGAATGAAACCCTACAGGAGCTTTTAGCTTCAGGAAATGAGGAAAAATTAAAAACCTATATTCATGGACGTGATTTAGTGGATTTCGTTCGTGATTATGGTGTATGGGGTACTTCAGCTCAAGAATTTGTGTCGATTCTTCGGAAAATCCCAGCTCGTTTATATTCAATTGCAAGCAGTTTATCTGCGAGCCCAGACGAAGTGCACTTGACAATCGGTGCCGTACGTTATGATGCCCACGGCCGTGAACGAAAAGGTGTTTGTTCGATTTTAACAGCAGAACGTCTGCAGTCTGGTGACACTCTGCCTGTATTTATTCAGCATAATGAAAACTTTAAGCTTCCTGCTAACTCGAATACACCGATTATCATGGTCGGTCCAGGGACAGGTGTAGCACCATTCCGTTCGTTTATGCAGGAGCGAGAAGAAGCGGGAGCGGAAGGAAAAGCTTGGATGTTCTTCGGTGACCAGCATTTCGTGACCGATTTCCTTTATCAGACTGAATGGCAGAAATGGTTGAAAAACGGTGTCCTGACAAAAATGGATGTTGCTTTTTCTCGTGACACAGATAAAAAAGTGTATGTACAACACCGCATGCTTGAACAAAGTAAGGAATTGTTTGCTTGGCTGGAAGAGGGCGCAGTGATTTATATTTGCGGTGACGAGAAACATATGGCGCACGATGTCCATAATACTTTTCTTGATATCATTGAAAAAGAAGGCGGCATGAGTCGTGAAAACGCGGGAGCGTACCTTGCCGAGCTACAACAGCAAAAACGTTATCAGCGTGATGTATACTGATTTGGATTGAAAGGAGTTTTTTCAACATGGTGAACGAAACTTTAACCGCGCCAGCAGGAAAGCCTAGTGATGTTGAGCGCATTAAGGAAGAAAGCAACTATTTGCGTGGATCGTTAAAGGAAGTAATGCTTGACCGTTTAAGCGCTGGAATTCCTGATGATGATAATCGTTTGATGAAGCATCACGGAAGCTATTTGCAGGATGACCGGGATCTACGCAATGAACGAGCAAAACAGAAGCTTGAACCAGCGTATCAATTTATGCTGCGTGTCCGCTTGCCGGGCGGTGTTACGACACCGGCCCAATGGCTAGTGATGGACGAGTTGGCAGATAAAAATGCAAACGGCACTTTAAAGATCACTACACGTCAGACGTTTCAAATGCATGGCATTTTAAAATGGAATATGAAGAATACAATTCAGACAATCCATTCGACTCTTTTGGATACGATTGCTGCATGCGGCGATGTAAACCGGAACGTACTGTGCAGTTCTAATCCATATCAATCTGAAATCCATACAGAAGTATACGAATGGTCGAAAAAGCTGAGTGATGATTTACTGCCTCGGACAAGAGCCTATCATGAAGTATGGCTTGATGAAGAAAAAGTGGCTGGAACGCCGGAAGTGGATGAGGTCGAACCAATGTATGGCCCGCTCTATTTACCGCGTAAATTTAAGATTGCGATCGCAGTTCCTCCAACAAATGATATTGATGTATTTTCAAATGACCTGGGTTTCATTGCGATAGTTGAAGATGGGAAACTAATCGGCTTTAACGTAGCAATTGGCGGCGGTATGGGCAGCTCTCACGGAGACAAAGCGACCTATCCGCAGCTGGCAAAAGTAATCGGATTCTGTAAGCCTGAACAGCTTTATGATGTGGCTGAAAAAACGATTACGATTCAACGTGACTACGGAAACCGTTCTGAACGTAAAAATGCCCGCTTCAAATATACTGTTGATCGCCTTGGATTGGAAACAGTCAAGGAAGAACTGGAACACCGTTTAGGCTGGAGTCTGGATGAAGCAAAGCCATACCATTTTGACAGTAACGGCGACCGTTACGGATGGGTCAAGGGAGTGGGTGGAAAATGGCATCTAACCTTGTTTATCGAGGGTGGACGCGTTAAGGATTTCGCTGATTATAAGCTAAAGACCGGCTTACGTGAAATTGCTAAAATCCATAATGGTGAATTCCGTTTAACAACTAATCAAAACGTGATTATTGCTAATGTATCAAGCCAGAAAAAGAAAAAGATTAACGAATTGATTGAGCAATATGGCTTGACTGATGGGAAATATTATTCAGCATTGCGCCGCAGCTCGATGGCTTGCGTGGCTCTGCCAACATGTGGACTAGCCATGGCGGAAGCAGAACGTTATCTTCCTGTACTGATGGATAAAATCGAAAAGATAGTGGATGAAAACGGCTTGCGCGACCAAGAAATCACGATTCGCATGACGGGTTGTCCAAATGGATGTGCACGTCCTGGGCTTGGTGAAATTGCTTTTATTGGTAAAGCCGTTGGGAAATATAATATGTACCTCGGCGCTGCCTTTGACGGTAGTCGTTTAAACAAAATGTACCGTGAAAACATTGGTGAAGAAGAAATTTTAAGTGAACTTCGAGTTTTACTTTCACGCTTTGCGAAGGAACGTGAAGATGGAGAGAACTTCGGTGACTTTGTCATACGTGCTGGCATAGTTAATGCAACTACAGACGGTACTAATTTTCATGAGTAAAATGATGTTCTGAAAACAGGGATAAACTCCCTGTTTTTTTATATGGACCATTCCAGAAAACTAGCAATTATTAATTTATTAAAATTGAAAGCGCTTTTTTCTAAATATTTAGAATATTATACTTGCTTATCTGATTGCTATATTATACTATAACAATATTACTAATCTAAATTAATAAGAAGGAAGCGACTTACTTTGAATTATCCATTTGCACCTCAAACCAAAACCTATGAATCTTCTGCGGTAAGAGACATTTTAAAGGTGACCCAACAAGGCCACGTAATTTCTTTTGCAGGGGGATTGCCAGCTGAAGACATTTTTCCGATTGAGGAAGTTAAAATTGCATATGAAAAGGTGTTCGCATCGGGAAAATCTTCCTTGCAATATGGTTTAACAGAAGGCTTCACACCACTTCGCGAGGCCATTCAAACCAAAATGGCCCAAAAAGGGATTGCATCTATACCTGAAAACATTTTGGTTACTACGGGTTCCCAGCAGGTTATTGACCTGTTTTCAAGGATTATGCTAAGTCCAGGTGATATTGTCTTTACGGAGGATCCTACTTATCTATCAGCCCTGCAGGTTTTTAGATCTTACGGAGCAAATGTTATCTCTGTCAGCAGTGATGAGCATGGAATGGAACCTAATGATTTAGAGGCAAAAATGGACCAATACCACCCAAAATTTGTTTATATTATACCAACTTTTTCTAATCCGGATGGAAAGGTATGGAGTAATGAAAGACGTCAAAAATTATTAAATCTTTGCTATAAATATAATGTACTAGTACTTGAGGACGATCCATACGGAGATATCCAATTTCATTATGAGGAGCAATATCAACCCGTAGCAGCTTTAGACAAGCAGCAAAGTCATGTTATTTATACCAGTACCTTCTCAAAGTCAGTCGTTCCAGCTCTTAGAACAGGGTGGGTGACTGGACCAACAGAAGTGGTGCAAATGATGACAAAAGCGAAGCAAATGAATGATTTGCATTCCAGCAGCCTTGATCAACAAGCATTATATTATTTATTGCGTGATTTCAATCTAGATGGGCATATCAAGCAAATTCGAAATGAGTATTATTATCGAATGACCATTATGAGAGATTATTTGAATAAGCTTGAGCCCGGCTTGTTTACATGGAAAGAACCAAAAGGCGGAATGTTTTTGTGGGTAGAAGGGAATGAGGAATTAAATACAACCCGTTTACTTTCCCAAGCTGTTGAAAAAGGTGTAGCCTTTGTCCCTGGTGCTCCTTTTTATGTTGACCAGCCTAAACACAACACGTTCCGCTTAAATTTCAGCCACTCTACTCCTGATAAAATAAAGCTTGGCATGGATCGCTTAGTAGAGGTTTTGTTAAAGCCAGCAGTCGTTTAAGATGGGGTTCTTGAATGAAATTCTCCTATTATGTAAAGTTTATTAAGGTACTTTATAATAAAAGGATGGAAAAAGAATGGCTTTTATTGGTATTGTTATCATTATATTGTTGGTATATTTTCTGATTATTCGGCCGCTTACCAAGCGGAATCGTCCACAGGTTTATGAACCTAGAAGGGACTATTATGAACCGCGTGGGAATTTTGGTCCAGGGCATAGTGGATTTGGCGGAATAGGTTCATTTGCCGGAGGAATGGCAGCGGGGGCGTTACTGACTTATTTGTTTAATCAAGGCAGAATCGGTTTTGATCAGTTTCATGCATTACAGCAATTACAAGATCATGAAATTATGCAGGAACTTATGGATCAAAATATCATTCAGGAACATGAAATAGACCAGCTGCAGGAGGAAATTGGACAGGGCAGAGGGAATGAGCCGTCAGATTGGGATGGAGACGGCCGCGATGACGATTTCGATAACAATGATCAAGATGATCTCCAAGATAATGATGATTTTGAAAATTCGGGTAACGGTGATGATAATTGGGTTTAACATAAAGTGCCTTCAACATCCTAAAATGGATGTTGAAGGCACTTTTTTAAATGTTACAGATTTGTGAACTAGAGAGTTATCAGCTGTTTTTTTTCCCAGACATATAGAAGGATAAACACTATCTATAATAAAATAAAAGTATATCGACTAAAGCAAGGTTAGTCATCATGATTCTTAAAACAGAATCCAAATAACAGCCAGAAAGAGGTTGATGGTGATGTGGCCTTTTGTAACTAAGAAAAAAATGATGGAACATGAAGTTAACCCCAGTTATTTATCTATAAAAGAAGTAACTGAGGAAAAAGAAATTGAAAAAATAGCCATTAAACTGAAAGAAGTGTTAAATAAGACTTCTATTGATATTATTATTATATGCGTCGGATCAGACCGTTCAACAGGAGACTCACTCGGTCCCATAGTCGGATCCATGTTGAAAGAAAACAATCTCCCCATATTTGTGTATGGTACATTGGAAGAGCCAGTTCATGCGTTAAATATTCATAAAATCCTTAATAAAATTAATCAGACACATCTTGAACCGTTTATCTTAGGAATTGATGCT
This sequence comes from Neobacillus sp. DZ-9, assembly GCF_059587065.1. Classification (NCBI taxonomy): domain Bacteria; kingdom Bacillati; phylum Bacillota; class Bacilli; order Caryophanales; family Bacillaceae; genus Neobacillus; species Neobacillus sp. DZ-9. Next base: position 158,165 of record NZ_JCAIOL010000005.1, read on the forward strand.
TGTTTAGGTGATAAAAACCAAATTGGTTCAATTATTTTGAAACAAGGTCCACTTATTCCGGGTTCTGCCTTAAATAAAGTATTGCCGGCGATAGGGGATTACCACTTGAAAGCAGTAGTAAATAGTCTTGATTCCTATTCGCCTGTCCAATCCTTAAATAGCACGAGACTTTTTACCGTCATAAAGCTTGCTGAAATTATCACTAAGATTATTTCACGAGCAGTATTAGAAGAACCTTTGTCAATTAGGAATTTATTTATCGTGGAAGATTAATCCAAATTATTTGAAATGAATGAAGCTGGTAGGTTATAATTGGTACAATTTAAAATAGAGAGAAAGCGTGATAAATATTGGGGAACAATTGGACAGAGGAAAATTTAATCTCATTAAGGGAACGGGTATATATCCACATCAAAGACCTTATTCTCGAAGGTGAATTTAAAACAGGTGACCGGCTGGTGGAACGTGAACTAGCAGAAAGACTAAATATTAGTCGCACGCCAATTCGGGAAGCCTTATTTAGATTAGAATCACAGGGATTTGTGAAAACAGTGCCGAGAAAAGGTGTTATTGTTGCTGATATTTCTGAAAAGGAAATCATTGAAGTTTTTACGATCCTATCATCTTTAGAAGTTCTGGCTGCAAAATTAGCTGCACAAAAATTAGATGAGGAAACAAAAAGTAAATTTAATGCCCTTATAAAAAAGATTGAAGATGGTTTAGCAAGTGAAAATGAAGCTGATTTTTCACATTTACACGGTGAATTGAACCATCTTTTATACAGTTCCGCTAAAAATACGAAGCTTTATGAAATATTGAGTGGCTTGTCTGATTATATTAGTGCTTTTGCAAAAACAGGATTTAAAAATCCTGGCCGTGCGGTACAGTCAATGGAAGAGCACTTGAAAATAATGGAGGCCATCGTTAATCAAGAAATAGAAATGGCTGAATTCTTGACCAAGATCCATATAGAAAATTCTAAAAAGGCCTATATCGAGGCAGTTCAGCAAGCAAAAGAAAAGCGTAAAGGGTAAAAGAAAACTCCACTGCTGGTGGAGTTTTCTTTTTTTCTTTATTTGATTATAAAAAATTTTTATAGTCCGATAACTGCAGGTGCTGTCATGTTTTTTAACACTTTCGCCACACTCATGGCTACAATTGGACTTGATTTAGGATTTTGAGTGAATGGTTTGTTTTGGACGGATATTTCAACTTGTCCAAATTCGCCTTTCGCATGGATCGTATGAGTATTCAATTGAATAGTTGGATCCACATATACTTGGACCTTCGTTTTTTCGAAACCAATTCCTGCGATACTTAAGGCCGCAGATACGTTTACATTTTCAGGAAATAACTTGGCGGCATTACGGGCATTTCCTTCAAAAATACAATAAGGCTCAGTGATAGTGGCAAGATTTACTTTTTCCTCTGCAATCGTACCGTACCAACTTCTTGGATGCTTTCGTGTAATGAGTTTGATTTCGTCAATTTCTCCTAATACTCCGGCAGCAATCCGATCTAATCCACCGATAGCGGCAGATGGAATAATTATTTGTTTCATATTTTTTGTAGCTGATTCCTGTAATAATTCATAAAATTCGTTATCTGCTAATACTCCTACTGATAAGAGGATTAAATCACTTCCAGAGGATAGAGTTTTTTCGCCATATTGTTTAACAGCATTATGGCCAGCAGCTTCGATAATAATATCTAAATTTTGATTGAAAAATGCTTCTTGATCCGTTGTTATGGTACAGTGTTCTGGCAAATTGTCCAAAGGATTAGGCTGTTTTCTAACTAAAATAGACTTAAGGATGACATCTCCAGCCTGTCCTGAATGGATATATTCAGCAATACTTTTTCCAAGTGTTCCATAGCCAATGATCCCAGCTTTTAGCATTTTTGATTCTCCTCAATATTGATTATTTGGTATACTATATACCATTAATTTCTACATTTTAACGGATGAAAAGCTGAAAATCAAGAAGAAAATTTTGAATATAAATAAACGTCTAAATTTTCGAAATATTGTTGCGTATTCAAGGTGTTAATGTTATATTATTTTCAACCTATATAGTTAACACTGGCTATATAGTGAAAAGGAGGGGGGAATCTTCATCATTCATACATATTCATTATTAGAATAAAGCGATGTTGGTATTGGCGGCGTTTTTTTCTGTTTTTGAAGATTAATAGTTTAAAGTTTAGTTCGTCAAAAATGAGTTAATCCAGGGGTAAAGATTATTTTTTTTGGATTATCTCGGTATACAATCCACAAAATACAAAATTCACCTTACTTATTAATTTTTTCCTTTTTATCGTAATAGCAATTTTAAGTATTCAATCAGTTAACAGTAAAAGGGTAATTGAGAAGAGAGACCGACATCTTTGGTGGAAGCGCTTACGAATCATTTCTCCTCACCATACCACCTTTCAGAAAATTTCAAGCAGAACATTTGATACAAATTTAGCTGAAAATTTTTTTAAAAGTCGGAGGGGGATATATGGAATTAACATTAGCTCATTGGGTTTACCTTATTGTCACTGCAGCTGTCATTATTATTATGCTATTCCGAAAAGGTGTTGTATTACCTCTTATCGTAGGGACCTTTATTGTGGCAGCCGTATATAAAGGTAGTTTAATTGCAGGCTTTCAAGCTGTCTTTAATGCTAACCTTGTAGCCGCTAAGGAACTATTTAGTATTTTCTTAATCATATCGATTATGATTGGTCTCTTAAATTCTCTGAAGGATCTAGGGGCAGATAGAAGGATGGTCGTGCCGATTCAGAAAATAATGGTAAACGGACATGTTTCCTATTTAGTTTTAATGGTCACAACCTATGTGATTTCGCTCTTTTTCTGGCCAACCCCAGCAGTTCCATTAATTTGTGCCTTGTTAGTTCCTGCTGCAGTAAGTGCAGGATTGCCTGTCATGACTTCCGCAATGGTAATCGTTATCGCAGGTCAAGGGATGGCTCTTTCCTCAGACTATATCATGCAAGTAGCGCCAATGCTAAGTGCAAAAGCAGCGGGTATTGATAAAGCTGCCGTATCAGATAAGGCATTCATTCTTTCTATAATTACAGGATTAAGCGCTTTAGCGATTGTTTATGTCACGCATCGAAAGGCGATTACTAAGAAATCTAGTTCTGTCAGTAACGTTAATACTGAAGAAAAAGCATTTTTTAATGTGGCTGAAGAACTTGCTGCGACTGCAGAAGAGACTGCTGATATCGTCCAAAGAAAAGAAACATGGGGAAAAGTTTTCGCTGTCATTGTACCTCTAGCCATGTTAGCTGTTATGATTTTTATGTTCCAGACAAAAATTGGCGGTGGATCTGGATTTGAAGGCGGGGACGGTGCCGCATTCATTGGCGGTGTTGCCACTATTCTATTAGTCTTAGCTACTATTGCTTTTAATCGAATTCATGCGCTTGATAAAATTAGTGAACATATTACCGAAGGTTTTGTTTTTGCCTTCAAGGCCATGGCACCGGTGATACCGATTGCAGGCTACTTTTTTATGGGAAGCGGAGATTTTTCAGGGGCTATCCTGTCTTTAGGTGATAAGGCAGCAAAACCGGCATTTCTATTTGATTTAATCCAAGCTGGACAAAATTATATTCCGCATAGCCCACTTTTTGCAGCGATTAGTATTTTAATAGTTGGTATCATTACCGGATTAGATGGATCTGGATTTGCTGGTCTTCCATTAACTGGTGCATTGTCAGGAGCAATCGCTCCAGGAAGTCACATCGATCCTTCCGTTATGGCCGCCATTGGTCAAATGGGTGCAGTATGGAGCGGTGGTGGAACGCTGATTGCTTGGTCATCTCTTGTAGCCGTTGCAGGCTTCTTACAAGTATCACCACTGGAACTGGCGAGGAAAAACTTTGTACCAGTAATATCGGGACTACTCTTAGCCACTATTTTAGCAGTCATAATTTGGTAGACATTGGGGCCCTCCAAAAATCAGTCATGGACTGATTTTTGGAAGCCCTTTTTTCTCGCATGTTTGGTATAGTTTTGAATAGAATGAGGATTGAAACAGCAAACAATGAATGAAGAAAGGAGGATGTCAATGAAAGCAGGTTTAGTCGGAATCGGAAAACTAGGGAATGCGATGATGACGCACTGGCATCGAAACAGCATACCGATAGGGATTTATCACCCCGTGAAAAAGAAGGCGGAAGATTTCGTTCAGCAATTTCAAAATGGATATTATTTATCAGAGCAAGAATTAACCAAATTGGATGTGTTAATATTAGCTATACCAGCCATGCAGGTGTTACCTTTTATTTCAAGCTTAAAGATTGATGTATCAACCCATTTCATTAATATGGCAACCGCTCTTTATACGAAAGAAATAAAAACTAGCTTTCCAGCCCTAAACATTCATGGGGTGAAATTTATGGGTCATTGGAAAGATTTATTGGATCATGGCAATGGCTTGTTTATTACAGAGACTCCATTACCAGCGAATATAGAGGACCTCTATCATTCTTTAGGAAAGATAAAATTGGATCGTGAGGATTGTTTAACTGAGGTTAATAAACTTGCAACCTATTATGCCATAAAAGCAGCTATCGAAATTGAAAAAGATTTTTCTGGGAAAGGAATTTCCTCTGAATATGTGAAAAGAGCCTTAACTTCCTTAGCACCTGAAGTTATTCGTAGTTATAGTGAAGGAAATCTTGGCCATTTTGCGATGGATATTGTAAAAGAAGTGCAAGCAAAGCAAGGAGGAGTCAAACCAAATTGACTCCTCCTTGCTTTATTAATGCTCATTTAAGAAAAAAACAATTGTAAGACAAATAGGTACACCATCACACAGCCGATATATAGGCCGGCAAAGGATAAATTCCAATTTGATACCTTATAGGAACTTTCCTTCACAATGTTGGACATGAGCCCTAGTGTGGCATTATACGGTCCCACAAGAAAGGAAGAAACCGCACCCGCTAACATTGCAACTGTTAATATAGGCGGTGAGATACCGATTACCTCAGGATTGAGCCCTTCGGTCATTAATGCAAGTGACACAGCTGGATGTAGTCCGAGAAAAGCAAAACCTAAAGGAATTAGGGGCAGCAAAATCAAAAAGATTTCTACTCCCGCCACATGAATAAACTGAATTACCAAGCGATCCAACCATTCATTTGTATGAGAAACATTGATGGTCGAGATAAAAAAGCCAGCCGATAAATAAATAAAGAATTGATCCTTCATGCCTACTGAAAACGATTGAAAATGCTGAAATAAATGGGCACCAAACTCTTTACCTTGCTTTAAGCATAAAGACCATGTATAGGAAAAAGGGATAACCATTAAAGAAACGAGTGTTAAGAAGGGGTAAGGAAACTTTCTTTCTACTAATGAAATAACTAGATTAAAGATGATGATTGCCAGTAATATTTGAAAAACTCTTCGCGAACGGTCTATTTGACTTGGTTCAGCGGCAGCTGCTGTTTCATGGGCAGTGAGGTTTTTCTGTGTTTGGATCATTATTTTTGATTTGCGTGCCCCTAGGTACCAGTCCATTCCCATCCCAACAATACTTAGAGGAATGACATACGGGAGAATCGAAACCCAGCTAACTCCCGTCATCGTGATTACGATCCCGACAATCGGGGTAACAGGTGCCCATAGTAACGGCATGGCAAACCCTCGGGTAATCGCACGGCTCATAAACCGTTCTTTATTTTGGACTGGAATAATATCTAATGAAGGCCGAATCGAATAATAGGTCATCGGCAATGTTGCAAGATTCATAAAAATACTAAAAAAGTATGAAAAACCAGAGGTAATCATATAAAGTTGGCCAGAGGTTTTTACCTTTTTTTGAATCATCGTTTGAATTCCACCGCTGTAACCCCCCAGTTTAATAGGGATTCCTAAAATAGGGACTAAGGTAAACATCGTCAATAAATCGAGCATGGGACCAAAGGAAAGGATATATTCCTGCCAGCGGGCACCGCTTGTCCATAATAAAATCAATCCCAGAATCAAAAAGGTACTGCCTAATATTTTAACAAATCGTTTTGCTTGGAAAAGCGTACACAGAACAATGATTAGACTTAAAACGGATAAGATAACCCCAATATCCAGCTGGGGAAGAAGCACGGAGAGTAAATACAATAAAATCACTAAAAAAAATAAAAATCTTTGCATATCATCACCCTAACTTAAAATAAGGTATACCAAAAGAGAAATTCCGGCTGAATTCAGTCACAAATTTGCCACTTTTTAATTAAATCTTGGTATTTGGTATACAATATTGTTGTATTTTTTTATTCAACATTATAAAATGAACTTAATAAATAACATCATCACTAGGGGGAAATTCGATGTTCAACATTCTATTTAATTCTAAAAAATCTGCTGAAAAAGCCGAGAAAAAATTAGCATCATTAAGAAAAATACTTAAATTTTAAAGGTTTGTGAATTCATCCGTCACGCATAAGTGGCGGTTTTTTTTATGCTTATTTTTAATAATATAAAAACCGGAGAGACGTCATATTCTCTCCGGACTTATATATGAATCGTCATGGTAGAAAATTATACCGCTACTTCATCGGATTTGACTAACTTGGAGTTAACTGAATCCTCGCTGTTTCCTGATGCTTTCACGATCTCGTTTAATTCCTCACGTGCCGCTTCAATTGTTTCAAACCTCTCAAAAAACTTTACCGCGATATGATTTACATATTCTTTTCCTTCAAATTTTTCAAATAATTGAATTTTAGCGCTTTCATCTAGAACCTTTGCAATCGTATATTTAGCTCGTAATTGCTCAAAGAAAAAGAAGTGATACGTTTCAACTGGCTCTAGACCATCGTTTTCTAAAATCGTTTGAAAAGTTTCTTTATTCGTCAGCACAACAAATTTTCCCAAATTTGAACACTCCTTTAAATAATCTATTAGACTTTATTGGTAACCGTTCAAAGGTAGATTCATAATATGGACATCATTCCTAGGAACATTGTATACCAAACTGCTTATTTGTATTTTATCTGATGTTGTAGAAATATTCAACAGTATATTCTAAATATTAAAATAATTAAAAAACTAGTTTGCTTCTCTAAGAAAAAGATTGTATACTTCAGGAAAGAGTCAAAATCTTTAGAATAAACGGAAAGGGGAAGTTTTATGCCTAGAGTGATCCTCCATGTTGATGGAACAACTGTTGAACAAGAAGTAAAGGAGAATGCCAACTTAGTCGTGCTGGCAGCTACACGCCAATTACCAAAGTTAAAGTACGGTTGTGGAATGGGGCGGTGTACAAAATGCACGTGCATTGTGATCGATGGAGCAGAGGACTTAGCACCACCGAATTGGAAGGAAGAAAAAATGCTCGGAGATAAGGTAAACGAAGGATATCGCTTGACCTGCCAACTAACTATTCAGCAAAATATCGAAATCTCTCAAGAAAATATTTTGGTACCGCTTCCAAAAAAACAATCGGCAATTCAAGTAAAATAATTTTTTGTTCCATTTATTGGTATACAATATACAAAAATAAAATTGCAGGTGATTTGTAATGGATTGTTACGATTTAACCAGGATGACTTGGAAAGAGGTAGAGGGAGCATTAAAAAGTGCTAAATTTGCCATCATTCCTATCGGGGCTCATGAACAGCATGGTCCTCATATGGCCGAAAGTTGTGATGCAGTTTTAGCAGAAAGAATGGCTAAAAGGCTTGGGGAAAAAATGTTTCCCTTTTGCATAGTCACTCCAACCATAAATATGGGTGTTTCCCAGCATCACTTAAATTTTCCGGGAACCATTTCGCTTGAGCCAACAACCTTAATTGCAATATTACATGACATGATCTCGTCTTTAAAACATCATGGAATCGAAAAGTTTTTATTATTAAATTCACATGGCGGCAACCAATCTACTTTAAATGTGGCATCAATGACATTAACAAAAGAACTGGAAGTTGAAATTTATTACGCTAAAACAACAGCATCCGCTAAACAATCGATTAAGAATTATGTTACTTCAACTTTATTTGGCCACAGCTGTGAGCGTGAAGTTTCCGAAGCCTTATATTTGGCTCCAGAGCTCGTGCGGCCTGAATTACTTGAAAAAGGGGATATTCAGGAAGATGGAAGATGGAAGCAGCTAAGACCGGGGAATGCCATCCAAGGGTTTTATTATTATGAAGAAATGACCCAAAATGGTTGTATCGGTGATGCGACTAAAGCCAGCTGGGAAATTGGCAGGCAAATTGTCGAAGAATCATTGGAGAACCTTTCGAAAGAGCTATACAAATTATTAAAGATAGAAGTAGAAACGCATTAATAGATCTGCCAGAAACCAATTATCAGATTATAACAATCTTTTAAAAATTCTAAAAATTATATTTACAAACGATAAAAAATAGGATACTATTTATTCAAGGGTATACCAAATAAGCAAAAATGTTAAAGAGGGCTAGATAAATTCTATCAATCTTTTATTTTTACCCTCTCTTGGTATACAAAATATCAAATACCAAGTACCAAGTACCACTTGGGACAGCTACATAACATTGAGGAGGAGATCAAATTGACAGAATTATTATCAAAAGACGAATTTCGCAAACAACTGGAAGAAGCGATTAAAGGAAATCATAGCCAAAAGGCTCCTTTTACATTAGCGTGGGCTGAAGGGAAATTAGAAAGAAAACACTTTGCAAAATGGGCTGAAAACCATTACCACTATGTTGGACCTTTCGCTGACTATCTAGCGTATATTTACCACAACACTCCAACCGCTCAAAAGTTTGAAGCTGCAAAGGATTTCACTCTACAAAATATGTATGAGGAAGAAATTGCTGCTGACCGTCACACTGATTTGCTGATTCGTTTCGCTGAAGCATGTGGAACTACCCGTGAACGCGTTGTTAATCCTGATAATATGGCTCCTACTACATTAGGGCTTCAAAGCTGGTGTTTCGCGGTTGCCGCACGTGAAAACTTTGTTGTTGCCACTGCTGCTTTAGTTGTTGGCTTAGAATCTCAAGTTCCTGATATTTACCGGAAGCAGACTCCTGCATTACGTGAACAATATGGATTTACAGATGAAGAAATTGAATTCTTCGATTTACACATCGTTTCTGATGAAATCCATGGTGAGCGTGGTTACAAAATCGTTCTAGATCATGCCGATACTCCAGAATTACAGCAACGCTGCTTGGAAGTTGTAAGAACAGGAGCAAAAATGCGCCGCATGTACATGGATGGATTATGGAGAGAGTACTTAGAGCAGGATTTGGGAGCTTTAGTAGAAGCGAAATAATCTTAAAGCTCGTTAATAATAAGACGGATTCAAAAATGGACATTTTTGAATCCGCTTCCTTTACATGCCGCCCTATTTAATCTTGCAGTTTAAGGTTTAAATGGCGGCTATTTTTATAAAGAAATGATGGTGATAAATGTGCTAACTACAAAAGTAGAAACATTCAATAACTTAATAGATGGAGAGTGGCAGGAATCTGTTAGCCAAAAGACGTTTTTTAGTGGAAACCCGGCTAATAAGGAAGAAATTGTGGGGGTATTCCAAGCTTCAAATGAACAGGATGTCCGATTGGCGATAGAGGCGGCGCAAAAAGCCTTCCCGGCATGGTCCCAAACGGCACCATCTAAACGTGCAGCGATCTTAAATCAGGCAGCCAGCATTCTCGAACTAAATGCCGCTAAGTTGGCCGAAGAGTTAACACGCGAAGAAGGCAAACATATTGATGATGCTAAAAATGAGGTCCTTCGTTCAGCGCAAACGCTCCGGTTTTATGCAGTGGAAGGTCAGACCTTTACTGGTGAAACTTTCCCGAATGATGATCCGAATATGAAGGTATCGACTGAAAGAGAGCCGCTTGGAGTGGTGAGTGTCATTACTCCGTGGAACTTTCCCCTTTCAATTCCAGCCAGAAAAATAGCACCTGCTTTAATTACTGGAAATACCGTTGTTTTCAAACCTTCGTCAGATACACCACTAATTGCATTTCGATTAGTCGAAGCCTTATATCAAGCCGGTATTCCAAAAGGCGTCATTAACTTCGTAACAGGAAAAGCTTCAGATGTGGGTGATATATTAGTAACCCATCCTTCTGTAAGGGCAGTCACTTTTACAGGCTCTACTAGTGCCGGGGAAGATATCCATCGAAAAGCATCTTTTACAACTCGCACACAAATGGAGCTTGGGGGCAAGAATCCGCTCATCGTTATGAACGATGCAGACCTTGATTTGGCCGCAAGCTTGACTGTAAACGGAGGCTTTTCCTTAACCGGGCAAGCGTGTACAGGAACAAGCCGTGTGATCGTTTTAAAAGAAGTGAAAGAGGCATTTGTTCAAAAGCTTATAGAAAAAACCAGCGCTCTTAAAATTGGAAATGGATTTGAAAAAGGCGTAAAAATAGGCCCGCTTGCCAATGAGAAACAGTTTAATAATGTTTTAAAGTATATTCAATATGGTAAAGAAGATGGTGCCACATTGGCTTTTGGCGGTAATGCCTTAACAGAGGGTGAGTACCAAAATGGGTACTATATCCAGCCAGCGATTTTTACGAATGTAAATCCGGATTCACGAATTGCCAAAGAAGAAATTTTTGGACCTGTGATTGCTGTGATTGAAGTAGATACATATGAAGAAGCCATCGCCATTGCGAATGATGTTGAGTATGGTTTATCTGCTTCCATCGTCACCAATAATTTAAAAGTTGCCAACCAATTTACAAAGGATATTCAAGCTGGAACCGTTAAGGTGAACCGTACGACAACGGGCAACTTAATGAACGCACCTTTTGGAGGGCTGAAAAAATCAAGCACCTCCACCTTCCGTGAATCTGGAAGAGTCGGCTTAGAGTTCTTTACCCAATTAAAAACAGTCTATATTGGCTATTAAGGAGAGATTCATACATGAAAACTGCTTTAAAATTAGAATTAGAAGAAGCAAAAATCTTGATTGAGGCGGCTAAGAAAAAGTCAGAGGAAATCAATGTGCTAGAAACCATTGCTATTGTGGATGATGGAGGGAACCTGATTGCGCTGGAACGCATGAACGGTGCACGCATCACTGGTCCAGAAATTGCGATTGCGAAAGCTTACACGGCTTCCGGTCATAAACGGTCTACCCATTTATTTAACAAAGAGCCAAATGGTCCTGCTCTCCCTGGAAATGAAGCGTTTGGTATTAATCAGATGCTCCCTGGCAAATTTGCCATCTTTGTTGGCGGCTTCCCGATTGTGGTTAATGGTGAAGTTGTAGGGGGAATTGGTGTCAGCGGAGGAAACGGCGAACAAGATACAGCCGTTGGTACTGCTGCATTAGCAGCATTGCAAAAGTTTGTAGAAGGTGATGGCCTTGAGGTCATAACTGATGCTGATATAAAAAAATAACGAAAGCTGGACCTCATTCTTTGTTTCAAAGGCAGAATGGGGTCCATGTTAATCAACGGGGAATTTTGTTAATAAAGGGGGAGAATCAACTGAAACCATATGTTGAGTTGGCTATAGGGTTTGCACGCACAGGTGTTACTGGATATGGAGGCGGTCCCTCTACGATTCCGTTGATTGAATTTGAAGCTGTTCAAAAATATAAATGGATGACAGAAGAGGAATTTGGGGAAATTTTGGCGTTAGCCAATACGTTACCGGGTCCGATTGCAACAAAAATGGCGGCTTATATCGGATTCAAAGTGAAAGGATCGTTAGGAGCAACAGTTGCCATCCTTGCACACATTCTTCCATCCATCATTGCCATGATTGGATTGCTTGGGGTGCTTTATTCCTTTCGAAAATCTCCAATTGTAAGCGGAATGGTACAGGGGGTAACGCCTGTCATAGGATTTATGTTATTGGAGATGGCCTACCGATTTTTCCAAAATGGACGCAAAGGCTTAGGATTATCGAAAATGGTCATACTATCGGCCGTTTCTTTGGTATTTGTTCAATTTCTTGGGTTACATCCAGGGATTCTAATCGCCGTTTTTCTGATTGCTGCTTATTGGATTGCTGACCGAAAAGAAAAAGCAACTGCACCCGATACGAAAGTCCTCTTGCAGAGAAAGGAAAAAAGCTCATGATTTATTGGCATATTTTCTGGTCATTTTTTATTGCAAATTTATTAGGCTACGGCGGCGGGCCTGCAACGATTCCATTAATTCAGAATGAAGTTGTTAATCATTATCATTGGATGAGTGTTTCAAAGTTCGGTGATATATTAGCTATTGCAAACGCCTTACCGGGACCAATTGCCACGAAAATGGGAGGGTTTATTGGTTATCAATTGGCAGGAATTCCAGGTACCATTATTGCGCTGGCAGCCACAATTCTTCCTTCCGCTCTGGCTGTAATTGTGTTATTTAAGTTTGTCAATCTATTTAAGGATTCTCCTAAAATCAAACTGATGACAAAATCAGTTCAGCCGATTATTGCCATTTTACTAGCCGTAATGGCCTATCAATTCTTTTTAACCGCGTTTGAAAAAAGTGGTGTTTTTCATCTTTTACTCTTAGCCTGCATTAGCTATTTCGCATTAATCAGGCTAAAGATTCATCCTTCACTGGTCATTGTATGTGCATTGTTTTATGGAGGGTTTTTTTTATCTTAAGCGGATAAACTTAAGGAAAATACTATAATAAATAAGCGGGTGGAGCAATGGAAACAAGATGGGAGGAAAACAATTTATTATCAATACGAGAACATGCCTATCTATATTTAAAGGAAATGATTCTAGAGGGAGAATTTAAAGCGGGAGACCGGCTGATCGAAAGAGAGCTTGCGGGGAAATTAAATATTAGCCGTACCCCAATTCGAGAAGCCTTGTTCCGGCTGGAATCACAGGGCTTTGTCAAAACTGTTCCCAGGAAAGGTGTCGTGGTTACGAACATTTCTGAAACAGAAGTCATTGAGGTATTTACCATCCTTTCATCATTGGAGGTTTTGGCAGTAAAGTTGGCAGCACAAAAGATGGATAAGAGTACCCAACTCGAATTAGATCAAAAAATCCAAGAACTAATTGAATTGGAAAGGCTGGCGGAAGAGAACTTTAATTTTGAACATATTCAAATGAATCAACTGATCAATAAAGCTTCAAAAAGTCCTAAATTATTCGAAATTCTTTCCGGCCTGATCGATTATATACATATGGCCGCGAATATGGGGTACGAAACTCCTGGGCGACGAAAAGAATCATTAAAGGAACATATCGATATCATGAAGGCCTTACGGGATAAGGAATCGGATATGGCTGAGTATTTAATGAGAATTCATATTGAAAACTCTAAAAAGGCATATATCACCTATATGGAAAATGTAAAAGAAAAGCTTAATAAAAAGGATAAATTAAAATCTCCCATTTAAGCTTGCGAAGGCCACACCATTACCGGTTTGTGGTCTTCATTTTTAATAAAATAGAATAATAAAACAAAAGTTTTGTATTGTCTGAAAATTAAAATTATGGTATATTGTATACCAAGAAGATGAATCTAAGGGAGGAAAACGACATGCCAAAAATAAATTTCATAAACAGTAACAAACAATTAGAGGTGCCGGAGAATGCTAATATTTTGCGAATGTCTCTTCGTTACGATGGAGAACTCCCAAATCGATGTGGCGGAGGAATCTGCGGCACATGCGTTTTTAAAGCGGAAAATGGAGCTGAATTCCTTGATAATGTAAAGATCCAAGAAAGAAGAAAATTGGGGGAAGAGTGGTTAGGGGAAGGGTATCGATTAGGCTGCCAAACATTTGTGACAAACGGCGACATCTCTATTTCATGGGATGACGAAATTACCGAACAAGTGAAAAAAAGAAAGCCGGATAAACTGCAAAAGGAAGTAACAACGGCAAAATAATTTTTATAGGGGTGAGATCATGTGGGCCTGTAACAGTCATATGAAAGAAGTATTATCATTCTTAGATATTCCCCATATTAGCAAGGCTTCCTACCATATCAAATGTTCATTTTGTGATAAACCTGCACAAGTAAAAGTTTATTATGCTCATCAGCCAATAAAATATAAAAAGTATAAAGAATTCCAAGATTCGTCCATCATTTCACGCACCTCTTAAAAAAGCTGTCATTCGACAGCTTTTTTTATCATTTTTTGGTGGAGAATGACCTCAGGACTATATAAAAAACACGATAATTTTGCTAAAATATTAAAAAGTATCTAAAATTACATAACAATGACCTTTTCTAATTATAGGGAATTATTCTATTATTTTCCGATTAGTTACATTATAGGTTTTGATAAATTGGAGGAATGAACATGTGGGATATGGATATGGATATAGATCAAATCGCAAGGATAAAAGTAATAGGCGTTGGCGGCGGCGGAAATAACGCGGTTAACCGAATGATTGAAGGCGGTGTACAAGGGGTTGAATTCATCGCTGTTAACACAGATGCCCAGGCTCTTAATCTATCAAAAGCAGAGATTAAAATGCAAATTGGTGCTCAATTAACAAGAGGCTTAGGAGCAGGTGCCAATCCGGAAGTCGGCAGAAGAGCCGTAGAGGAGAGCAGGAAACAGCTAGAAGAGGTATTAAAAGGAGCTGACATGGTCTTCGTCACGGCAGGAATGGGCGGCGGTACAGGAACAGGAGCAGCGCCAGCCATTGCAGAAATTGCTCATGACCTCGGCGCATTAACGATTGGAGTTGTCACACGCCCATTTGGATTTGAAGGAAGAAAGCGTGCACAAAACGCAGCAAGCGGAATCGAGTTTATGAGGAACGCGGTTGATACCTTAATTATTGTGCCGAATGACCGCTTATTGCAGATTGTCGATAAAAAGACGCCTATGATCGAAGCCTTCCGTGAAGCCGATAATGTCCTCCGTCAGGGTGTCCAAGGAATTTCGGATTTAATAGCCGTCCCAGGATTAATAAACCTTGACTTTGCTGATGTTAAAACCATTATGTCTAACCAGGGAACGGCCTTAATGGGGATTGGGGTTGCAAAAGGTCCTAATCGCGCTGTGGAAGCTGCCAAAAAGGCGATTTCCAGTCCGTTACTCGAAACGTCCATTGACGGGGCACAAGGTGTTCTCATGAATATTACAGGCGGAAGCAATTTAAGCTTGTATGAAGTACAGGAGGCAGCGGATATTGTCGCTTCTGCCGCAGATCATGAATTAAACATGATATTTGGTTCTATCATTAACGATAGTCTAAAGGAAGAAATCATGATTACGGTTATTGCTACTGGTTTTGATGATAAAGAAGGCTCTAGATTAAACAAGGCTTCAAACCTGTTAGGGTCAAAGCCGCCTTCACAAAGAGAAACGATAAAAGAACAGAAGGTTAGTGAAGAAGCGGTGCCTGAAAATGGAAGACAATGGATGGAACCTGAGGAAACGCTTGATATTCCAACATTCCTACGAAATCGAAATAGAAGATAAATCTTTTGGCTGCCGAATGTCACTCGGCAGTCTTTTAATTTGAAGGCTGTGTTAAGGGTTATTGTTGATTTTTTAACACTGTTGATTGGAGCGCAAATCAACAGCCAAGTTTAACACAGTCATTTTGAATAATTTTTTTCGAAAAAGAGCTATACTATTCAATGGTGAAATAATCAATATTATCAAGCTATATATAATTTAAATAGGACTAACCAAAAATAATGAATATGAATTAATTATAGTAGGAAAATTCGCAAAATCATTTTTTATGAAAGCGTATGCTATAATGATTCTATTCATACAACAAAGGAGTTTTTGTAATGTTAAAAGATTTCTTTATGGGTTTATCACAAAACCAATTTCTAAATAGTGCTGCAAAGAAATACGGGCTTAAATTAGGAGCGCAAAGTGTTGTTGCCGGGACCACTATCGAAGAAACGATTAAAAGCATTAAAGAATTGAATGCGCACGGTATTTCAGCTACAGTTGATAATCTTGGCGAGTTTGTTTTTGAAAAAGAAGAGGCAACTAAGGCTAAAGAACAAATTCTTAAGGTCATTGAGGCCATTCATGAAAATAACGTCGATGCTCATATTTCCTTAAAACCAACTCAATTAGGATTGGATATTGATTATTCTTTTTGCTTAGGCAATTTACGTGAAATCGTTCATCTTGCGAACAACTACGGGATTTTTGTTAATTTCGACATGGAGGATTACGGTCATCTAAAGCCTTCGTTTGATTTATTAGATGAATTGTCCATGGAATATGGGAATGTAGGTACTGTTATTCAGGCTTACTTCTACGAAGCGCAAGAAAACCTTGAAAAATACAAAAATTATCGGTTACGTCTCGTAAAAGGCGCTTATAAAGAGCCTGAAGAGTACGCTTACCAAGATAAGAAAGATATTGATAAAAACTTCATTAAATTAATCGAATGGCATTTAGTCAACGGAAAATTTACTTCGATTGCTACTCATGATCACCGTATCATTAATCATGTGAAGGAATTTGTTAAAAAGAACGATATTCCAAATGATAAATTCGAGTTTCAAATGCTCTATGGTTTCAGAAAAGACATGCAGCTTGACCTGGCAAAAGAAGGCTACAACTTCTGTACGTATGTTCCTTTCGGAAATGACTGGTATGGCTATTTCATGAGACGACTTGCAGAAAGACCTCAGAATTTAAATCTTGTTGCTAAACAAGTATTTAATAAGAAAACGAACACCATTATCGGTGTAGCTGCAGGCGCCTTTTTATTAGGAAGAATTTCAAAGGCTAATAATAATAAACGCCGTTAATTAAATAACAATTCATACATTATGAAGCTCCTGCAAAAGCAGGGGCTTTTTGCATTTCTGAAATATCATCTAATTCAATTTTAGAAGTAATTTAAACATGCTGCCCTGAATAGGATAGGTGAGTGGGATTTTAAAGAATAAGAGGGAGTCTACTATAATGGGTAAGCAATCACGTGCAATCTCAATATTACTAATTAGTAGTTTAATAGGGTTAACTGGATGTACAGATAAAACAACTGCAAAACCACCAGAGAGTAAGGTAACAGAGCCGCAAAAGCAGCCTGAAACAAAACCTCAGGAAGAAACGGTCAAGGAAGAAGAACAAAAGCCTATCACGGTTAATATCGTTGATCCAAAAACAAAAGCGATTATAAAGACCCTTCTTCCTCTTGAAATGGGCTATGATACCAATAAAGAAACTTATCAAGAGGAAATTGGGAAATGGGCAAACGAAATGGCAAGGGGGACACCAACAACGCATGGCTACGATCAGAGAATGATTCTTGACAAGATTGATGCGAATGGACAAATCATAAAAGGAAAGCCTCAGGTTATTTTAGAAGAATCCGAGTTAGTGGAAAAAGTAATGGCGGCATCGGTTCATGGCGGTGACGTTGAGCTTCCACTTTATGTCACGGAAAGCGGCTATAAACCAGAGGATGCTGCCCATTTAAATGAAGTGGTCGTGGCGAGCTATTCAACCAGATTTGACAGCGGGGTAATCGGGCGGTCAAAAAATATTGAGTTGTCTTCTCAAGCTATTAATAATGTCATTGTTGGTGCTGGTGACTATTTCTCCTTTAATACAACAGTTGGTCCGAGTGATGCCGCGCATGGCTATCAAAAGGCAAAGGAAATCGTCAATAAGCAATTAGTCGATGGTATTGGCGGAGGAATTTGCCAAACCTCTTCCACTTTATTTAACGCAGTCGATCAAATAGGCATTAGTTATGTGGAAAAACATCATCATTCATTGTCAGTGGGATATGTACCTGCAGGACGGGATGCCACGGTCTCATATGGAGGGCCAGATTTTAGATTTCAGAACACGAAGGGTGTTCCGATTTTAATTAAAACCATTTACGGAAAAGGGAGATTAACGGTTGAAGTTAGAACATCCATTGCTTACCAAAGCCTTATTGCTAAAGGAAATTAATAAAGGCAGAATCTAAGTGGATACCACTAGATTCTGCCTTTTTATTTTCCAATCGAACGCTGTATATTCCTCCAAATATAAGCGAAAAATACCTTTGTCTTTTTAAGATTAACCAAAGGAGGAATATTATGGGATGGATCAATAGGTCGTTCATGTCCTTAATTATTTTAACTATTGCAGGATGGACTGGAAATCAGGATGTTTCCGCCCATGTTTTGGATGATGCAAATTTAAGCAAGCGTCAAGATGTAGAGGCAAGCAGACAGCAGACAACTGGTACAGGTGATCAAGGATTATCAGAAGAGTACCATGGTCATAAATCAAACAGGCCAGAAACAAAACTTAAGAAACCAAAACCACAAGCAGCCAATAGTCGATTTAAACAAATACAGCTTTTGGGTATTAATGACCTGCACGGTCAATTAAATGTTACAAGGAAAGTTAATGGAAAGCCAGCAGGGCGTGTCGACTATCTTGCAGCTTATTTAAAGCAAAGAGCAGCCGAGAATAAGAACACGCTATTTGTACAGGCTGGTGACATGGTCGGGGCAAGTCCGCCTGTTTCCGCTCTTTTACAGGATGAACCGACTATTGAAATCTTAAATAAACTTGGCTTTGATATTGGAACGGTTGGAAACCATGAGTTTGATGAGGGAGTAAAAGAACTTCTCCGCCTGATTAACGGGGGAACACATCCTAAAACGGGAAATTTTGCGGGTTCTAATTTTCCATGGATCGTAGCAAATGTAATAGATGAAAAAACAGGAAAAACGATTTTACCGCCTTATAAAGTTTTAAAAGTAGACGGAATGTCCATTGGCTTTATCGGAGTGGTTACTACCGAAACTCCTACAGTTGTGGTCCCTAGCGGAGTGGCGGGATTAAAATTCACAGATGAAGTAGAAGCCATTAATCGAAACGTGGCAGAATTAAAAAAGCAAGGTGTGAAATCGATTATTGTTTTAGCACATAACCCTGGTTCATCAGGACCAAATGGAGAAAATCCAACAGGGCAGCTAGTCGATATTGCCAATCGTGTCGATGACGAAGTGGATATTATATTTGGCGGACATAACCATGCGTATATGAATGCCACCATTGATAATAAATTAATTGTTCAATCCTATTCATATGGAACGGCATTTTCTGACGTGGATATCGAAATCGACCCTAAAACAAAGGATATTGTTTCAAAAAGAGCAGAAATCGTCACAACATTTCAAGAAGGTATCGAACCAGACCCGGAGATTAAACAAATTATTGAAGGCTATGAAGCAAAAATTGCCCCAATCGTAAATCGGGTGGTCGGGTCTACCTCTGTTCCTTTAACGGCACTGCAAAATGGAAATGGGGAATCCGTCTTGGGAGACCTTATCGCTGATGCTCAACGGTCCTCGATGGGCACTCAATTTGCGTTTATGAATCCAGGCGGTATTCGCGCAGATATTGATGCAGGGGATATCACCTGGGGTGAGGTTTATACTGTTCAGCCTTTTAATAATGAGCTTGTCAAGATGACAATGACAGGACAGCAGATTCGAGACTTGCTCGAACAGCAGTGGGGGACGAAAACGACCATGCTGCAAATTTCTGGTTTAACCTATTCGTGGGACCCTAATAAACCAATTGGACAAAGGGTAGTGAGCATGAAGCTCCCAGATGGAACAGTGCTTGATCCAAATACCCCTTATACAGTGACGGCAAACATCTTCCTCTCTGGCGGGGGGGACGGGTTCACGGTATTTACGAAAGCACAAAACAAAGAAGTGGGACCATTGGATTTAGATGCACTCGTCAATTATATTTCAGCACAGCCAAAGCCATTTACCTATAATATTCAGAACCGGATTCAGAAGGTTCAATAATCAAGAATAGGGTGTCAGGCACCATCAACGGTGCCTGACACCCTATTCAATCTTAATCGTGATTTGATCCCATGCATTGTAGCCGTACCCATTTCGATTCCAAAAAGGATTTGATGGCTGGATGCGATTGAAGGAATCCGTTGCTTTGGATATGATGGTGTATTCACCATTTACTTTAACGTCCCACTCATATGACCAAGGGACCCAGCCGTAGTTTCCTCGACTATGATGACCTATAACAGCGAATGCCCACGTTTGACCTTTATCGGTACTAATTTCAACCTTAGTAATATCGCCCTTACCTGTCCACGCAATTCCTTTAATGATATGTTTGCCTTTACGGAGGGTGTCTCTATTAAGCGGTTTTTGAATAGTTGAATTCACCTTCAAGCCTGTTACGGGGAAGGATCCTTCATCATTATTCTTATATGGATAATAAACATAGTCTTTTGATTGAAATGGTCCAGTAAAATGAGAATCGATTAAGGTTATTTGTTTAATCCATTTTACTGAAGCCATACCATACCA
The DNA here is from genome assembly GCF_059587065.1 of Neobacillus sp. DZ-9. NCBI lineage: Bacteria > Bacillati > Bacillota > Bacilli > Caryophanales > Bacillaceae > Neobacillus > Neobacillus sp. DZ-9. The sequence continues at coordinate 178,411 of NZ_JCAIOL010000005.1, forward strand.
ATGAGGAACAATTAACCTTAATGGGTAGCCATGCTTGAATAAAATTGGATGATTATTATATTCGTAGGCTATGATGGTGTCTGGATGCATGGCTTTATCTAAGGGAAGGCTTCTCTTGAAAGTAAAAACACCGTCCAAGTCGGTTCTATTTCCGTAATCATATCCTTCCACGACAACTTCTTTTGTACCATCTTTTATTCCGGCTAACACAAGCAGTGTTCTTAAAGATACTCCTTTCCAATAGCCTTGACTCATTGCTCCTTTTTCCCATTGTTCTCCAAATACCTTTGGTTCGAATAGGCCTCGCTTATTACCTGCACATTCCAGGGCAACCTTAATGGTTTTTGCAGGGTACTTAAGAATCTCCTCCATTGAAAATAATTTGGTTGTTTGAACATGACCGTTGATAGGTAACCAATAGTTAGAAGTGGTTAGCGGTGGATAGGAGAAATGGTTTCTCCGATAAAATAATTTAGGTGGAAGAATGTCTGTCTCAATAAACTGAATAGGTGTTTCTTTATTTTCAGGATGCAGTTTATGAATGGTAAGAGAAATATTTTGCATGAAAACCTCCTTATTAATGGAGCTGTAATAGTAATAAATATGTTCCTTTACTAATGTATTTGATGGAATTCTCATTTTTTAATAAAAAGTATTGGGAAAGGAAAAGGTTATATATTTCAATTCAAATATAAATAAAATATTCAAAATTGTATAAAATCAATTAATTATTTGATATAACTGAATTATTGGTGGATTTTTCTCTTCATTTATTCAAAATTGAATAAATGAACTAGTATAAAAGATGGTGAGAGGAGGAGTTTTTTATGGTCAATGAAAAAAATAGTTGGAACGAAAGTGAAGCCATTCTGCACTCATTGCAAGATGATATTCTAGTGACGAATACGGATGGGATTATTTTGAAAGTAAGTGAAGCCACCGAAGGTATTTATAACTTAAAATCGAATGAAATGGTTGGCAGGTCGGTTTATGAACTTGAAAAAGAAGGAGTTTTTACACCAATCTTGACCCCCATGGTGTTAAAAGAAAAGAAGAAAATTACAATTGTTCAAACTACAAATGATGGGAAAAAATTATTGGTTACTGGGATACCGGTATTCAATCAGGATAATCAACTTGTGCGAATCGTTAGTTATTCACATGATATTACTGAGTTACTAAATATGCAAAAATATTTAACCGATATGGAAGATGAAATGGAAAGAGTAAAAAGTGAGCTTGAAATGCTTAGAAATCTTCATTTCTTTACTGAAGGCATGATTGCAAGCGGAGATGAAATGAAAAAGGTTTTACAACTTTCTTTACAGGTAGCTGAAATCGATGTAAATGTGTTACTTCTTGGTGAATCAGGAGTTGGGAAATCGCACATTGCGAAATTTATTCACAATAAAAGTCCTAGAAAAGATGGTCCATTTATTGAAGTGAACTGTGGGGCGATCCCTGAATCACTATTTGAGGCAGAGTTTTTTGGTTATGAATCTGGGTCCTTTACAGGTGCAAGCAATAAAGGAAAAGTAGGTTTAGCGGAGCTTGCAGAGGGTGGGACATTATTTTTGGATGAGATTGGGGAGCTGTCGTTAGCTAATCAGGTAAAAATATTGAAGTTTATACAGGAAAAACAGTTTTATCGTGTCGGAGGAACAAAGGTCCGAAATGTTGATTTCCGTATCTTAGCAGCCACAAATAAAGATTTAGAGAAAGCGATTGAGGAAAAAACGTTTCGCCAGGATCTTTTTTTTCGTCTAAATGTTGTACCTATCACCATCCCTCCATTACGAAAACGTTCAACGGACATTATTCCCTTAGTTGACTACTTTTTAAAGTATTTCTCTGATAAATATGACAGAGAACGAGCCCTAGATGAAGGTGTTATTCATTTATTGCTGACAAATGAATGGAAGGGGAATGTAAGAGAGTTAATCAATTTAATTGAGAGGCTAGTGGTTACGTCCTCTAAGCAGTTAATTGAAGTAGAAAACCTGCCTGAACGCTATCGAAAGACATACCAAGAGGTTGCAACGATTGAAGATGGGAATCGCTCATTGGATGAAATACTTGAAAGCGTTGAAAAGCAAGTATTGTTTAAAGCTAGAAAACGTTACAAAACTATGACTCAAATCGCCAAAGCATTAGGCATCAGTCAACCATCAGTGTTTAGAAAACTCAGAAAATATGAAATAGATTAAAAAGTGGCATAAAACTTGCATAATTTATTGTTAATTGTAAGAAAAATTTACGTGGAGGATGGGGGCGGAAAAGAGAGTTATTAATAGTATAAAATTAATATTTATACAACAATAATAATCGGAAAATATATTTAAATAATTAGAGGTATGTATATTTATTTCCATTTATCTATAAACAATTAATTACTGAATATTAAAAATCTATATTGACATAAGAATTTTGAATATTTATATTAAAAGAATGTTATATATCTTATGATTTTTCAATAATGTAAGGGGGATGGAATATGAAAGTGACTGTAGGACCTGGACAGTATGTAAGAGAGGCCGGTATATTAACAGCGGTTGGATCGTACATAAAAAATTTCGGAAAAACTGCTGCACTTATTGGCGGACAGGTTAGTGTAGATATTGTACAAGACACATTAAGAAAGAGTTTGTCCGCAGAAGGTATGTCTATGTTGCCCTCCCTTTGGTATGGTGGAGAATCTTCTGAAACCAATATTAATAGACTGGTAGACAAATTACAGAGCCAAGAATTCGATGTTTTGATTGGAACAGGTGGAGGCAAAGCCATTGATACGGTTAAAGCTGTGGCATTCAAACTAAATAAACCATTGGTTGTCATCCCTACCATAGCGGCCACATGTGCTGCGGCAACACCTATTTCTATTCTTTATAACGATGAAGGTGAATTTATTGGTATTGGGAGGGAGTCGAAGGCTCCAGAACTAGTCATAGTAGATTCAACCATCCTTTTAAAAGCTCCCGTTCGCTTTTTAATAGCGGGGATTGGTGATACGCTTGCAAAATGGTTTGAAACACGGGCTACTATAAAAAAAGCGAATTCAACTGCGTTAAATCAAACCGCCTTTGCGATAGCAGCTCAAGTTTATAAAACTCTACATGAAATTGGTCATGAAGCAATTCGATCTGTTGAATCCCTTACTTTGACGAAAGCTTTTGAAGATTGTGTCGATACGATTATTTTAATAAGCGGAAGTGTGAGCGGGTACGGTGGGGATGATTGTAGGACAGCAGGTGCCCACGCCATTTATTCAGGCTTAACAATATTTCCGGAATGTCATCAATCGTATCATGGTGAAATTGTCGCCTTCGGAATCCTTGCGCAATTATGTATGGAATCGAAGGAAGAAGAGCTGCCAAACTTAATTCGTTATTATCAAGAAATCGGACTTCCCTTTACTTTGGAGCATATGGGTATAAAGGAATTAACCGATTATCAATGGGAAAAGCTAGGTGAAATAACCGTCACGATTGAAGATATGGCAAACATGCCGTTTGATGTCACACCGGAAATGGTGATAAAAGCTGTAAAACAAGCGGATAGAATAGGAAAAGAGTTTTTAAGTATTTCATTATAAATATAAAGGGGGAAAAAGTAATGAAAAAATGGTTAATGGTTGTTTGTTCGATGATGTTATTACTAGCGTTAGCGGCATGCGGAAAAGAGGAAGCTTCGGGCAATTCCAAGAATGGAAAGTCGTCTGAACCATTGAAAGTGACGCTGCCAACTTGGACGGGTTATGGCCCATTATTTTTAGCCAAGGAAAAAGGTTTTTTCAAAAAGAATGGTATTGATGTGGACCTTTCTATTGTTGAAGGATTAGGCGAACGAAAACAAGCGCTGGCAAGTGGAAAAATTGATGGAATGGCAACGGCGCTTGATGTCCAGGTATCTTTAGCGGCTTCAAATATTCCGGTTCAAGTTGTTTGGTTATTGGATGATTCCCACGGCGGAGATGGGATTCTCGTGAAAAATAATATTAATAGTGTAAAAGACTTAAAAGGAAAAACGGTTGCATTTGAAGTAGGATCTACAAGCCATATGCTTGCCCTCCAAGCATTAAAACAAGGCGGATTAACAGAAAAAGATGTACAAGTCGTTCAAATGTCAGCTGGAGATGCAGGAGCCGCTTTTGCTGCCGGTAAAGTTGATGCAGCGGTAACATGGGAGCCTTGGTTAACAAAGGGATCACAAGCAAACGGAAAAGTATTGTTAACAACAAAGGATCTGCCTGGAATTATTGTCGATACGGTCAGCTTTAAGGAAGATGTTATCAAAAACCGTCCCGAAGATGTAAAAGCATTTGTTAAGGCGATGGGTGAAGCGATGACATATTGGAAAGAGCATGAGAAAGAAGCAAACGAAATTATGGCCAAAGGTCTAAAAATCGATTTAAAAGAATTTGAAGGAACAGTAACCGGATTAAAATTTTTCTCCAAAGAGGATAATCAAAAACTTTTCGGAACTGAAAGTGCAAAAGGTGACATTTATCAATCAGCTGAAAATGCAATTAAGTTTTACAAAGATCAAAAGATAATTGACAAAGAACCAAAAGTGGATAATGTTATCAATCCAAGCTTTCAAAAATAGAAAATAGGATTTTTATGAAGCCTGACTCATGAGGTGTTCTTCCTGCCTTATAGGTTAGGCTTTTTTATAAAAGATTAATAGAGAAAATAGGTGATTTAATGTTAGCTAAATTATTAACTCCTAATAAAGAAATATCTAAACCGCTTTATACATCAGCAGGCTTTCTTACGTTTCTTCTATTATTATTGGTATGGTCCGTGCTAAGCTACGGTAAGTTGGTGAATCCTCTATTTTTACCAAGTCCGTCAGCAGTGTTAGCTACAGCCGTTGATTTATTCGTTAACGGAGACATTCTTTCAGATATTGGAATTAGTTTTTCGCGGGTGTTAATGGGGTTTCTTATTGCTGCCATTATTGGAATTCCTTTAGGAATCTTAATGGGATCATTGAGGATTATGGAAGGGGCATTTGAACCTGTCATCGGATTTATTCGTTATATGCCAGCTTCAGCCTTCATCCCTTTATTGATTTTATGGATTGGTCTTGGAGAGGCTGAAAAAATGAGTGTGATTTTCTTAGGAACATTTTTTCAGCTTACGTTAATGGTTATGGATGTGACAAAAAACGTTCAAAATGATTTGGTGGATGTTTCCTATACTTTAGGGGCCAAGAAGGCACAGGTTTTTACAAAGGTAATTCTCCCAGCTTCCTTGCCAGGAATTGTCGACACCCTTCGGATTACGTTTGGATGGGCGTGGACTTATTTAGTGGTAGCTGAAATTGTCGGTGCATCAAGCGGATTGGGTTACATGATTATGCAAGCATCAAGGTTTTTACAGCCAGATAAAATCATCGTGGGGATTTTAATCATTGGTTTATTAGGCCTCATAACCGATATTATTTTTAAAGCCATTTACCGCGCTTCGTTTTCGTGGATGAGAAAGGATGGTTTGTAGGATGGTGACTCCAGTTGTAAAAGAAATAGAAAAAGTAAAACCGATATTTCCTAAAATTAGTAAACCAAAATTAGAAATTAAAGAAGTAGGTAAAATCTTTAAAACAAAAAGCGGAGAAACGACAGCATTAGAAAAGACTTCCTTTTCGATTGAAGAAGGAGAGTTTGTGACGATTTTAGGTCCATCTGGGTGTGGAAAATCAACCGTTTTGCGAATCGTTGCAGGATTGGAAGAATCAACATCAGGTAAAGTCCTCCTAGATGGGGATGAAATAAAGGGACCTGGTCCTGACCGTGGAATGGTATTTCAATCCTATACCTTGTATCCATGGTTAAGCGTTAAAGAGAATATTACCTTTGGTTTAAAGTTAAAAGGAATTTCACAAAAAGAACGGGACGATGTGGCACGTCATTATTTGCAATTAATTGGTCTGGAAGGCTTTGAGAAGCATTATCCGATTCAATTGTCAGGTGGTATGAAACAACGTGTCGCAATTGCCCGCGCTTTAGCAAACGATCCGAAAATATTATTAATGGATGAACCGTTTGGGGCCTTAGATGCGCAAACGAGGAACATCATGCAGGAAGTGTTATTAAAAGCATGGGAAGAATCAAAAAAGACGATTTTATTCATTACCCATGATGTAGATGAATCTATTTTCTTGGCAGACTCTGTTTATGTGATGACAGCAAGACCAGGACGATTAAAGAAGAAGGTTCCGATTACCTTAGAAAGACCAAGAGATTTCAGTGTGAAGGCGACCGTGGAATTTGCAGAGTATAAGGAAGAATTACTCTCTCTAATCAGGGAAGAAAGTTTAAAATCTATCAAATAATAAATTTTACAAGTTATTATTACTTATTGGGGGATCAAAAAATATGGGGAAAAATTGGGAACATCTTGTGAAAAATATGCCAAATCGTCTTGCTCCTAGTATGGCAAAGGACCATCCGAATCTACCTGTTGTGAAAGAAGAGGGCTGTTATTACTACGGTGTTGATGGAAAAAAATATCTTGATTTTACATCCGGAATTGCTGTCACCAATGTTGGACACCGGCATCCAAAAATTGTTCAAGCGATTAAAGATGCAGCCGATGAGTTAATGCATGGACCTTCTGGTGTCATTATGTACGAGTCCATTTTACGATTAGCAGATGAGCTAGCCGAAATATTACCGGGGGACCTAGATTGCTTTTTCTTTGCAAACAGTGGTGCAGAAGCAATAGAAGGTTCAATTAAGCTCGCAAAATATGTTACAAAACGGCCTTACGTGATTTCTTTTACAGGTTGTTTCCACGGCCGTTCATTAGGGGCGTTAAGTGTCACCACTTCAAAAAGTAAATACCGAAAATTTATGCAGCCATCCGGTCTAACCTATCAAATTCCTTATGCCAATGTGAAAGAGTGTCCGCAAGGTAAAGATCCAGAAGCATTTGTTATTGAAAAACTAGAAAAAGATTTTGCTAGTCTATTTAGTCATCAAGTTACTCCGGAAGAAGTGGCATGTGTTATTTTAGAACCGGTCCTTGGAGAAGGCGGATATATCGTTCCACCAAAGGGCTGGTTGAAAAGAGTCCGTGAAATTTGTGACCGACATAACATTTTACTCATTTTTGATGAAGTCCAAACTGGATTTGGACGTACGGGTGAATGGTTCGCGGCACAAACTTTTGATGTCACTCCTGACATAATGGCAATTGCAAAAGGGATCGCTTCTGGTCTCCCTTTAAGTGCAACTGTCGCATCGAGTGATTTAATGAAGCAATGGCCGCTTGGCAGTCATGGGACAACGTTTGGCGGTAATCCAATTGCATGTTCAGTTGGACTTGCTACTTTGGAAGTGATGAAAGAGGAAAATCTTCTCGAAAACACAAGGAATATGGGGAAGTATGCAGTTGAACAGCTTGAGCGGATTAAAGAAAGGCACTCTGTTATCGGCAGCATTCGTGCTGTTGGTCTAATGATTGGAATTGAAATTGTTGATCCAAAAACTGGGGATCCGGATGGCAAGGCATTGTTAAAAATTCTTGATTTGGCGCTTGAAAAAGGGGTATTATTTTACCTTTGCGGAAATCATAGCGAAGTAATTAGAATGATTCCACCGTTAATCGTCACAAAAGAACAAATTGATGAGGGATTAAAAATTCTAGATGAAGCATTATCTGAATATGAAGCAACAATTTTGAATCTTGTAGAAAATTAAGTCAAAAAGAAAACCCATGAATCTCATGGGTTTTTTTACGTTAGTTATATAACTGTTCGAGTTCATCAATTAATGACCCCACATAAGCAACTGCTTTACGGATTGGATCTGGTGTCGACATATCTAAACCAGCGTGCTTTATGAGCTCTAATGGCTTCATTGTTCCACCTGCTCGCATTACGTCAAGCCAACGGTCGACAGCTGGCTGACCTTCTTCTTTTATCATTTGGGCCACAGCTGTAGAAACAGTCAAGCCAGCAGAGTAGGTATATGGGTATAGGCCCATGTAATAATGAGGCTGACGCATCCATGTTAGGCCTGCACCTTCATCAATCACAACCGTATTTCCCCAGAATTCGGTCAGGACATCACTTGTTAATTCTGTTAATATTTTGGCTGTTAGCGCTTTACCTTCTTCAGCGAGAGCATATACGCGGCGTTGATATTCTGCTTCCAGCAAATGGGTGACAAAATTATGATAATACGTTCCCAGCAATTGCAAAATCACCCAGCGGCGCATTTGTTTATCTTCTGTATTAGAAAGCAAATGCTGACCTAAAAGCATTTCATTCATGGTGGAAGGGGCCTCTACAAAATACATTGAGGGACGCACATTCATGATTCGCTGATTTTTATTGGCTAAATAAAAATGTCCGGCATGACCGAATTCATGAGCAAGGGTGAAACAGCCGCGCATATTATCCTGCCAAGTGATAAGAATATATGGATGCGAACCATATGGGCTAGAACAGAAGGCGCCAGTAGATTTTCCAACGTTATCAGCGCGGTCAACCCATCTTTCCTTGAATCCCCGTTCAATGATTTCGGTATATTCAGGTCCCATGATCTTAAGTGATTCTAAAATTAATTGGCTAGCTTCTTCGAATGTCGTCGAAGGATTAAAATCCGAATCCAATGGCGCTTTCAAATCACAGAAAAGCATTTTGTCCAAACCTAAAAGTCTCTGTTTCAGTTGGGCAAAGCGGCGCATATGCGGGGCGAGCTCTTGATAAATAATGTCAATTTGATTGTTATACATTTCTAGTGATACCTGGTGCGGCTCTAGCAGCATATGGGTGACGGAATCATATTTCCGCAGGCGGGAAAAGGTGACTTGCTTTATGACTTCTGCAGAATATGTTGCTGCCATTGTATTCTTATATTGCTTAAGTGTGGAAACAAAAGAATTATACGCTTTTCTCCGAATTTCAGTGTCTGGTGAAAATTCATAACGGTTCTCAAATAAAGCAAACGATACAGGCAAGTCGTTACCATTCGGGTCCTTAATAGATGTGAACTGCATGTCAGCTAATTTGCTCATTTGATAAATTTGGTAGGGCGCACCTTGCAGCTCACCAATTGCAGCCAGTGCCTCCTCTGTTTCTGCCGATAGCTTGTGTTTTTTCGATTCAAGCAGCTCTAATAAATTTTTACGAAAAGGTTGGAGCTCAGGTTCCTGCTGTAGGTATTTTTCTACCATACCATCCTCAAGGGCAAGAATTTCCGAATCAATAAAGGACAGGGCAGCAATGCTTTTTGTTCGTAAGGAAAAGAAGTTAGCCAAATTGGCTTGATGATTGGGATCAGTTCCATCTGCAGATTGTTTCAAGCTCGCGAAAGTCCAAGCTTTAATAATTTTCATCGAAAGATGTTCTTGTGCGACTAAACAATCTAATAAGGCTTTAGAGCCAGTATGTAATGTATCTTTAAATCTAGCAAACTGAGAAATATCCTTTTCAATTACGTTTAATTCTTGTTCCCATGCCTGCTCTGACGGGAATAAATCATCGAGATTCCAAGTCAGTTCCTCTTGTATTTCTGAGCGATTTAGCCGTTTTTCAACTGTTTTTTCCATGCTTTTGCCCCCTTATTTATTTCGCACTACTAAATTTTATCTTATATTATTCGAAAATTATGTCAACTAGAAGATGGACAAAAGAAATGTAAGTTTTTCTGCCATTTTTCTTTTTCTTCAGCAAAATTCCAAGTAAGGAATCCTGACAACAATAATGAATTTCCGTTATTCGTATGACATACTTACAAAAAGGAAAACGATTCTTGCTGTTTCCATAGGTATTGGAGGTACAAAAGAATGGTTCGATATGTTGTTCAGTTTTTAACAATTCTCTTTTTTTATCTATTGGGAAATGGGCTGGTAACTTGGTTTAGTCTCCCGCTTTCTGGAAGTTTTGTCGGTATGATATTACTATTCATAGCCTTGATATTAAGAATTTGTGATTTAAGATGGGTGGAGTCAGTGGCTCAGCTGCATATCAAACATATAACTCTTCTATTTATTCCTTTTGCTGTAGGTATATGGCATTTTACCAGGATTTTTCGACATGAAGGGGTAAAGCTTTCGACGATTTTAGCAGTTAGTAGTCTGGTCGTACTGTTAATAACAGCCATAATTGCTGAAATTATTGAAACTAATAGTAAAAGGAGCAAACGAAATGGAGAAAATGATTGATAATATTCTATTGTGTACTTTTATTACAGTTGTAAGTTACTTAATTGGGGTACTGGTTTTTCAAAAATTTAAAAAGGCTTGGCTTAATCCGTTATATACTTGTACGGTTTTTATCATTTGCGTTCTAACCCTTTTTCATCTCGATTTTACTGGATACACTTCTGGAACTGACCTCTTCTCATTGCTAATGGGAACAGCAACGGTATCACTTGCTGTCCCTTTATATAAACAATTTGCTTTGATTAAAAAATATTTCTTCATAATTGTTTGTGCAGTAATGACTGGTACGTTGACAGGTGTGGCTTCTATAGTATGGCTAACTAAGTTAATGCATATGAATCAAGAAATGATGATTTCGATGATTCCCAAATCTGTTACTGCCCCAATAGCCCTTTCTATCTCACAATCACTAGGGGGGATTCCATCCTTAACCGTTTCTTTTGTTTTTGTTTCAGCCATTTTTTCACTATTTATTGGACCAGGATTATTAAAGTACACACGAATCAAGAGTAAAATTGCTAAGGGGCTGGCCTTGGGAACATCTGCTCAAGCAATGGGAGCGAAACGCGCGTTTGATTGGGGAGAAGTAGAAGGTACGATGGGAAGTATCGCGATGATCACAGCAGCAATGTGTATGTCATTGATTACACCATTTCTCATTTATTTTTATCTTTAAAAATGAAAAAACTTTAGAAACAAGGAAGTGAAGTCGTTTCACTTCCTTATTTTTATAATATTGCGTCTATTCGTTGGCCCTTTATTTTTTTCAATGGTATCATAAGAAGGTAAGCGTTTGCAGTTAAGGGGGAGGATTTAGTTTTGAGTTTCGGTAATCAAGTTCAATTAAAGGTGTATCAACAGTTAGAAAAAAATATTATTCCTGTGTCTTATGAAGAACTAGAAGCAAAAGCGAAGGCGCTTTTGGATGCAAAACCCTATTACTATGTAGCCGCTTCAGCAGGAGCTGAGGTTACGGCAAAACAAAACAATAAAGCATTTGAAAAATGGAATATTGTCCCTCGGATGCTGTGTGATACGTCAAAAAGGGATTTAAGCATTGAGTTATTTGGTAAAAAACTTCCTTATCCGCTATTGCTTGCACCGGTAGGAGTTCAATCTATTGTCCACCCAGAAGGGGAGTTGGCAAGTGCACGCGGTGCTGCAGCGATGAAGGTTCCTTTTATTGTAAGTACAGCTTCTACATACAGCTTGGAAAAAATTGCGTCAGAGGCAGGACAAGGGGAAAGATGGTTCCAGCTTTATTGGAGCAATGACCGGGAAATTGCCGCAAGTATGGTCAAAAGGGCAGAAGCAGCTGGCTATAGTGCGATTGTTATTACTCTTGATACACCAATGATGGCATGGAGGGAAAAGGATATTGAGAATGCCTACCTGCCGTTTTTAGAAGCGAAGGGAATTGGGAATTACCTTGAGGATCCCGTTTTTTGTTCGAGATTAGAACGATCTCCTCAAGAGGATATGAAATCGGCTATTATGCTCTGGTCGCGTGTTTTTGGAAATCCAACTTTAACCTGGCAGGATTTAGAGTTTATTAAAAGTCAAACATCCCTGCCAATCCTGTTAAAAGGCATCTTGCATCCAGATGATGCAAAGCTGGCTGTCGAACATGGAGTGGACGGAATAATCGTCAGTAATCATGGCGGCAGACAAGTCGATGGAGCCATTGCCGCTATTGATGCATTGCCAGATATCATTGATGCTGTTAAGGGGGAAATACCTGTATTGCTGGACAGCGGCATTCGTCGAGGTTCTGATATGATCAAAGCATTAGCATTAGGTGCAAAAGCGGTATTAATCGGCCGGCCATTCATGTATGGGCTTGCTTTGGCTGGAGAAGAAGGGGTTAAGCAGGTTCTGAGAAATTTGCTTGCTGATTTTGATTTAACATTAGCTTTATCTGGGAAACGTTCTGTTGACGAGCTAACCAGAGATTTATTAAAGAAAATATAAATTTATTAAACGATGAAAAGAGGGAGCACCTTGGAGGAAAAGGTTTTAAAAGCCATTCAAGATGAATATCCAGAAGATTTTGCGTGGTGTTATGGATGCGGCCGAATGAATGAGGCGGGACACCATTTCCGTACAGGCTGGCAAGGGGAACATACCATTACCATTTATACTCCTGAACCGGAGCACATTGCACTTCCAGGGTTTGTTTATGGCGGAATTGTTGCCTCGCTCATTGATTGCCATGGAACGGGGTCTGCCGCATTGGCGCTTCATCGGAAAAAAGGTCATGAAGCAGGGGATGGCGCAGAACCGCCGCGCTTTGTGACAGCTTCTTTAAATGTTAACTTTTTAAAGCCAACCCCGCATGGCGTACCGATAAAAGCGATTGGAACTGTGACCGAGATTCACCCGAAGAAATTTAAAGTGGAAACGGAAGTTTATGCTGAGGATACCCTCTGTGCCCGCGGAGAGGTCGTTGCCGTGGTCATGCCGAGTACTTTCTTAGGTAAATAAAAAGAAAAAGCGCCAGGTCATCAAAATTTGATGGTCGCTGGCGCTTTTTCATTTAGAACCTAAAAAGATGCGTCTCCGAAATATTCGTCAACAAACTGTTCGAGCTGTAGGAGGTCTTTTTCGATTTCTTTTCTTCCAAATGTTTTTAATGAAAGGATGGCACTTTCGATGAGGAATCTCCGTGGACTCTTTGAGTCCATCAGTTCATCCTCAATAAAATCTAATAACTCGGTGGATTTTGACTGTTTCTCATTTTGAATCAAAGTACTTTTCAGTATAAAAATAGTATGACGGAGCTTTTTTTGAAATGCGTGATTCGGTCTTCTGCAGTCAGGCAGCCAGCTTTCAAATAGCTCTGGCTGAATTAATTGATCATCAGATTCAACTAATTCATCGACTATTTTCACCAAGCGCTTAACTGAGAAGCGGACCACGTGACCAATATTTGCATTTGATTCATTTGCCCTTTGATGATATTTTAGATTTTCACGAAGAATACCCATAAACATTATCGCACTGTCCAATAAATAAGGTTTCTTTTTTTCACCAAAGATGTCGATCAACCGATGATATATCCAACTTATATTTTTTAATTGGCCTTGTTGGATATATTCCTTAAGATCTGCATCATTTAAAACCATTACTTCTTCAAATAATGAAATTAAGTTATTCTTTCTATTTGTCTTTAATTGAATTTCTACTTGTTTAATAAAAATCTCTAAATCTGAACGGTTTTGACCAATTAATAGTTCATTCCGTTCTTTTTCCAATTCGGCATAGTTCGTTTTGAAAATGGCCATTAATAGTTCGTTTTTTGATGAAAAGTAGTTATAAAAAGTACCTTTTGAAATCCCGCTATATTCTAAAATATCTTGGATTGATGTGGCTTGAAATCCTTTATCGATAAATAGCTGGTGTGCTACTTTGACAACATGCTGCTTTCGGTCATTCATAAAATCACCTTGGTTTCATATTGTACTTAGTGTACAAAAATATAGTACATTAAAATCGTTTTCTTTACAAACCTTAATATTAAGCAAACTTTTTTATTGCAAAAATTGAACCGTGCGTATATTATTATTTAAGTGTGAAACAGGGGTATAAAAAAATGAACAAGGGGTACACAGGGAGGAATACAATGGAACAATCAAATAAACAAACTAATCGTCCACCGTACGGAATTATTGCGGTCTTGATGATTGGAGCTTTTATAGCATTCTTAAATAACACATTGTTAAATATCGCGCTGCCATCGATCATGAAGGACTTAGATGTTGAAGCATCGACTGTTCAATGGCTGACAACTGGTTTCATGTTAGTAAATGGAATACTCATACCATCAACAGCATTTTTAATTCAAAAATATTCTGTCCGCCAATTATTTTTAGCAGCGATGGGCCTATTTACAATAGGAACAATTTTAGCAGGTTTTGCCCATGTGTTTCCAATATTATTAGCTGGCAGGATGATTCAAGCTTCTGGTTCAGCTATTATGATGCCGTTGCTAATGAATGTCATGTTAACAAGTTTTCCAATTGAAAAACGTGGAACAGCGATGGGGTTTTTCGGATTAGTATTAATGTTCGCTCCAGCCATTGGTCCAACTTTATCAGGGTGGATTATTGAACACTATGATTGGAGAATGCTTTTCCATTTCATTACACCAATTGCAATCATCGTCATGTTGATTGGACTCTTTAAGCTGAAAGATAAAAAGGAAAAAACGAATAATCGTCTTGATTTCTTATCGCTCTTATTATCAAGCGTAGGTTTCGGGGGAATCTTGTACGGATTTAGTTCAGCCGGAAAAGAAGGCTGGGATAGCCCTGAAGTATATGGAACGATTGCAGTTGGGGTTGTTTCACTACTTGCGTTTATTTTACGTCAATTAAAACAAGAGCGTCCGATGCTTAACTTTAAGATTTACAGGTATCCTGCATTTGCGCTGTCTTCAGCAATTTCCATGGTTGTTACAATGGCGATGTTTTCCGGGATGATCCTTCTGCCTATTTATGTTCAAACGATTCGCGGAATTTCTCCTTTAGATGCTGGTTTGATGTTGCTGCCAGGAGCGATTGTTATGGCCATCATGATGCCAATAACAGGAAAATTATTTGATAAATTTGGCGGGCGTTTATTAGCGATTATTGGGCTAACGATTACAGTAGTTACAAGTTACATGTTAAGTAAATTAACACTGGACACAACATACCCACACTTAATTATGTTATATACGTTCCGAATGTTCGGTATGTCAATGGTCAATATGCCGGTAACGACAAATGGATTAAACCAATTGCCTGCACGTTTCTACCCGCATGGAACAGCAATGAATAGTACGATGCAGCAAGTATCTGGTGCAATTGGAACAGCCTTGCTGGTAACGGTCATGTCTACTCGGGCAAAAACTCACGCGACTGAAATTGGTGCCGCAGCAATGAAACATTTGACAAAGCCGCCTACTCCTCAGGTAATTGCTGAAATGAAACAGCAAATCATGATGAAAGCAATGCTCGAAGGGATTAACGATGCATTCTTTGTGTCCGTCTTCATTGCTGGTCTTGCTTTGGTTCTTGCATTATTTATTAAACGGGCAAAACAAGCAGAAGATTCTGAGGATACAAAGTCAGTAGGAAATAAGGTAACTGGTAAATTAGCTTAAAATTAATGGCAAGGGGTGACTATAATGGTCACCTCTTTTTTTCGATTCGAAAATTTGCTATTTTAAAGACAATCCATCAATATTAACATAAGATATTTTGCAAATAAGGAGAATCTAATATGTTAAAAGAAAAAGATCCCAAAATGCTATTTTCCCACGCATACATTGAGCGCTGCAGTAAAGAAACAGAGACGATGATTGCAGAAGAGTCTTCGACATTTTTAAACGAGT
This sequence comes from Neobacillus sp. DZ-9, assembly GCF_059587065.1. Lineage (NCBI taxonomy): Bacteria > Bacillati > Bacillota > Bacilli > Caryophanales > Bacillaceae > Neobacillus > Neobacillus sp. DZ-9. The sequence continues at coordinate 193,963 of NZ_JCAIOL010000005.1, forward strand.
CGATTGATTATCTAAAAAAACACAAAAACGAGTTTATTTATATGGAACTAAGTTCATTTGAAGAGATTAGGGTTGAAGCAGTTTCCTTAGAAGTGGACGATGTATTTGGAACCTATGATGTCATGTTAGGTTTAAAACTGCAGAAGAAATATGATCAATACATAAAGGAATATTTAAATTCGAATCTAAATGGTGATGAGGCCAAATTTGATTTGATGTTTAGTTCTGAAGATGGTCTTTGGAATTTAAATTTTACCCTTAATTATGTTGAAGGTTTTCAAGAGGAAATGACAATTAGTGAAGCCTTTCAGCTAATATACAGTTTCTTATCCAAGCTAGTCGCTTCGGTTAATGGAGCAGCATAAAAAACTAACCAGCTAGTTTAGCTGGTTAGTTTTTGAAATAGGTATAGTAACGGTTTTGATCCAGGTTCCGGTGCTGAATTCTCTTGCTTTAAACTCTACTCTGTCATCATAAACATTAACCACATATCCCTGTGATTGTACTGTATTTTTGCCAGTTCCTTTTGTGTAGGTATAGGCTACAGAACTTGTATTGACCATAGTGATTCCGTCCTGAACGATATTCGACGAATCATTTAATGGGTAGTGTGAATGACCGCTGAAAAGAATGACTTGTGGATATTTTTTTAACAGTGCTAATATTTTCTGATCCTCAAGCCCAGCACCCCACTCACTTCCATATACAGTTCCGGTTATTGGCTGATGAAGGAAGACAAAAATTGGTTTAGTGTTGTTAGCATCGGTAGCAAGCGTTTTTTCTAACCAATTATATTGTGCATCTGAAATATAAGCGGAATCCGCATCAGCTTCATTTTTATAGGTTGCAAGCATTGTGGACTCCGATTTTTCACCAGCTATAGTAATGAAATGATACCCTTGAATCGATTGATCATAATAAATACCTGGGACATTCATTTTGCTTTTGAATCTTTCAATTAATTGACTATCAGTCACTTTAGAATTTCGATTAACTTTTTTCTCCATCCATTCATGGTTTCCGATAACCATAAATGTACTCGCATTTTTGTTCATATTTGCCTTTAATACCGAGTTAAATAAATCATATTCTGAAGGTAAACCATGGTCGGTCATATCCCCGCCAACAGCCAAAACATCATATTCTGGTGCCACTGTGTTTAGGTCTTGTAATGCTGTTTCAAATTTCTTAACTACACTTTGTTTCGTAGTTGATATATGGGTATCGCTAATGACTGCAAGCTGCAGAATAGGATCGGTATCAGCAGTTTCATCCTGCTGTTTTGCGACGACCTGTTGAACATTTTCAGTAGTCTCCGCAGATTGTTTTTGCTGATGAGTTTGAGTCTCTGTTTGTGATTGCTGTGAAGGAACTTGATGGAATCCGAATACATCCATTGCCAGGAAAACTGAAATGATGAATTTTAACATGTCTATTACCTCTTTCGAACATTATTAGTATGTGTTGATACTAATTAAACAACCTTAATTTTTTATTAAGATGAAATGGAAGTTGAACAAAAAAAGAAAAAACCAGGAATCGACTGGTTTTCACAAGGGAAGAGAGAGCCTATGCGGATTATATCTTTGTGTCCGAGTAATACCGAATTAATGGAATATTTAGGCCTAACTCATTTATTAGTAGGGGTGGATGATTTTTCTGACTGGCCTGAGGCTATTGCCGGCCTTCCAAGGCTGGGGCCGGATTTATCTATTAATATGGACCTAGTTGAGGAATTGCAGCCTGATATGGTCCTGGCTTCATTAAGTGTACCAGGCATGGAAAAAAATGTTGAAGCTTTACAGGAACGTGGAATTCCCCACATTGTTTTGAATCCGCAATCGTTAAAAGATATCGAAGAGGATTTAATTAAAACAGCAGAAGTTATAGGGGAAAAAGAACGAGGGCTGGATGCTGCCGGGCAATTTCGTTCCCGGCTTGAAAATGTGAAGCAACAAAGCAAGTATACTAGTAAGAGGCCAGCTTTGTATTGGGAATGGTGGCCGAAGCCAATATTTACACCGGGGAACATTAACTGGCTGACGGAGGTTTCGGAGGCAGCCGGGGCCATCAATATTTTTCATGATGTTGATTTAGCAAGTGTCGAAACAGATTGGGAGGATGTTTTGAGCAGAAAACCAGACTACATTTGCCTTGCATGGGTTGGCGTTCGTAAAGCAAAAGTCAAAAAAAGCGTTGTAAAAAAACGCCCTGGCTTCGAAAAGCTGAATTATCAAAGTGACGATCACATTCTCATTTTAGAGGAAGAACTGTATTGCAGACCATCACCTAGATTGATAGATGGATTGGAAAAACTCTATAAAATAATTCATAAATAAGTCTGTCCCATGGGGAATCATGGGACAGATAATAAGTAGTATTAACTTAGGCCCTCATCACTAATCGAAATCGCTGATCCGCTGGAGGTATGTTGATTGATCCAGCCAAGAGATGTTTCGGAAACTGCATTCCAATTTGGAATTTCCGCTTTATGCTGCTCAACCCAGCTCATGCAGAACTGAGGGTCGATATTATATTCAAGGCAATGGGCCAGGAAGGATTGTATTGTTGCTTCACTGCAATTTTCCCAGGATCCGCACGTATAACTCCAGACATTTTCCATTTTTGTTTGGATCGAAAGTTCATTTATGAAATTACTAAATTGATTGTCACTCATCATAAATTCCTCCTTGTCATAAATTTACATCCTTCAGTATGTCCAAGGAATTATAAACAATGTACATGGAACACATAAAAAACCTTTAACTCATTATATTCACCTATTCAATTTTATGGGATTTTTTAAAAAGTTATTATTAATCAGCCTAAGGAAGAAGGGAGAATTGAAGTAATAAAATGAATATGGGTGAAAAAACGGCACTAATTCTAGGTTCAAGTGGACTTATAGGGAACGAATTAGTACAAATACTTATCGAACAAAATAATTATAAAAAAATACATTTGCTATTAAGAAGACCGATATCAATAACTGATTCAAGATGTGAAGTGCATATAGTTGATTTTGACCAGCTGGAGAAATATCCCGAATCATTTAAGGTTAATGATGTATTTTGCTGCTTAGGAACGACTATTAAAAAAGCAAAAAGCAAAGAAGCTTTTAAAAAAGTTGACTACGAATATCCTATCGAAGCAGCCAAATTAGCCGTACAAGGCGGAGCAGAAAAATTTCTAATTGTCACGGCTATGGGAGCTAACTCGGAATCATTCTTTTTTTACAATCAAGTTAAAGGAGAGGTAGAAAGGTCGCTTAAATCATTAAATATACCTTCCCTAAACATTTTTAGACCGTCTTTATTGTTAGGAGAAAGAAATGAATTCCGCTTAGGGGAAAAAATAGCGGAGAAGGCAAGCGGGTTTTTAAATACTTTAATGGTGGGACCGTTACGATCCTATAAAGCCATCCATGCAAAATCAGTAGCAAAAGCTATGTCTGCGATTGCTGCTTCAAACAAAACTGGTATTAATATTTTTCAGTCCTATGAAATACAACGAATAGCTGATATGCATTAAGAAAGGATTAGTGTGATGGAAAAGGGTCTAACAGGAAAAAGAGTGGTCATTTGTGGAGCGAGAAAAACTGAAGAAATTAGTACATTAATAGAAAAACAAGGTGGAGTACCTCTTGTTCGGCCGCTTCAAGGAACCGTTTTTTTTGCAGAAAAGGAAGTAGAACCAGATATTTTGGAATTTGTTCATAAAGGGGCGGATTGGGTGATTTTCACAACGGGGATCGGACTTGATTCTCTAATCACTCTTGCAGACAAACTAGGATTGTTAGAAGATTTCTTAAACCAAATACAAAAAGCAAAAGTTGCATCAAGGGGCTATAAAACACTTTCCGCCTTAAAAAAATTAGAGATTACTCCTGTTGCTGTAGCCGAAGATGGAACGACCAAGGGATTAGCCCTTGCTCTCGAGAGCTTTAATTTCTCAGGGATGCGTATTATGATTCAGCTGCATGGTGAAACAGCACCTGCATTAACTAAGTTTTTTGAAGATAAAGGCGGAGTGGTACAAAAAATTCTTCCTTATCAGCATATTGCCCCTGAAAGAGAGACTCTAGAACAATTATGTGAAGAGATCCAGAACAATGAGTGTGATGCTGTCTGTTTTACAACTGCCACTCAAGTTCGTTCCCTCTTCGAATTTGCAAGGGAAAATAATATATACGATATGATTGCTCAGTGTTTTATGAAAAATATTTTAGCTGTTGCTGTCGGAAAAGTTACTGCTGAAGCATTGAGGGAAGAGGGAGTGGACCGTTTGCTTGTTCCTGAAAACGAAAGAATGGGAGCAATGATTGTCGAGCTGTCTCAATTTTATAAGGGCTAATTTGGGGAAAAAGTGCACCTGGAGACAAGGTGCATTTTTTTATCCTCAAATATCGTCAATATCTTTATAAATGTCGAACTTTCTCTCGAGCTTTTCTTATTTTAATTACTAAAAAATGCCACAAAACGGTGGAATATTGAAGATTCATACTTTTGAAAAAAGTATGTAAGATAATTTGACACTTCGCTATTTTTTTACATTTTTTTTAATTTAGTTATGATAAATTGAAAAAGAATTCAGAAAAATGTACAAGCATCCCACATTATTTCTTTTTACATATTGGATAATCAAATGGCTGCATCATTTTACAGAATGTAAGGTGAAATGGTCTTTTACTGTCTGTAAAATAAAAATAAGGCAGAATTTTCTGCGAAGTACATAAGAAAAAAGAAGGAGGTTGGATAGATAATATTGAATTTTTAATAAAGCGCTTTCATTTTTGATTTTATAAAAATTTACCTTTAATTGAAAAGGGAGGGTTTCTCTTTGACCATTGAAAAAATGCAGCGCATTTCCTTAACCGAACTTGAAAAGAACTTCCAAGAGGTCGAACGAGGATTAACAAACCGTGAAGCTCTTGAAGAATCAAATCGATGCCTCTATTGTTATGATGCCCCATGTATTAAAGCCTGTCCAACAGGTATTGATATACCTACCTTTATTAAAAAAATTGCCTCAGGAAACTTACTTGGCTCTGCAACAACGATTATGTCCTCAAACCCTGTCGGAGCAAGCTGTTCAAGGGTTTGTCCAACTGAAGAGCTTTGTGAAGGAGCTTGTGTTTTAAACCATTCAACCAAACCGATTATGATCGGCAATCTGCAGCGATATGCGACTGATTGGGCGATCCAAAATGAGAAAACTCTTTTTCAGCCAGGTGCAACCAATGGTGTGAAAGTGGCTGTTATTGGCGGCGGCCCTGCCGGATTATCTGCAGCTAGGGAGCTTGCCAGATTAGGCTATGACGTGACCATTTTTGAAGCAGCCGAGGAAGCTGGTGGATTGAATACCTTTGGTATCGTTTCATTCCGTTTGCCGCAGCGTATTTCTTACTGGGAAGTAGAGCAAGTAAAGAAGTTAAACGTCACGATTAAAACGAACACAATGGTGGGCAGAGATGTATCTGTTGAAGAATTAACGGAAAATTACGACAAAATCGTTTTAGCCGTGGGTATGGCGAATGTACCTGATCTTGGTATTGAAGGAGAAAAGTTAGACGGGGTTTACGACGCCATTGAATTTGTTAAGGCAACGAAAAGCGGCCAATTATCAAATGATTTTATCGGCAAGCGAGTAGTAGTCGTTGGTGCAGGAAATACCGCGATTGACGGCGCGACCTGTTCTGTCCGGTTAGGGGCAGAAAATGTAAAAATCCTTTACCGCAGGACGGAAGAAGAAATGACTGCTTATGATTTTGAGTATGAATTTGCTAAACAGGATGGCGTGGAGTTCCGCTGGTTAACAGCACCTAAACGTATTATCGGTGACGAAGCCGGAAAGGTAACGGGAATTGAGTGTATTAAAATGATACTCGGTGAACCGGAAAAGGATGGCCGACGCCGGCCTGTTGCAGTTGAAGGATCTGAACATATTATTCCAGTTGAGGCAGTGGTCAAAGCCATCGGCCAAACACGACACTTGGAATTAATTGAGTCATTAGGTCTTAAGCATGAAGGCGGAGTTGTAAAAGTCGATCAAGATAGCTTGCAAACCTCCAATCCAAAAATCTTTGCCTGTGGTGACGTTATTTTCGGCAAAGGAAAAGGCGATGCCATGGTCGTAACGGCGGCCCAGCAAGGTAAAGACGTTGCATATGCAATTCATAAGCAATATTCGGCTGTTGGAACAGCTTAAATTTAAGGGGGAAAAGTGATGGCTGATTTACGTATTAATCTTGCAGGGATTAAATCTCCTAACCCGTTCTGGCTGGCGTCAGCACCTCCTACCAATTCCGGTTATCAGGTTCAGCGCGCCTTTGAAGCCGGTTGGGGAGGAGCAGTATGGAAAACGTTAGGTGACCCGATTTTAAACGTATCTTCCCGGTTTGCGGCGGTTAGCTTTAATGGCCAGCGAGTTGCGGGTTTTAATAATATTGAGCTCATAACTGACCGTCCATTAGATGTTAACCTAAAGGAAATTTATGAAACGAAAAAGAGATTCCCTAACCATGCGATTATCGCTTCTTTAATGGTAGAGCCAAAACAAGAAAAATGGCATGAAATTGTCAAACGTGTTGAAGATGTCGGTGTGGATGGACTTGAATTAAACTTCGGCTGTCCGCACGGTATGGCGGAGCGCGGTATGGGGGCGGCCTCCGGACAAGTACCAGCTCTTGTAGAACGGCAAACCTATTGGGTAAAAGAAGTCGCGAAAACTCCTGTCATCGTAAAATTAACACCAAACATTACTGACATTACTGCAACAGCTGAAGCAGCCTGCAATGGCGGGGCGGATGCCATCAGTATGATTAATACAATTAACAGCTTAATGGGGGTAGACCTTGATACTTGGAACACGATTCCTCATGTTGCCGGTAAAGGAGCACACGGCGGCTATTGTGGTCCTGCCGTAAAGCCTATCGCGCTAAACATGGTGGCAGAATGCGCAAGACACCCGCATATTAATGTTCCTATTTCGGGAATAGGCGGTATTTCCAATTGGCAGGATACTGTGGAGTTTATGCTTATGGGTGCGACAGGCGTTCAAGTCTGTACCGCAGCAATGCACCATGGCTTCCGGATTGTGGAGGATATGATTGAAGGACTGAGCAATTATTTAGATAGCAAAGGAATTGCTTCCGTATCTGAAATTATCGGAAAGTCTGTTCCAAAATATTCAGATTGGGGTAACCTGGATCTCAACTATAATATCGTTGCGAAAATTAATACCGATGTATGTATCAATTGTAATAAGTGCCATATTGCCTGTGAAGATACCTCTCACCAATGCATTGATATGCTGACAGATGCGAATGGAAAAAGCTATTTAAAAGTACGTGAAGAAGACTGCGTCGGCTGTAATTTATGCTCGATTGTCTGCCCAGTAGACGGGGCCATTGACATGATTGAGGTGCCTAGCGAACTTCCGGCGATGACCTGGAATGAGCGCCAAGCAACACTTAAAGTGGCAGCAGATTGCAAAGTTGACGTAATTAAATAGATAAAATAGGAGGAAGCTCAAATGAAGAAAATTATTAAGAACGGAACCATTGTCACTGCAACAGATACTTTTCAGGCGGAACTATTAATCGAGGATGGAAAAATTACGCAGATTGGCACTAACCTTTCAGCCATTGGTGCTGAAATCGTTGATGCAAAAGGCAGCTTAGTTTTTCCAGGTGGAATCGATCCACATACTCACCTAGACATGCCATTTGGGGGAACGATTACAAAGGATGACTTTGAATCAGGCACGATCGCGGCAGCCTTTGGCGGGACGACTTCAATTATTGATTTCTGCTTAACGAATAAAGGCGAACCCCTCAAAGATGCGATTCAAACCTGGCACGGCAAGTCAAAAGATAAAGCTGTAATTGACTATGGTTTCCACTTAATGATTGGAGAAATCAATGATAAGGTCTTAAGCGAACTACCTCAGGTGATTAATGAAGAAGGAATTACTTCCTTTAAAGTGTTCATGGCATATAAAAATGTATTGCAAGCAGATGATGAAACGCTTTTCCGGACGCTAGTCACGGCTAAAGAACATGGCGGTTTAGTCATGGTTCACGCAGAAAACGGTGATGTTATCGATTATTTAACGAAAAAGGCCCTTGAAGAAGGAAAAACGGAACCAATCTATCACGCCTTAACACGACCGCAAGAATTAGAGGGAGAAGCAACAGGACGCGCCGCTAGGCTGACAGGGCTGGCTAATTCGCAGCTATATGTAGTACATGTTTCCTGCTCGGATGCCGTTGAACAAATTGCAGAAGCTCGCAGCAAAGGCTTTAATGTCTGGGGTGAAACCTGTCCGCAATATTTAGTCCTTGATCAAAGCTATTTAGAAAAACCGGACTTTGAAGGAGCTAAATATGTGTGGTCTCCTCCACTCAGAGAGAAGTGGAATCAGGAAGTCCTTTGGAACGCCTTGAAAAGTGGTACGCTGCAAACATTTGGTTCCGATCAATGTTCATTCGATTTTAAAGGTCAAAAGGATCTTGGGCGAAATGATTTTACAAAAATCCCTAACGGCGGTCCAATTATTGAAGATCGCTTAACGATATTATTCTCTGAAGGCGTGAAAAAAGGACGAATCAGTCTAAATCAATTTGTTGATCTAACTTCAACAAGGGTTGCCAAGCTGTTTGGCTTATTCCCGAAAAAAGGAACGATTGCTATCGGTGCGGACGCAGACCTTGTCATTTTCGACCCGAATGTTGAACGTGTGATTTCAGCAGAAACTCACCATATGGCTGTTGACTATAACGCGTTTGAAGGAATGAAAGTGACAGGCGAGCCTGTTTCTGTATTAGTTCGCGGCGAATATGTTATCCGCGACAAGCAATTCGTGGGTAAACCGGGATCTGGTCAGTATTTGAAACGGGAAAAATATAGCCTGAATACACCATTGAATCAAAATGAAACATTATCAATCTAATTAAATCCGAGGTGGGGATGAGATGTCAGAATATCAACAATTTCAAGATGAAAGAGATAAAATTGATTTTTTCATCGGGAAGGGATATCGAATTAATGGAGTTAACGAACATTTAAACGGGGCCACTGTTGATTTTTTACATCCGAATGGTAATGTTACTGAGACTCTCTTAATTGGTACGGCAAATGGCAGGAAGTATTTTTCGAGTCTATTAATCAAACAAAATCAAGGAAAATAGTGATTATAAAGGGTGTGGGTAGTATGGAATTCTATTTAAAATCAAGGGATAATGCCTATCCATGTGAAGTCACAATTGATGAAGATAACGGTCGGTATACGATTCGGAAGTCGGATTCAAGCGGTGAGTACTTCAATTCTCCTGAAGAATTAGTGGCGTGGATAAGGGATAATTGGAAATCTGATGATTTTCTAGACCCCGAAGAATTTGAATCCATGCTAAATAAAATCAAAATATACCTACCGATTGTTAATTAACCCACAATAACAGAAAAGGATTGGTTGAAGAACCAATCCTTTTTCTTCAAAAAAATATCCTTTCTATTAGGAGAGCTAAACGATGAAAGAACATTTTCAACTCAAGGTAGCGGATATTTTAAATAGAAAGCACTTCGAAAATGCCCGCGTTATTGGAGGGCATGATGGAGTTCAACGGATTGTTAAATGGGTTCATGTCGTAGAGGCAACGAGTATTCGAAATCTATTAAACGGTCATGAGCTAATTTTATCCACTGGTGTTGCCTGGAAAGATAATGCGGATTTATTTATCTCGATGGTGAAACAGTTTTATAAAAACAATGCGGCTGGCCTATGCATTGAAATGGGGACTTATGTGTCAGAAATTCCTGCTGAAGTGATTGAGTTTGCGAATGAAAATCAATTTCCGATCATTATTTTTGAAGAGGAAGTACCATTTGTGGAAATCACGCAGGATATTCATTCCGTAATCATTAATCAGCAATATCAGAAAATAGCGGACTTGGAGGATTATTCACAAAGTTTAAATAAAAGATTGCTTACAATAGAAACGTACGAGGATATTCTTCAATTTATATTTTCTGCTCTTGATGTGCAAATCATCTTTCGAATGAAAAACCAGGAATATGAATTTGTCCCGGAAATCAATCGCAAGGACCAAGGGATTATTCTCTCTCAGATTGATGGGGCCAAACAAATTCAAAGTCAGCAGATCGCCGTTTCCCCTATCTTTTTGTTCGGTCAAGAGTATGCAGAATTAATCATTTACTCGAAGGATATTCCTATCAGCGAATACGACTTATTAATTTTAGACAGAACTGCTACAGCTTTAGCACAACATCTTTTAAGAGATTTATTTGTTGAGGAAAAAAAGCGGGTAGAAGAGTTTGAATGGCTCCATGGCTGGCTGGAGGGCGAACATTCCCTCGAGGATATACAGGAATATTTAATAGAGAATGGGATTAAAACAAAAACCAGCGACGCGGTAGTGTTGATCACAAAGCTTTTTCCAATCAAAGATAAATCAATCAATGATGTGACATACCTGAAATTACTGTTTCGTTCTGTTTTTGAGCAGAATGGTTTTGTTGTATTTTCTGTGGAAAAACGAAATGAGATTACGTTTATCCTATTAAATAGCCGAACGAAAAAGAATCTAAAGGAACGAATTAAAAAAGCAGTGGAATCACTTCAAGAATCCGAGTTTATCCGAAAGCAAAGTTCTGCAAAGTTTATTATTGCCGCAGGTAAGTTTACCGAGTCCTTAAGGGATGTACATAAAAGCTATCAAACAGCCAAGGAAACAATTCGCATCCAGCAAAAAATGACGAATAAACAAATCTACCATTTTTATGAGGATTTACATTTATATCGGCTTATTTCACAAATGAGCAAATATACGGATTTACAGGAGCTTGCATCGGAATATCTTTTTCCGGTTATACAATATGACCAAAAATATAATGGAAAGCTGTTAGAAACACTAAAAGCCTATTTAGAGTGTAACGGCTCAAAGCAGGAAACTTCAAATAAGCTTTTCATTGTGAGACAAACGCTTTACCATCGGCTGCAAAAGCTGGAGAACTTGCTGGGAGAGGATTTTATGGATCATGAAAAGCGAGTAGCGATTGAATTTATGCTGCTGGTACATGATTATTTATCATCCTCAAAACCGGGTGCAGTAAATCAGGTACAATGATGTAAAGTTAAAAGAATGTTCAATTTGTCGAAGAAATCTTTGCAGACATTTTACAGTATGTCTAATGAAAGCCATTCATACATGCGAGATAATGATAGTAATTCCAATTGTTAATTAATAAGGAGGAAAAGAGATGAGCGTAACAAAAAAGGACACTGCTATTTTAAACAATTATATTAACGGGGCATGGGTTAGCTCAAATAGTACGCAAGCTTTGGATGTGCCCAACCCAGCAACGAATGAGATCTTGACAAAGGTCCCTGTTTCTACAAAAGAGGATGTTGATCTAGCGGTTGCAGCTGCGAAAGAAGCCTTTAAGAAGTGGAAGAATGTTCCTGTTCCAAAGCGTGCAAGGATTCTTTTTAAATACCACTATCTCTTAACAGAAAACCATGAAGAATTAGCAAGATTAATCGTTTTGGAAAATGGAAAGGCTTACAAGGAAGCATATGGGGAAGTTCAACGCGGCATTGAGTGCGTTGAATTCGCTGCTGGTGCTCCTACCCTGATTATGGGTGAAACGCTGTCAGGCATTGCTGAGGATATCGATTCCGAAATGTTCCGTTACCCACTAGGAGTAGTCGGCGGGATTACACCATTTAACTTTCCAATGATGGTTCCTTTATGGATGTTCCCATTAGCTGTAGCCTGCGGAAACACATTTGTGTTGAAGCCTTCAGAGAGGACTCCAATTTTAGCTAATAGATTAGCAGAATTATTTACTGAAGCTGGTGCACCTCAAGGAGTATTAAACGTCGTCCATGGTGCCCATGATGTCGTAAATGGCCTGCTGGAGCATAAAGATATTGCTGCCATTTCCTTTGTCGGTTCCCAGCCGGTTGCCAAATATGTTTATGAGCGTGCTGCCGCAGCAGGCAAACGGGTGCAAGCCCTTTCCGGAGCAAAAAATCATCATATTGTCATGCCGGATGCCGATATGAATAAGGCGGTTCAGCATATCATCAGCTCGACCTTCGGAAGTGCCGGCCAGCGTTGTATGGCTTGTAGTGCCGTTGTCGTGGTCGGTGATAATGAACCATTTGTAACAGCATTAAAGAAACAGGCGGATGAATTAATTATTGGTAATGGAATGGACGAAGAAGTGTTACTAACCCCGGTCATCCGTAAGGAACATCGCGATAAAGTTCTTGGATACATTGAAAAAGGCCTAGAGGAAGGCGCAGACTTAATCAGAGATGGGCGCAAAGAAATGGATGAACTTACTGAAGGAAATTTCTTAGGTCCAACGATTTTCGATCATGTTACACCGGAAATGACGATTGCGAGAGAGGAAATTTTTGCTCCAGTGCTTAGTCTGCTTCGTGCCGCTGATTTGGATGAAGGATTGGAATATATCCGTAGATCTAGATTTGGCAATGGTGCCACCATTTATTCAAACAATGCAAAGGCTATTCGACAGTTCCGTGAAGAAGCAGACGCAGGAATGCTCGGCATCAACATAGGTGTCCCAGCCACAATGGCGTTTTTCCCATTCTCCGGCTGGAAGGATTCCTTCTACGGTGATATGCATGTTAATGGTAAAGACGGCGTAAATTTCTACACCCGTAAGAAAATGATTACATCTCGTTTTGACGCATAAATGGTGTCAGGCCATTATATAAAGGGAGGGAAATTTTGATATGGTTCAGACAAGACGTCCCCAAGATACATTTAAAGAGCAGGATGATAAATATGTTTGGCATTCAATGAAGCCATATAATCCCAACGCTACGGTTATTGCGGAAAAGGCTGAGGGGTCATGGGTAACAGATGTGGATGGCAAGCGCTATTTAGATGCAATGGCTGGATTATGGTGTGTGAATGTTGGATATGGAAGAACGGAGCTGGCCGAAGCAGCGTATGAGCAATTAAAAGAGATGGCTTATTTTCCGCTATCACAAAGTCATGTTCCTGCTATTAAACTAGCAGAAAAATTAAACGAATTGCTCGGAGATGAATACGTCATCTTTTTCTCAAACAGCGGTTCAGAAGCGAATGAAACAGCCTTTAAAATTGTTCGTCAATTCCATCAGCAAAAGGGAGAGCATAACCGCTATAAAATTGTTTCACGCTACCGTGCCTACCATGGCAATTCAATGGGAGCATTAGCTGCAACCGGACAGGCGCAGCGAAAATATAAATATGAGCCGCTTGCCCCGGGTTTTATCCATGTATCACCTCCGGATTCCTATCGTGATGACACAAATGTGACGGATCCAAAGGAATTGGCTTCCGTTAAAGAAATTGACCGTACGATGACTTGGGAGCTAAGTGAAACCATTGCGGCCATGATCATGGAACCAATCATTACCGGCGGAGGAGTACTTATTCCCCCAGATGGGTATATGAAGGCAGCAAAAGAGGTTTGTGAAAAACATGGAGCCCTCTTAATTGTCGATGAAGTGATTTGTGGCTTCGGCCGTACAGGTAAACCTTTTGGCTTCATGAATTATGGAGTAAAGCCGGATATCATTACCATGGCAAAGGGGATTACAAGTGCCTATCTGCCATTATCTGCGACAGCGGTTCGCAAGGACATTTACGAAGCGTTTAAAGGTACCGAAGAATATGATTATTTCCGTCACGTGAACACTTTTGGAGGAAATCCTGCAGCTTGTGCCTTGGCATTAAAAAACCTTGAAATCATGGAAAAGGAAAATCTGTTTGATCGTTCGAGAGATTTAGGTGAACAGGTTCTAAATGATTTAACAACTCTTTTACAAGACCATCCATATGTAGGAAATGTCCGTGGAAAGGGCCTATTAATCGGGATTGAGCTTGTAAATGATAAAAACACAAAAGAACCTTTAGATCCAGCTCTTGTCAATCAAGTGATTGCAAGCTGTAAGGAAAAAGGCATTATCATTGGAAAAAATGGAGCTACGGTTGCAGGGTACAATAATGTTCTCACCTTGGCACCGCCGTTAAATATTGAACAAAAGGATTTGAACTTTTTAATTAAGACGCTAACAGAATCTCTAAATAAAATACTCTAGTAAAAGCGTAAAAGAGCATTTGTCATTACATTTTGTAAATGATAAATGCTCTTTTTTTCATGTTAATAAAGTTCATAAAATCGACAAAATTCCAAATTCCGCTTTAATTCTGAGAAATAGTTGAAAAAATGTCGAAATCTCTCGATAGAGTAATTGACAGATAGATTTGAAAGGTTATAATAAACTTAACAAACGTTCATTGAATATTTACATAATTTCATTCCAAAGAAGAAAAGGTAGAAAATTTTTTTACAAATGTTTGTAACCGTTTTCTTTTTTTAAAAAAAGAAGATTGCAATATTCATAATTTATTAAATAGGAGACTTGATTATGGCGGATGAAAAAATTTCGCGCCTTGTTGAAGTGGCGAAAATGTACTATCAATTAGACTACAGCCAACAAGAAATCGCGAAAAAGTTAGGTATTTCCCGCCCCACCGTTTCAAGACTTCTTTTGCAAGCTGTTCAAGAAGGTGTTGTCCATATCAAAATATGCGATCCTGCAGAAGATGTCCAAGAGCTCGCAATGCAGGTAAAGGATAAATTCCAATTAAAGCATTGCATTGTCGCCTCAATACCTGAATATGAGGATGAACTAATAAAAGAGAAACTTGGAGAAGTTTCTGCCGACTACTTGCATAAAATTGTACAAAGTGGCGATACCATCGGAATAACTTGGGGAACAACCCTTTATCAACTCGTGAAAAAACTTCAGCCTAAGAATGTAAAAGATGTTACGATAGTCCAGCTTAATGGTGGGGTGAGTTACTCAGAATCAAATACGTATGCATCAGAAATCGTTAATGGTCTCGCGAGTGCCTTCCATACGACACCGCATTTCCTTCCTGTTCCTGCGGTAGTTGATCATATTGTTGTCAAGCAAGCAATTGTTGCGGATCGGCATGTGAAAAAAATTATGGAATTAGGCCAAAAGGCCAATATTGCCATTTTTACGGTAGGGGAGCCAGGTGAGCAATCCACACTGATGCATGCAGGGTACTTTTTAGACAATGACATTGAAATTTTACGGAAGAATCAAACCGTTGGTGATATTTGCTCTCGATTTATCGATATCGAAGGGAGAATAAGCCACGAGACTTTAAATGACCGTACCATTGGGATTGAACTTTCCCATTTATCTGAAAAGGAATACGGCATCCTTATTGCGGGTGGAAATACAAAAGTGGACGGTATATATGGTGCCCTTAACGGCCGGCACGCCAATGTCCTTATTACCGATCAGTACACTGCAAAAGCCTTACTCGAAATGAGGGGTGATAACATAAATGGATAAAGAGAAAATTAGGGAACTAGTCAAAGAAATTGTCAAAAATACCCTTCAAAATGTAAAGCAGGTACCGATTGCAGCATCAAACCGTCATATCCATCTATCACCTGAACATGTGGAAAGATTGTTCGGGAGGGGTTACCAGTTAAATAAGCTAAAGGATTTATCTCAGCCGAACCAATTTGCTGCGAAGGAAACCGTTACACTGATTGGTCAAAAAGGGAAAATTCCTAATGTCCGTGTTCTCGGCCCTGCCCGAGGTAATACCCAAGTAGAAGTTTCGTTATTCGACGGTTTTACCCTAGGAGTCAAACCGCCGGTTCGTAATTCTGGCGATATCAAAGGTTCAGAATCTATTACCATTCAAGGACCAAGAGGTCAAATTACGATTAATGAAGGATTGATTTGTGCGGCGCGCCATATTCATATGCATACTAGTGATGGTGAGGCCTTTGATGTGGCAGATGGAGATGTGGTACAAGTAAAGGTCGAAGGTCCTCGAGGAGTTACTTTTTCAAATGTGCTTATCCGGGTTTCACCTAAATACAAACTTGAAATGCATATCGATTTGGATGAAGCGAATGCGGCAAACATAAAAAATGGACAAATAGGTGAAATTGTAGCCGTTGAAAGTCGAAATCAAGTGAGCGGAGGCTGAAACTGGTGGATGTCAAAACGAAGGTGAAAATGCTGGTCCAGCAGGTTGTCGAAGCTTACTTAAAGGAACAGCTGCAAGTAAAAGAAAAAGAAATAGAAAAACAATCGATTGCTATTCTTTTAGGCTATCAATCTCAAAATCCATCAGTGGTTTTGGAAGCGATTTCTCAACTAATCGATTCCTACGAGGTTACATTAATTTTATCAAAAGATTGGCTGCCTTCGCGCATTGCGTTAAGTGGAAAGCCATATGTTTTGTTAGATGAGACCTCATTGGAGGAATTAAATAGAATTGTAGAGAAATGCAGTACTCTGGTTGTTCCGGTAGCATCCTATCGTTTATTATCAAAGCTTGCTTTAACAATTGATGATGAATTAGCCGTATGGCTCGCTCTCCAATATCAATTGCTTGGTAAGCCCATTGTAATAGCCAAGGATTATATTGAGCCAAATGTTTACCAGCAAATCCACGCGCCCCATTCTGTTCAGGAACGCTTGCAGTCCTACATAAGACAAATTCAAGCGGATCAGGTGAAATGGGTACCGCTAAGTAAACTTGTGCAAACGGTTTATGCCCAGCAGACGGCATTCAAGGAAAAGCAATCTCTTATTCTCGCAAAACATGTGGAAAAAGCGTTTCAGGATGGACTAAAGGAAATCGTTGTTCCTGACAAGAGCAGGGTGACACCTTCTGCGAAGGACTTAGCGAAGGACCTTAAAATTCAAATTACAAAAACTTCTCCTTGAAAGGAGGGACGTACGTGATCATTTGTAAAGTGGTTGGTTCCATTGTTTCAACCACCAAAGCAGAAAAGCTAAGAGGGAAAAAGCTCCTCATTGTTCAGCCTCTGGATATGAAAACGATTGAGGAAGACGGTAAACCCTTAGTGGCGATAGATACTGTAGGTTCTGGTGTTGGTGAAGTAGTCTTACTTGTCAGCGGAAGCTCGGCCAGGCAAACAGAAATTACAAACGGTGTTCCTGTTGACGCGGCAATTGTAGGAATTGTCGATCAAATAGAAATTCAAGGATCCTTAACCTTTAACAAAGGAGAGAGCTAATTTTGCAAATTAACGAAACCGATATCAAAAAAATGGTTGAACAAGTGCTGCAGCAATTAGGCCAAAATCAGCCAGAGAGCAGCCCGGTTTCTTCATTACCAGAAGTCAGCTTTGGCGATGGCGTGTTTACCACCGTTGACGAAGCGGCTGCAGCAGCAAGACTTTCATGGGAAAAGCTTCGCAAGCTTCCAGTTGCTGTACGAAGACAAATGATCGAGAACATGCGCGAAGTAAGCCGGAAGCATGTCAATGAGCTGGCTAAGCTTGCTGTTGAAGAGACGGGTCTAGGAAGAGTGGAAGATAAGGTTGCAAAAATTTTACTAGCCACGAACAAAACACCTGGCGTGGAAGACTTAGTTAGTACATCTTATTCTGGTGATGATGGGTTAACGCTAGTGGAATATGCACCAATTGGTGTATTTGGTTCGATTACTCCATCCACAAACCCGGCTGCAACGATCATCAATAACTCGATTTCTCTTCTTGCAGCAGGGAATACGGTTGTTTACAACCCGCATCCAAGTGCAAAACGAGTTTCGATTAAAACCATGCAGCTGCTTAACGAAGCCATTGTGGCTGCAGGCGGGCCTGAAAATACTTTGACCTCTGTCGCAGCTCCAAATCTGGAAACGTCGGCACAGGTCATGAACCATCCACAGGTAAATGCACTTGTTGTGACAGGCGGTGGTCCTGTCGTAAAGGCAGCAATGGCTGTAGGCAAAAAGGTAATTGCAGCCGGTCCTGGAAATCCGCCAGTTGTCGTCGATGAAACAGCGATTATTTCAAAGGCCGCTGCAGATATTGTCAAGGGAGCAAGCTTTGATAACAATGTTTTATGTACCGCTGAAAAAGAGGTCTTTGTTGTTGAAAAAGTGGCAAATGCCCTTAAATCTGAAATGGTGAAAAATGGCGCGATTGAGCTTAAAGGCTTTCAATTTGAAAAGCTGCTTGAAAAAGTGCTTGTAAAGAAAAACGATAAGTATTATCCAAACCGTGATTTCATCGGGAAGGATGCCCACTTTATCCTACAAGCTTCTGGCATTCAGGCAAGCCCTGATGTGAGATTGATTATTGCGGAAACAAACAAGGATCACCCATTGGTGATGACTGAAATGTTAATGCCGATTTTACCAATTGTCAGAGTCACTGATGTTGATAAAGCCATTGAATTAGCGGTAATCGCTGAAAAGGGCAACCGTCACACAGCGATTATGCATTCACAAAACATTACCAACTTGACAAAAATGGCGCAGGAAATTCAAGCAACTATTTTTGTTAAAAATGGCCCTTCCGTTTCGGGATTAGGCTTTGAAAGTGAAGGCTTCACGACACTGACAATTGCAGGTCCAACCGGAGAAGGGTTAACCAGCGCAAAAACATTTACACGCCAGCGCCGCTGCGTTTTAGTAGATGGATTTAGAATTATCTAGTGGGGTGTGTTAATTGGCAAAATCTAAAGATGAAAAAACCGTCACTTCACAATCAGAAAAAACAAAAAAGCAAATAAAACAAAAATTAGAGGTTCCTAAAGGAGGAAATATCATGGGTCAAGAAGCATTAGGAATGATTGAAACAAAAGGTTTGGTAGGTGCAATCGAAGCGGCAGATGCAATGGTTAAAGCAGCAAATGTTACATTAGTAGGCAGAGAATTAGTGGGTGCAGGTATTGTAACTGTAATGGTTCGCGGAGATGTAGGCGCAGTTAAAGCGGCAACAGAAGCTGGTGCAGAAGCAGCTCAACGCGTTGGAACCCTTCTTTCAGTACACGTTATTCCACGTCCAAACGGCGATGTTGAAGGTATTCTGCCAAAAAGTGAATAAGGGGAAGCGAAATGGAACAATCCATTGAAAGCTTTATCAAAAATCTCGTAAGGGACACAATTGTTCACACACTCGGCGAGCTGCAAATCCAAAGTGACCGGCAGACCTATGTCATTGCGAATTGGAAAATGAACAATACACTTAGTACGACTGCAGAGTTTTTTCAAAAAATAAACAGCAGCAAGGACGTTTCAGTGGTGGTCTGTCCGCCATCCCAGCTGCTTTATCCCGCTCATCTTTTCATTAAACAATCTGGAAAGCCGATTCATCTCGGTGGACAAAATGCCCATTGGGCTGAAAAAGGTGCCTACACTGGTGAATCATCCACAAATATGTTGAAGGATGTTGGCTGTGAATATGTGATAATCGGCCACTCCGAAAGAAGACAATTTGCAGGTGAAGATGATGATTTAGTGAATTTAAAAGTGAAACAGACAATCAAAGACGGACTCATCCCGATTATCTGCATAGGAGAAACGCTGGGTCAGAAAAATTCGATGCAAACAGAACACATATTATCGACCCAACTGGTTGGTGCACTAAAGGAAATTGATTCCAGTAATTTGATTATAGCCTATGAACCGGTATGGGCCATTGGAACAGGGCAGTCAGCAACAGCTGAATTAGCTCAACAAACTCATGCTTATATCCGTTCTGTTTTAAAACAAATCCTGGGTGAAAAAGCAGACCAAATCTCGATTTTATACGGTGGTTCTGTTAATGAAAGCAATGCTGCCGAATACAGTGCGATGCCGGATATTGATGGTGTCCTAGTCGGGGGCGCAAGCTTAAACCCCCAGTCTTTTGATGGAATTATCAATGTATTTGCCAAAGGAGAACAAAGGTAATGAAAAAAGTTGCGATTGGCAGTGACCATGGTGGATACGAACTGAAAGAAAAGTTAAAAGCCTATTTAACGGAATTAGGCTATGAATATCTTGATTTTGGCTGTAAGGCTAACGAATCAGTAGATTATCCCGATATCGCTTTTTTAGTGGGCGAAACAGTTGCCACAAATGATGACTACGTTGGCATCATGATTGATGGTGTCGGCGTCGGCAGCGGAATGGTTTTAAATAAAATACCTGGAGTTCGCGGTGCGGTGTGTTGGGATTTGTCCTCAGTCATCAACAGCAAAGAGCATAATAACGCCAACGTGTTGTCGATCGGCGGGCAGTTTATAGGAGAAGGTCTTGCCAAGCAATTAGTGAAAACCTGGCTGCAAACTGATTTTGCCGGCGGACGTCATGATCGACGCGTTACAAAAATTATGGAAATTGAAAGTCGGTTTTTACACAGATAAAGGCAGGTTAAACTATGTTCGTAGCCAAAGTAATTGGAAAAATGGTTTGTACTCATAAAAATGATAATTTAAGAGGTTTAAAGCTTCTGATTGTCCAACCGGTTGATGACCAGTTGAAGGATAAAGGCAAACCACTTGTGGCTATTGATACGATTGGACAGTCAGGCGAAGGAGATCTTGTTTATCTTGCAAAAAGCCGAGAGTCTTCCTTACCGCTTAACAAAGATTTAGTTCCATCAGATGCCGGGATTTTAGGAATCATTGATTACTATAACGTGACGAAACGAATGGAGGAAATATAAATGAGCAACGCATTAGGAATGATCGAAACTAAAGGTTTAGTAGGGGCAATTGAAGCAGCAGACGCAATGACAAAAGCAGCAAACGTAACTTTGCTAGGAAAGGTTAATGTTGGCGGCGGCTTAGTTTGTGTAATGGTTCGCGGTGATGTTGGCGCAGTTAAAGCAGCAACAGAAGCAGGTGCAGATGCTGCACAGCGTGTAGGCGAATTCTTATCTGTACATGTTATCCCAAGACCACATTCAGATATCGAAAAAATTCTTCCAGTTGTAAAATAATGAAATTAGCAAAGGTCGTTGGCAATGTCGTTTCAACGATAAAGACACCCAGCCATCAAAACAAAAAACTAATGGTTGTCATCCCGGTTGATGCTTCGGGAAAAGAAAACGGCGAACCGATCATCGCATTTGATCGGTTCCACGCCGGGGTTGGCGATTATGTACTTTTACTTGAGGAAGGTGGTTCGGCACGCGACATTTTAGAAGATCCAAAGGGCTCTTTTGATGCCGTCATTGCCGGAATCGTTGATCGATTAGAATAACGTGAGGTGAGCAAGATGCAAATCGAAGCATTAGTGGAACAAATTACTAATCAAATTATGCAGCAATTAACCAATAAACAAGAGTTAAAGGAAACTAAACCAGCTGTTTCCGGAAACGTAACCTATAAAGAAGGTTCTGCTTCTACCATTATTACTGGTCCATCTGTTGCTAGAATGATCGACCATACATTATTAAAGCCAGAAGCGTCAAAGGACCAAATTGTAAAGCTTTGTGAGGAAGCGAAGGAACATAAATTTGCAACTGTTTGTGTGAATCCGTATTGGGTGCAGACTGCGGCAAATGAACTTAAAGGCTCAGGTGTCGGTGTTACCACAGTTGTCGGCTTCCCATTAGGAGCAACCAGCACGTTTGTTAAAATCGCCGAAACACGGGATGCGATTGCTAACGGAGCTACTGAAATCGACATGGTGATTAATATTGGAGCACTAAAATCAGGTGATTTCGAAACCGTTAAAAAAGACATTGAAGGTGTGGTATTAGCGGCTAAAGGTAATGCTCCAGTTAAGGTTATTATTGAAACCGGATTTCTTGAAATTGAAGAGAAGAAAAAGGCTTGCATTTTAGCGAAAATGGCTGGTGCAGATTTTGTTAAAACATCAACTGGTTTTGGACCAGGCTGTGCTACAGCAGAAGATATCAAATTAATGCGCGAGGCAGTTGGTCCAGATATGGGCGTTAAAGCATCAGCATGTGTTAGAGATTTAGATACTGCTAGAAAACTTATTCAAGCTGGCGCGACTAGAATCGGTGCTAGTTCAAGTATTGCAATTATTACTGGTGGACAAGGAACCGGATATTAACATGATCGATGGAAGGTTTGAGTTTTTCATATAGGTTTTCACTCTATATGAAAAACTCATTTTTCTTATACTCCTAATCTAAAAGTATTGAATATTTTTAGATATTTTACTATAATGATATTAACAAAATGTAATCGCTTACATAATAGAGGAGTGTTTCTAATGAACAATATTGGACATCAATTAAAGAAAATTAGATTAAATCGTGAAATTGAAATAGAAAGACTTGCCCTATTATCAGGCCTAAATGCCGAAACCATCGCTGCTATTGAGGAAGGCGATCTGGATGTACAGATTTCCACCTTAGCAAAAATTTCAAATGTATTAAATTGCACATTCTCAATTGGTGATGTGTCTATCTAATAAAATTGGAATACCAATAGATAACATGTTATAGTTATTCCATTAGCAAAAAGTTCAATCTTTAAATGGTTGAGCTTTTTTTATTTTAGAAGGAAGAGAATTATGACATCTACATTAGCCTATATCAAAGAATGGCAGCAGGCATTGCAAAATGAAATAAACTATTTAAAAAAATACGGCAGTACTAAATACCTCATTACAAATGGAAGGCTGCTCTCTACCGAAGGTTCGTATACCTATTATTTTGATACATCTAGTAATTTACGGATTCCAGTGGGGACAGCGATTAAACTAGTATGGGGCAGTATGAAGCAATCAGGACGTGTCCTGTCATCAGAGGGAAAAGGGGTCATGCTATCCTTAGAAAAATCATTCGGAGATTTATTAGATGAGTCCTATCTAATTCATGACCCATGGGAATTGCTCGAACAGCTAATTCAACGCCTGGATGAAATGAAGAAAAGTAAGGAGAAACGTCGCCGGATTAAGACGTTAATGGATCCCTCGATGCCGGCCAAACACCCGCAGGAAAAAATTAAAAGTAATGTCCATGAGTTATTATTACGCTCAAAATATAATCCAGTCACTTTTGTTTGGGGGCCGCCTGGAACAGGTAAAACGTATACACTTGCTCGAGTGGCCGCAAATAAATATTTCCAGGAAAAGCGAGTGCTCATATTATCACATAGCAACCAAGCAGTCGATGTACTGATAGGTGAGATTTCAAGCTTTGTTACTAAGAAAAATCGATTTAATGAAGGGGACATCCTTCGGTATGGGTTTTTAACCGGGGAACAGCTTGCCAATCATGATACGGTTACATCTAGTCAACTGCTTGAGAAACAAGACCCAGAGCTTGCAGCAGATAAAAAACTTTTAGTTGAGGAAAGACGGAAGCTTAAACAAGATCTAGCACGTTCTTTTAGTAAAAGAGACACCCATTCATTGCTGGAGCTGGAGACCAAGATTGCGAAGGTCCTTGAGAAAATTCGCCAAAAGGAGATTGAGTTTGTCAAGAATTCTTTTATTGTAGGAACGACACTTGCTAAAGCAGCGAGTGACCCCGCGATATATGAAAAAGATTTTGACGTAATCATTCTCGATGAGGCAAGCATGGCATATGTTCCTCAAGCCGGATTTGCATCATCATTAGGAAAAAGAGTCATCATTTGCGGTGATTTTAAGCAGCTGCCGTCAATTGCTGCTTCCAGAGATGCTTTAGTAACTAAATGGTTGAAGGAAGATATATTTCATCGGGCCGGAGTGGTTGATTGGGTTAAGGATGGCAAGTTGCACCCGCATTTATTTTTACTAAAAGAACAGAGAAGGATGCATCCGGACATTT
This sequence comes from Neobacillus sp. DZ-9, assembly GCF_059587065.1. Classification (NCBI taxonomy): domain Bacteria; kingdom Bacillati; phylum Bacillota; class Bacilli; order Caryophanales; family Bacillaceae; genus Neobacillus; species Neobacillus sp. DZ-9. The sequence continues at coordinate 217,605 of NZ_JCAIOL010000005.1, forward strand.
CATCCTTTACCAATCAATACATTTATCATTCACTTGTGGGTGATCATGAAAGTGTTCAAAAGTCACGCAAGACAATAGTTGAAAATCAACCATTTCCTGGACGTGCTTCAATTTTAGTAGATTCAAGCTTTACTGGTGCACATTGCATCTCAGAAAAAAACTCCAATTCAAGGCTAAATCTCTGGCAGCTGCTGCTATCTTTTCAGGTTATTCATGAATCCTATTTAGGGGGAGCACATTCTATTGGTTATGTTACACCGTACCGGGCTCAAGCCAATTTGATGGAATTGTTATTAGAGGATTTATATGAAAAAGAACGCATAAACGCTGAAATTATTTCTGCAACCGTGCATCGATTTCAGGGCAGCGAGCGGGATGTGATGGTTTTCGATACAGTGGATGGTGAACCGCAGGAACGTGCTGGCATGCTGTTAACGGGCGTAGATAGTGAACGATTAATCAATGTTGCCATCACCAGGACGAAAGGAAAATTCATTCATGTCAGCAATCAAGCGTTTATAAAGAGTCATGTATATCATTCGAAAACATTACGACAGTTAGTCGAATATCAAGTGAGACATAATCAAGCAGTTAGAAATAGTGAAATTGGAACGTGGATCAGAAATCAGCATTCTAAGTTACACTGGATGCATGCTAGAAAACTTGAAAAAGTATTCCAGGATATTGATTCAGCCAGGTCTTCCATTGCGCTGTCACTACCAGCTGGCACCGAATTGTCGGAGGAATGGAAAATAAAATTGAAAAATAGAGATAAACGGACGTCATTGATTATTTTATCGGAGGAGGACTGGACGGATTTACTGCCAACTCAATTAATTCAAGAAATTATCCCATTTCCCTTTTTAATAATTGACAACCAGATTATTTGGCTTGGAATAATGATAGAGGGGATTAAGGCTATTAAGCCTCCATTTATTGCAGCTCGGCTAGAATCAGCGAAGATATCGGAGTACATTTTAAGTCAGTTCCATGGAAGGTAGAAATAGAAAAAAGCATCACCGATGCTTTTTTCTATTTCCCTGCTATCGAAATCTCCGATATCTGAATTTATCACGATCATTGCTGCTTTCGATTGATTCCTCTTTGCTTTCCTCATCATTTTCGATGGTGGTAAACTCTTCACTGCTCTCTATTTCATTTCTAACATCATTGCTGTTTACGGCAGGATCAATATTATTTTCTTCATTGCCATCTTCTACAGCAGTGTTGAGTACTTCGGTAATTTCCGCTTGAGCTTCCACATTAATTTCGATTGCTTCATCTGAGCTTTCCTCATCGTCCTCCCCTAATGGAGATTCTTGCTTTGTTCGTTGTATTTTTCCAAGTGCATCTTGCCTTAGATTTGCGATTCCGATTATTTCATCTAAAAGGGCTGCAAACCTATTGAAATCAACATTGTTTTCTCCACTATTTTGAATAACATTTATAAAATCCTCTTGAAAAATTTGATATTCTCTTTCGAATTGGTCACGGTCCATCTGCCTAAAGGTCACACCGTTAATGCGAATAAATTCAAAGATTAATTGGGTAATAGCTTGGTTTGCAGCCTGTGACTCAGGAGAGCTGCTTAGAAAATTGTTCAAATCGCGAAGGGTTTTATAATAACTTTTGAAATTTCGGTTAGCTTCTAAAAATTCCAGTTTATTCAAAGATGTATTCCTCCTTCATTTTTTTCCTTTTGTATTAAAGATATGCACGGAAGATTCATATAGAAGATAAAACTAAAGAAGGAGGATGACAGACAATTGTTTTATAAAAACGATTCACGCAAATGGCAGGCAAGCTGCACTTTTAAAAAATTCTCAGGTTGTTCAAGGGACATGCCTAATTGTTCTTCAATTTTTTTCAGCCTCAAATAAAGTGTGTTTACATGAATATGCAGCTTTTGAGCTGTCCTAGCTGACGAGCGATTTGTTTGTATATAAGTTATGAGCGTCTTTTCTAAATCATTATTATTACCTTTAATGGATTTCAAAGGCGTGAAAATTTCTTCAAGGAACCTTTCAATCTCTTCGGAAGACTGATTAATAAACAGGCGGTTTATCCCTATATCGGAAAAATGGATCATACCTGATTTTTGGCGTGAGATAAGATATGAGACGGCCTTATTCGCTTCATTGTGCGATTTGGCAACAGATTCAATTCCCTGGTAAACCGAACCAACTCCGACAAACAGGTGGATATGATCATTAAGTTCACTTTCTTTTAAAATAGTATCCAATTTTCTCATTACCGATCGTTTGTTTTCGGGGTTCGTAAGAGAGAATAGAATGGTAACTTTGTTATGATTACCAAATACGATTTTGTTATGATCTAATAGGACTTGTTTAATTCGTGATATGAATCGATGAACGATGCTATCTAGAATTTGAAGATCTTTAAAATTAGCAATCGTAATAATAACCGAGAACAGGTTTGATTTAAGATCCAAGCCAAGATTCATCGCTTTTTTGGTTAGCAAATCAGGGTTATCGTTTAATAATAAGTCATTATAAAATTCATGGGTCTTTTTATAATAGATATCTGCCAATGACTTCTTTTTGGCTAATTCCATTGCTAGCACAGATCGCCCTCTGTCAATGATGATATGTTCCAGCTGTGTTAATGGTCGATTAATAACAATAATCATACATCCGTTACAAACAGATCCAACTAAAATTGGGTAAATGTAAAATGCCTTTTCATCCTGATCGAAAAGTTCAACGTAAATAGGAACTTTTCGGTTGGATAGGAGTTTTGTTAGTTCATCCATCGAAAAAGGATGTTCTTTTTGCTTTGGAAAGTGTTCGCTTTCGATCATGTCCACAAATATTAATGACAAACCAAGCATTCGATTTAATTCTTGAGTGATCGTTTCAACTCCTCTATTTTGGACAGAGAGCTGTGAAAGTGTAGAATCGACTTCGTTTCGTTTGACTAGGACTTGATTCTTTCGTTTAATTTCCGTAAACAACCTTGCATTTTCCATCGCAATCGCAATTTGTGCAGCTAATCCTTGTAAAAGTTGAAAATCCCAATCAGTAAGATTCCGTTCGCGGTCATCTTGATGAATGCTTAAAACTCCAATAATTTCATCTCGAAATTTTATCGGAATAGTGACAGATACTTTTACCCTGTGATTGTGAAAAGCATGCATTAAATATTTGTAATTTTCGTCGGATGTTCCTTCCATCGCTTCATTAGCCTCACGAAATGAATAATAGATTCTTGGTTGTCCATCGAGAAATGTTTTGCCTGTTACGGATTCTCCAATTTTATATCGTACTTTTTCTATTTCTTTTTTCCATCCTCTATAAGCTTTACATACTAAACGGTCTAATGCCGGACTATACATCCAAAAAACGCAGGCTTCCGATCCCGGAATCACAGCGGCTACGTTATCTAAAATTTTCGCCAATAATTCATCAAGGTCTAGTGAAACCGTAATGTTTTGCACACCCTCGATCAGCTTTTCCAATTCTATTCCTTTTCTTTTCATCAAGAGATCAGTGTAAAAGGGATACATCAGGTGGTATAAAAGGTTAATATTATCCTTTTCTAATGGAGTAGTTGTTTCAGTATAGAGGATTGTAACCTTATAGTCTTGTGGATATTCCAGTGTTAACATTTGGGGGTTTTCCAAGCTGGACGGTTGAATCCCCATTTTGGTGGTTGAGGAAGGAAAAGCACAAATACCCTGTCTATCTGATAAGATCCATCGATGTTCTACAGGAGTATAAAACCAAATCTCATAACATGAAATTCCTAAATTTTGGATAAAAAAGGATCTGAGCTGTGCAGGATTTAACATAGATCTATCACCTCACTGTGAACTTCCATAGTTTATTAGAAGAAAAGCTATGTGAATCAACATTGTTTTCATTCTATCAATTCCATATACTTTCTGTAAATACAGAATTTTCAGAAATAGTTTCAGAATATTGTAAACGCTTACCTTGTGTAAAGAAAAATCATTTCATTAAATGTCGAGAGGGAGTGGGAAGGTTGGGACATATCTCATCCAATATGGCGGGAAATGTTTTCAAAGTTTTGGTAAAGACAGGTGATATTGTTGAGTCTGGAGATGATGTAATTATTCTTGAGTCAATGAAGATGGAGATTCCGATAACAGTTGAGTCAAAAGCAGTTATAAAGGATGTGAAAGTAAGAGAAGGAGAATTTGTTAATGAGGGGGATATCATAATTGAGTTGGAATAATGTTAACCAGCCGCTACATGAGTATCTTCGCCATTATGCACGAATCACACCAAATAAAGAAGCGGTCATCTTTTATGGAAAAACGATTACCTATCAGGAACTGGATGATTTATCAGATCGTTTCGCGATGTTTCTTCATTCCTGTGGAATTAAAAAGGGAGACAAAGTTGCGCTTTTTTTACCCAATTGTCCTCAATATATTATTTGTCATTTTGGAATTCAGAAAATTGGAGCAATTGTAGGTCCATGCAGTCCCATGTTTAAGGAATGGGAATTGGCCTATGAAGTGAATGATTTAGGAGCAAAAGCAATCGTCGCCTTGGATCAATTGTACCCCATTGTAGACCAGGTTCGAAATCATTCTCCGATAGAATTGGTTATTACTACGAGCTACATAGATTTTCTTCCAGAAATTCCACAGCCAGAGTTTCCAGAAAAAATACCCCCAAAGAAAAGCTTAGCGGATTGCATTGATTTAATACAGATTTTTCAATCAAAAATGGCAAACCCTCCAAAAATAGAGATTGATGTGGAAAATGATGTTTCCCTTATTGTCTATACGTCCGGATCGACTGGACAGCCGAAAGGGGCGATGCTGACTTATCGAAATGCATTATATAAATCTTATTGTGTTGCGCAAACAAGGAATACAACAGCACAGGATATATCATTATCCATTATGCCAATTTGCCATATTGCCGGCATGTTAGGCATGAACGTCGTTATTTTTACTGGTGGAACTCTGGTCTTACTTAATCGTTTTACTCCAGAAGCGGCAATGGAAGTTATCGAGCGGTACAAGGTCACAGTAGCTCAGACTGTTGTTCCTATGAATATAGCCATTATGAAGCATCCAGATGCCAATATGGTTGACTTTCGTTCACTTAGATTGAATGCATGCACCAGCTTTGGCATTCCTTTAACTGAGGAAATTTCGAATCAATGGAGGGAGCTGACAGGTGTAGGATTATTTGAATCAGCATACGGGCTAAGTGAAACCCATACGGCCGATACGCTGATGTCCGAAGGAGCTGTCAAATTTGGTACTACTGGCAAGCCTGTATTGGAAACAGAAATAAAAATCATGTCTATTGATGAACCGCGTAGGGAGGTTCCAATTGGGGAAGAGGGAGAGATTATTGTTAAAAATCCCGGTGTTTTTAAAGGATACTTGAATAAACCAGAAGCAACAGCCCAAACGCTTCGCAATGGATGGGTATATACAGGTGACATTGGCAAGTTGGATCATGAGGGATATTTATTTTTTCTCGGCCGTATTAAAGAAATGATCAAGTGTTCTGGATACAGTGTATTTCCTGAAGATGTTGAAATTATGCTGATGAACCATCCTGCCATCTCCCAAGCAGCTGTGATTGGTGTGCCAGATCCCGTTCGCGGCGAATCAGTAAAGGCTTTTGTAGTGATTAAACCGGAATTCCAAACCAGGATTACAGAAGAGGAGATTATCCGATGGAGCAAGGAAAAAATGGCTGCTTATAAATATCCCCGCTATGTTGAATTCAGGGAGAGCCTGCCAGTTACCGGGACTGGCAAATTGCTTCGTAGGCTGCTTGTAGATGAAGAAAAAGAGAAGGCAAATTATAAGGAGGTTGTCCATGAGAAAAATTAACAAAGTCTTATCCGTTGTCCTAATAGCCACATTATTGTTAGTGGCTGGCTGCACCAAAAACAGTTCTACCGCTGGTGAAAATTCAGCAGGCAAGGAAAGCCCAAAAAACAGCGAACCAAGGAAGGGAGGCAGCCTTGTTGTTGCTTATGACTCTGATGTGAGTAACTACGATCCCATCCTTGGCAATTCCGGGAACGATCATCCGCTGCTGTATCCAGTTTTTGACACATTAGTAAACTATAATGCGAATCTTGAACCTCAACCAGGCCTTGCGGAATCATGGGACACCTCGGATGATAAAACCATTATTCTACACTTAAGAAAAGGGGTAAACTTCCATGATGGAACCCCATTTAACGCTGATGCCGTTAAATTTAACCTTGACCGGGTAAGATCGAAAGAATCAAAAGTATCCGATTTATCTAATGTAGAATCTGTAGAGGTTGTCGATCCACAAACGGTGAAACTACATTTAAAACAGCCAGATTCCTCCATTATCCTTGCCCTATCTGATCGTTCAGGGATGATGGTTTCGCCTGCAGCAGTCCAAAAATTTGGTGCTGACTTCAGCCAAAACCCAGTGGGGACAGGCCCCTACAAGATGGTCAAATGGGTACGAAACGGAGAAATTCAATTTGAAGCGAATAAGGATTACTGGCAAAAAGGACTTCCATACCTTGATAAAATAACAGCTAAAATTATGCCTGATGAAAATACAAGATTAAATGCACTTAAATCAGGTCAGGTTCAATTCTATTGGAATGTATCACCTGACAATAGTCAAGTTTTAAAGAATGATAAGAATATAGTGTTAGATTCGAAAATGAAGGTAGCGTTCTATAATATTTATTTAAATACCAAAATGGCCCCATTTGATAAAAAGGAAGTCAGGCAGGCGCTTCAATATGCCATCGATCGTGATGCCCTTGTAAAAGCTTTAACCTTTGGGGAAGGCGAGTCGGCTAATCAAACATTTCCAAGTGATTACTGGGCAGCAAATCCTGATATGAAAATTAAATATGACCCTGAAAAATCAAAGGAATTATTGAAACAGGCAGGAGTTGAAAATGTCAAATTTGATATGTTCGCGCCAACAGCACCATTCTATCAAAGATTGGCGGAAGCCATAAAAGGGCAAGTCAAGGAGGCTGGCTTTACGATTAACATACAGCCAATGGAGCTCACAAAAGGAGTAGCTCTTTACTTTAATGAAAAGCAGTTGCCGGCAAATCTTACGGCATGGACAGGACGTCCCGACCCGCAACAAACAATCAGTTTATTCCTAGGCGGAAAAGGTTTCTACAATGTTGGCGGGGAGACAACACCTAAAAAAGAAGAATTGATTTCAAAGGCAGCAGCTTCGTATGATCAAAAAGAGCGAGCAAAGTTATATGGCGAAATAAATGAGATTGCAATGGGAGAAGAAGCGATGACGATTCCTATTATGTTTACCCCTTCTACTGCAGCCATGTCGCCAAAGGTTAAGGGCTTTGAAGGAACATTACTAGGGAAACCAAAGTTCTCCTACTTGTGGCTGGAACAATAATAAAGAGGATAGGAAGGGAGAGAGCCAATGTTTTATAAATTTTTGTTACGCCGCTTGATTTATGTTATACCCATGCTGATTGTAACGACTTTGGTGGTCTTTTCCCTAATCTTGATTATACCGGGTGATCCTGCTCTTGCACTTCTTGGAGATAATGCAACGGCAGAAAAACTAGCCCAGTTGAGAAGTCAACTGGGTCTGGATCAACCTGTGCTCATCCAGTATGGGAATTGGCTATTACATGCTTTACAAGGAGATTTAGGGAGATCCCTTTTTACAGGGGAAATTGTAAGTGATGCAGTGTTTTCAAGACTGGGGATTACGATTCAGCTAGTTATTTCTGCGATGATTATTTCCTTTCTGATAGGGATGTTTTTTGCCATTACCTCCATTTTAAAGCCGAATAGTTGGATGGATTATGTGGCCAGGTTTTTCGGCACGCTGGGGACTGCCATTCCAAATTTTTGGTTAGCGATGCTGCTGGTAGCCCTATTTAGTGTCAAGCTTGGTTGGCTTCCTGCTACAGGATTCGTTAGTATTTTTGAAAATTCGGGCGGATTTTTAGAAAGTGTTCTTCTCCCAGCCTTTTGCTTAGGTGCATTTGGCGCGGCACAAATCACACGACAATTACGATCTTCACTGCTTGAGAGTATGGATTCAGATTATATTCGTACTGCTTATTCTAAAGGATTATCATTATGGCCAGTTATTTGGAAGCATGGACTTAGAAATGCTTTTTTACCTGTCGTAACAACGGCGGGGCTACTATTTGGGAACATGCTTGGTGCAACGGTTGTGATTGAAAGCGTTTTCGCTATTCCTGGAATGGGACAACTGGCAGTCAATTCAATACTGCAAAGGGATTTTCCAATGCTTCAAGGTGTCGTCTTAGTAATGGTTGTGATGGTCCTCATCATTAACTTTATTACCGATGTACTCTATAGCATTTTGGATCCTCGAATTGAATTTGATTAAGAAGGAGGGCACAACATGCAGTTTCGAATTATATTACAAAGGATAAAACGTGAACGCTTGGCATTCGTCAGTTTGATCTATTTGATCATTTTAGTCCTAGTCGCTGTTTTTGCCAGATACATTGTCCCCTTTGACCCAGAAGCACAGGATTTGAACCAAGTGATGATTGCACCAAATGGCTCGCACTGGTTTGGAACAGATGAACTGGGAAGGGACATTTTTACAAGATTGCTTCTTGGATCACAGGCGGCCATACAAGCAGGGCTAATCGCAATCTTAATTCCTCTATTTATTGGAGTTCCCTTGGGAATTATTTCAGGATATCTTGGCGGCATCATCGATGATCTTTTCATGAGGGTTGTTGATGCGATTTTATCATTTCCTGCAATTCTTCTCGCCTTAGGAATTACAGGTGCCTTAGGAGTTAACCTATGGAACGCGATGATCGCGATTGGAATCATCTTCACTCCGCAATTTGCCAGACTGGCAAGAGGTCAAACTCTTCAAGTCCGGCGTGAACCATATGTGGAAGCGGCAAAGATTTCTGGGGCTGGACCTTTGTGGATTATGTATCGGCATATCCTTCCTAATATCGCCTCTCCAATCATTGTTCAAGCATCCTTCAGTTTTAGTTTGGCGATTTTGGTGGAGGCATCATTAAGTTTTCTTGGAATGGGGGCACAGTCACCGCAAATTAGTTGGGGAGGCATGCTTCATCAAGCCTACAGTATGATTTTTGTCAATCCATTTATGATGATTTTCCCTGGAGCGGCAATCTTGCTTTCAGTTTTAGCCGGTAACTTTTTCGGTGATGGATTAAGAATCGCAATTGATCCAAAAATCAAGCGAACTTAGGAGGGAAGCGGTTTGAGTAAGCAGTTTGAACCACTTTTGGAAGTAAATAATCTTAGATCGTATTTCCCTTCAACTGGAGGGGTTGTAAAAGCGGTAAATGATGTTTCTTTTAAAATTGGAAAAGGTGAAATTGTTGCATTGGTGGGGGAATCTGGCAGCGGTAAAAGTGTAACCGCGTTATCGGTTATGGGACTGAATGCGCCCACCATCACTTATGGTAAAGAAAGTATCATATCGTTTAAAGGCCATAATTTACTGACGATGAAAAAAAGGCAAATGAAGAAAATTCGCGGCAATGAAATTTCAATGATTTTCCAAGACCCGTTATCTTCCTTAAACCCTTTACATCCAATCGGAAAACAAATCGCAGAACCAATCCAACTCCACCAAGGGGTTAGTTACAAAACAGCGCAGCAAACTGTCATAAATTTGTTAAATAAGGTAGGGATTCCTGATGCTGAAAGCAGGCTCAGAGATTATCCCCATCAGTTATCAGGAGGGATGCGGCAAAGGATTATGATTGCAATGGCTCTTGCCTGCAATCCATCTCTGTTAATTGCCGATGAACCCACCACAGCATTAGATGTGACCATTCAAGCCCAAATTCTGAATGTCATGAAGTCACTTCAGAGAGAAACAGGTGTATCCATTCTTCTGATTACTCACGATTTAGGGGTTGTGGCGGAAATGGCGGATCGGGTTCTTGTCATGTACTGCGGGAAAATAGTAGAAGAAGGCGACGTCTATTCGATTTTCCAGGACCCAAAGCATCCCTATACAAAAGGCTTGTTAGCAAGTGTTCCAAAGTTAAGAGGACAATCGAAAAAACGCTTAAATGCCATTCCCGGTACCGTTCCTAGCCCTCTAGAGCTTACAGGCGGCTGCAATTTCTATTCACGCTGTAGTCAAGCAAACGATCAATGCAGTAGTAATACTCCATACCTGGAGAATATAGGACCACAAAGAAGGGCAGCTTGCTGGAATCTACAGGAAAGGCCAATCGAAGAGGTGACAAAGCATGCTTGAACCATTGGTTTCCATTAAAAATGTGAAAAAATATTATCCCATTGGCAGTGGATTATTTGGAAAGAAAACCAAATGGTTAAAAGCGGTGGATGGGATTAACCTTGAAGTGAAACAAGGAGAAACTCTTGGACTTGTTGGTGAATCCGGATGCGGAAAATCGACCTTGGGCCGGATGGTCGTTGGGCTGCTTGAACCAACGGATGGGGAGGTTCATTTTGAAGGCAGCTCACTTTTATCAAAAGGACGAAGTAAGCGGGATTTAGGGAAAAAAATTCAAATGATCTTTCAGGATCCCTATGCATCTCTGAATCCGAGAATGAGTGTTGCCGATATCATTGCAGAACCCTTAGTTCTGCATAAGATTGGAACCAGTAAGGAGCGGAAAAAACGGGTAGATGAATTATTAGAACGGGTTGGACTGAGATCTGTACATGGCGCGCGTTATCCCGAAGAATTTTCCGGTGGGCAGCGTCAAAGAATTGGTATAGCCAGAGCATTGGCATTAAACCCCAGGCTGATCGTATGCGATGAACCTGTTTCCGCCCTTGATGTATCCATTCAAGCTCAAATTTTAAATCTCCTGAAAGATATCCAAGAAGATTTGGGTTTATCTTATATTTTTATTGCTCATGGTCTTCAGGCAGTAAAGCATATCAGTGATCGTATTGTGGTGATGTATTTAGGAAAAGTGGTCGAAATTTCCGAAACGGATTCATTATTTGAGAATCCGCTGCACCCTTATACCAAAGCATTGATTTCTGCAGTACCAGAGCCAGATCCAACGATGCGAGACCGCGAGCGTATACTTCTAAGCGGGGATCTCCCAAGTCCAGTCAATCCTCCAAGTGGCTGCCGCTTTCATACTCGCTGTCCTTTAGCTACAGAGCGCTGTCAACGGGAAGAACCTCCTCTTGTAGAAGTGGCGGAGAGAAGATGGACAGCGTGCTTTTATTAAGAATAATAGATTTAAGAATACAGTTTAAGGAGGAAATCTAGTGACCTGGGAACCGGAAATTAAAGAATTGCACCTACGGGAAGCTTTAGCACGCCAAATGGGAGGAGAAGAAAGAGTCTCAAAACATATATCCCAAGGCAAACTGACGGTACGTGAAAGAATTGAGAAGCTCCTTGATCATGACACCTTTCATGAACGTGGGGCAATCGCTGGAAAAAGCAAATATGATGAAAATGGGAATTTAATAGAATTTACACCAGCAAATTTTATCCTGGGGACAGGGCGAATGAAAGGCCGCAAGGTTGTTGTAGGCGGGGATGATTTTACTGTCCGAGGCGGTGCGGCGGATGGAGCGATCCGTGGCAAACAGATCTACGCAGAGCAATTGGCTCATGACCTTCAGGTGCCAATCATTCGGTTAGTGGATGGTACAGGTGGCGGTGGAAGTGTAAAATTCCTAGATTTAGAGGGACATACATATGTTCCTGTAAACCCTGCATGGGATTTAGTCGTTGCCAATATGGAACGTGTCCCTGTTGTTGCAGCCTGCCTAGGCTCCGTTGCCGGACTGGGTGCTGCGCGGGTTGCCGCGTCCCATTTTTCTGTAATGGTGGAAGAGACTTCCCAACTATTTGTAGCTGGACCTCCAGTTGTAAAATTTGGCATGGGGCAGGATTTAACAAAAGAAGATCTTGGAGGGGTGCAGGTTCACCGCACTAGTGGGGCGGTAGATAATATGGCCAAATCAGAAGAAGAGGCTTTTGAACAAATCCGTACATTCCTTTCCTATTTGCCATCAAGTGTTTGGCAGCTTCCGCCAGTGGAACCAGCTGGGGATGATCCTGGAAGAAGGGACGAACGTTTGATTTCAGTTATACCTAAAAATAGAAGAGCGCCTTATAAAATTCGTGAACTGCTCACCATGATATTTGATTTAGAGTCAATTTTCGAGATGGGACGATTTTACGGAGGAGGGACCCTAACCTGTTTTGCTCGGCTTGATGGTTATCCAGTTGGAGTATTAGCAAGCGATCCATTTGTAAATGGCGGCGGACTGACAGCAGAGAGTTCTGAGAAAATAGAGCGTTTTGTCGACCTGTGTCAAACCTTCCATTTACCAATTGTGAATTTGGTTGACCAGCCTGGCATGGTTATTGGACTTCCTTCAGAGAAGAAGGGAACCATCCGAAAAGGGGTGCGTGCCATCTCAGCTATCTATCAAGCATCTGTTCCAATGGTTGAAATCATTATGCGAAGAGTGTTTGGTGTAGGCGGTGCAGGAATGTCAAATGGTCATGGGTTGAACCTGAGGTATGCATGGCCTTCAGGGGATTGGGGTTCACTGCCGGTTGAAGGGGGTGTTCATGTTGCTTATCGTCGTGAACTTGAGGCTAGTGACAATCCAGAAGCACTATTAAAAGAATTACTAGAAAAAATGGAATCAGTTAGATCTCCATTTCGAACGGCAGAGGCTTTTGGCATTGAAGAAATTATCGACCCCCGTGATACCCGTCCATTGCTCTGTGAATGGGTGAAAGATGCATACGAACTTCTCCCGCAACAGTTAGGCGTTTCACGCCATGGAATGAGGCCATGATTTTTTTATTAAAATTCATAAAAGGAAGGTGACTTTCGATGAAACAGGAGGATTTGTTAAAGGAGCTTTCTTCTAAGGAGGAAGTCGTTTCTAAATGCCTTGAGCATTGGGCGAAGGTAGCAGGAGAGAAAACTTTTATATACTATGGAGAAGCTGATAAACAAATCACTTATCAAAAGTTTAATGAAATGACAAATAGTATTGGACATTCATTAAAATCTAAAGGAGTCCAGAAAGGAGACCGTGTATCTGTCTTTTTAAAGAACCCATTAATAACCACTATGGTTATGTTTGGAATCTGGAAATGTGGAGCGATATTTAGTCCGATTAATTTTAATTATCGGGGTAAACTTCTTAGTTATCAGTTAAAAGATACAAAACCAAAGCTGCTTTTTACCGAGAGGTCCATGGTGCCCATTTTAAATGAAATTGCCTCCGAAGTAGGCCATTTGTGCACAGCTGTTTATAATCCCCAAGAGGGAGATCATGATTATATTGCAGAAACTGCTGAAATTTCTCTGGATTTAAACTATAACGAAATCTCCTTGGATCGGTTTTTACAGGAGGAGACCAAAAACCTCAACCTAGAATTGAACTATTGGGATACAGCCAATATTATTTATACTTCTGGAACGACAGGGCCAGCAAAAGGAGTGGTCCAATCGCATCGCTGGATTAATGGATATACCCTGCGAATGAGGGCATGTATGTCTCCTGAAGATGTGGTATATAATGATCTTCCTCTCTATCATGTGGGCGGAGCGTTTGCCAATATTGCGAGAGCTGCCTATACGGGGTGTACCGTTGCATTATGGGATAAATTTAGTCCTAATCAATTTTGGAAGCGGATTGAAAAAAGTGGATCCACTGCGGCAATTTTACTAGATGTGATGATTCCTTGGCTAATGAATGCCAAACCGTCAAAAGACGATAGATTGAATACCATTAATAAAGTTCATATGCAGCCGCTTCCCAAATATCATAATGAGGTAGCAAAGCGATTTGGATTTGATTATGTGACCGCCGGATTTGGGCAAACGGAGTCGGGGAATCCGCTTGCCAGTGTCATTCTCGAAACAAAAGAGGATGAAGGGACCCCGAAGGAATTATATAAAGGTCTTTCCAGACAGGAAATTATCAATGTCTGTGATAAGTTGAATATTCCCATCATTAATGGGGAGCAGGACTTGAAAAAAGGCTTCATGGGGAAACCCACCTTTTATTTTGAAGTGAAAGTGTTTGATGAAAATGACATTGAACTTCCTGTCGGGCAGGTAGGTCAGATTGCTTTTCGGCCGCGGTTGCCTCACCTCGTATTAACAGAATATTTTAATAAACCTGAATCAACAAATAAGGCCTTTAAGAATCTATGGTTCCACAGTGGTGATGCAGGTTACCTTGGAGAGGATGGATTTTACTATTTTGTTGACCGTCTTGGCAGTGTGATCCGGTGCCGAGGAGAAAAGATTTCTTCGTATCAATTAGAGGATATCATTAACGGTCATCCAGATATTGACTTATGTGCTGCTTTCCCAGTCCCAGCAGAAGTTGGAGAGGAAGATGATGTCGCAGTTTATGTGGTTAAGAAAAACGGAGCCGCTTTAAACGAGGAAGAGTTACGGGAATGGGTGAAAGATAAAATGCCTAAATATATGTGGCCAAAGTATATCCGCTTTACCATCGACCTGCCGCGGACTCCAACGAATAAAATTGAGAAATATAAAATTCGTCAGGAATTAATAAAAGAATTTGAAACAGAAAAAGTGTAAAAAAGGAGAGTGCTAGTTTCATAACTAGTACTCTCCTTTTTTATAAAACTTCTTCATTTAATTCGGTTTTTATGTTTGTTTTGGCCTGTTGATTTTGAACAGAGTTCTTTACTTTAAGTGTTAAACCTAAACCTAAAAGTAAACAGATGGAACAAAAAAGGAATGCACTTTTAAATCCCCCCCAATCCTCTATCAGCCAGCCGGCGATCGCGGGTCCAATAAATTGCCCAACAGCAAAATAGAAGGTGACATAACTAAAGGCGACAGGCATGTCAGCAGGCTTCACGTGATCCATACTGGAAGCTTGCGTTAAGGTAAATAATCCTGTAGATGTACAGCTTAAAATAACGGTATGAATGGTAAAACCAATGACTGTTGGAAAGATTACAGGAAGAAGCATCGAGAAAGCGGTCAGACCCATCGTTAATATCAAGGATGTTCGGCGGGCGATTTTATCGGAAATAAATCCCCAAATGGGCCCGCTAAAAATCGATAAGATTCCATTAAGTGCCATTAACTGGCCGGCAAATTTAACATTAATTCCTGATTCAATCATATAGCTCATGACAAAAATCATTTGGACTATGTAGGTAATCCCGATTATTCCATAAATAAGCCCAACGTTAATTACTTTTGGATTTTTATAAATTTCTTTGACTGATGCTTGTTGTCGATTTTGATTGCCTGCGTTTTCCAAGGGAGGATTTTTTATAAATATTAGCGTTAAAATCACCACTACAAGTCCAATAAAAGCGAATATCCCCCAGGCAATTCTCCAGCCGATATCTCCATTGAGGCTGCTTAGGTTGGGGACGATGATTCCTGCAAGAAGGATCCCAATTCCAGCGCCGCTAGTGGTAAGGCCGATGACAAATCCCTTTCGCTGCGGAAACCAGGTAACGAGCAAAGAGATAAAAGGTGTATAGGTAAAGGATGTTCCAATACCCAGGAGTAGCATAAAAATAAAGGTCACTGGATAGGAAAAAGTGAAGGATAAACCAGCTAGTCCTAATGTAACGAGAGAAATTCCCAGTAAAACGGTCTTTTTACTCCCCCATTTAGACGCAAGGATTCCTGCAAAGATGATAGTGCTCAAATATCCTAAAGAAGTGGTAGTTCCTAAGTATCCAGCTTCTTTATAAGAGATATGAAGACCCTCTCTCATAAAAGGAAGGATAACTCCATAGGACAGTCTTGCAAATGCTAATACGACCATTGTTGTTAACATTCCAATGAGCGCATAACCCCATAATCTTTTATGGTTATTGGTTTCCAATTTAAGTCTCTCCCTTTAATTTAGTATAATAATTTCATTTTTACCATCATATTCCTTTCGGGTTACGAAAATTCTGTTTAGGCTGATTCATTTACGAATAAGTGATGTTAATTATGGAGAAAATTTTTATGTTCTTTCAATTCATCTTCTAAGGAGAAAATAACAATGACAAATGTAAAATTAGCCGTTATTTATTACAGCATGGGCGGAACGAATCATCAGTTATCAAAATGGGCTGAAGAGGGAGCTAAAGAAGCAGGTGCGGAAGTAAAGGTATTAAAGGTTCCTGAGTTAGCACCTCAATCAGTTATTGAAGGAAATCCTGTATGGAAAGCTCATGTCGAAGCAACCGCAAATGTCCCTGAAGTTAAATTGGAAGATTTGGAATGGGCAGACGCCATTATCTTCAGTGTTCCAACACGTTTTGGGAATATGCCTTCGCAAATGAAGCAGTTTTTAGATACAACAGGAGGGCTTTGGTTTAATGGAAAACTAGTGAACAAAGTGGTTAGTGCTATGTCTTCGGCACAAAACGCTCATGGCGGACAGGAAGCGACCATTCTTTCCTTATATACGACGATGTACCACTGGGGTGCGATAGTCGCGGCGCCAGGATATACCGATCCGGTTATATTCGGTTCTGGAGGCAATCCTTATGGAACAAGTGTAACGGTTGATCAGAGCGGGAACATGGTGGAAGATGTGCAAGCTGCTGTAAAGCATCAGGCTAAACGGACCGTTACGGTTGCGGAATGGGTGAAAAAAGCAAATCAATAGCTGACGTTTGAATTGACTGGATATTTCCAGTTGGTTCTTTCTATTTTAAACTAAATTTTCAAAAAATTCTATTGACATTTTGGCCATTTCTATGGATAATCAAAGAAAATTAATTTAGAAAAGGTAAGGGACTAGTAAATCTTTGGAATGTGGTAGAGAGTGAAACCCACCGGCTGAAAGGTTTCTCACGGAAAGAGGATTGAACCTGCCCTTGTAAAGCTGCTTATGAAAACATAAGCCGTTCCCCACGTTACGGGTTGAAAGTGGATGCAGGCGTAATGCTTGGCATCAATGAAGGTGGTACCGCGGAAACGACTTTTCCGTCCTTTTATTTAGGACAGGAGAGTCGTTTTTTATTTTTTAAAAAAGAAGGGTTAAAAATATGAAAAAACAGCTGGTGGTTGTGAAGATTGGTAGCAGCTCGTTAACAAATGTCTCAGGAGCGATATCAGAGGAAAAAATCCGTGATCATGTTGAGGCATTGTCACTATTAAAAAAGCAGGGGCATGATGTAATCCTAATTTCCTCAGGTGCAGTTGCCGCTGGATTTGGCACACTAGGATATTCAGTCCGTCCGAAAACAACTGCTGGGAAGCAAGCTGCAGCAGCTGTAGGGCAAGCACTCTTAATGCAAAATTATATTCAACTATTTAAAGAGTTTAATATTATTCCAGGGCAAATTTTATTAACTCGAGAGGACTTCTACAGTCAAATAAGGTTCCATAATCTTTTCAATACGATACAGGAGCTCCTTCAAAGAGGTGTCATTCCAATCATAAATGAGAATGATTCAGTATCGATTGAAGAACTGACCTTCGGAGACAATGATATGCTCTCGGCGCTCGTTAGCGGGTTTTTACATGCAAATGCTCTCATAATCTTAACTGATGTAAATGGACTTTATGATGGTAATCCAAAAGTATCGAAGGAAGCTAAAAAATATCATTTCATCTCGGAAGTATCGGATCAACTTATGGGAATCGCAGGTGAAAGCGGTTCGATGGTTGGTACCGGCGGAATGAAATCCAAGCTGTTAGCAGCAAAAAAAGCATTATCGCTTGGTGTTAGTGTTTTTGTGGGAACGGGGGCAGGGAAGGAGAAATTGGTTGATATTCTTGCTGGCAAAGGCGACGGAACGTATATCGGAGGCCCATTCCAAACACAGATGCAGATGAGAAAACAATGGATAGCCTATCATTCCCAAGTCGGAGGGGTCATCGAAATTGATGAAGGAGCAGAGCAGGCCATTGTCCAAAAAGGGAAAAGCTTATTGCCTGTAGGGGTAACGAATGTAACTGGTGAATTTAATGCCCTGGATGTAGTAGAAGTCCGCAACCCAAAAGGAAAAATTGTCGGGAAAGGGCAAGTATACTATTCCTCTCAAGACCTACTTAAAGTTAAGGGATTACCAAGTGAGCAATCTAAGGTTTATTCGATAAATCAACACGCAGAAGTGATTCATCGTGATAATTGGGTCATTATGCCAAAGGAGTGAACGTTTAATGAGCGAGTTATTAATAAAAGCAAAAAAATTAAAAGAGGCTTCCAAGAAATTAGGAATGATTACCAGCGAAGAAAAAAATCGAGCGCTGGCCAAACTGGCAGATAAAATATTAATAGAAAAAAAACGCATTTTAACAGCGAACGAAAAGGATATTTTAGCTGGTAAACAAAATGGAATTTCATCCTCATTATTAGACCGTTTATTGTTAACGGATGAGCGAATTGACCAAATCGTTGAAGGCATCCATCAGGTCATTAAGTTGGAAGATCCCATCGGTGAGATTACCGAGGCTTGGGAAAGACCGAACGGCTTGCATATTCAAACAGTAAGAGTCCCGCTCGGTGTGATTGGCATGGTATATGAAGCACGTCCCAATGTGACGGTTGATGCCGCAACTTTATGCTTAAAAGCCGGAAATGCGGTTCTGTTAAGAGGAAGTTCTTCTGCCCTTCATTCCAATTTGGCACTTGTGCAAGTAATGCGGGAAGCTCTTGCTGAAACAGCGATACCGTCGGATGCTGTTCACCTGTTAGAGGATACAAGCCGCACAACGGCCTCTGATATGTTTAAGTTGAACCAATATTTGGATGTGCTTATTCCGCGCGGAGGCGCAGGATTAATTCTATCGGTTATCCAAAATGCCACGGTTCCTGTGCTAGAAACGGGTGTTGGCAACTGCCATGTTTTTATAGATGAATCAGCACAAGAAAAAATGGCAACTGAGATCACGATTAACGCGAAATTACACAGGCCATCTGTTTGTAATGCAGCCGAAACTCTTCTCATTCATAAAGATTGGCCATATATATCTGAATTAATAAATATGCTGCATGAAAAAGAGATCGAGCTGCGGGGCGATAAAGAATTAATTTCCAAATATTCGTTTGTCAGTCTGGCAACTGAAGAAGATTGGCAAATAGAATTTTTAGCGCCAGTACTGGCTGTGAAACTAGTGAATGATATAAACGAAGCCATTGACCACATCGATCAATATGGTACAAAGCATTCCGAAGCAATAATAAGTGAAAATCAGCCAAATGTCCGTTTATTTTTCCAGGCGGTGGATGCTGCCGTCCTGTATCATAATGCCTCTACAAGGTTTACCGATGGTGAACAGTTCGGATATGGCGCTGAGATTGGCATAAGTACACAAAAGCTGCATGCCCGCGGCCCAATGGGACTCAAGGCCATCACGACAACAAAGGCGATTGTGCAGGGAACAGGACAAATTAGAATATAATAGAACAAGTAAGGACTCCATGTTAGTCCTTACTTGTTTTTATTACTGAATGAAAAGGACAGCGGGATAAGGTTGTGTCATCATCGTGCAAGAAATATTGTTTCCATTCATAGTTATCATTTTTTCCATAAGTATTTAAATTAGAGTGAATGGCAATAGTATCATATTCTGAAAGACGTTTCCGAATCGATGCTTTGATTTTAGTTGCCTTTGATTCACTGGAAGAAAATTGTTCAATAACAAAACGCGGAGTAATCGCAAGCATGAAATATGGGAAATGCCGGCTTAATCTATTTTTATGGGAAGGTGTTGCACAGAACATAAAATATTGTTCTCCATGAAAGCAGAATTCCCATAATGAATCATGTGGATCTTGGGGTATATGTTTTGGCCATTTCATTTGATCGAATTCATGAACAAGATTAAGCTGCTCCCAAAATAGCAGCTCAAATTTTTCAACTGGGGTTTTTTCAGGTAATTCCCAATTTGGTTCATAAAAAATAATTAATGATGTAAAGGAACCAATTTCTCGAAAGTAGTTTGAATATTCTTCCAGCATTACGGTAAGCTGCTTTGCATTGGAATTTCTAACGAAACCATAGCGAAAATGATGGAGCTGGTACCCTTGGGTGGCAGGAATACAAGGAAAGGGCTTGGATTTATCCGTCATTTTTGCCTCGAATTTTTCCATTGCATCCTTTTGCCAATGTTCTAAAGCTATCTGCTGAAGTGTTTCTTTTGTATAGATACTCATTAAGCTCCCACCTCTCATTCTCAAGATATGAAATTTAAAAAAGAGGGTGAGAATTTCAACTTTTTGTTTCATTTCTGTTAAAATAAAAATACAAACGTGTATTCCTATTTTGAGTTGGTGATTCAGTGACAAAAGATGTTCAAATATCAGTTCGAACACTTGTTGAATATGTTTACCGCAGCGGCAGTATCGATTCACGGTTTCGTTCAAAAGCAACATTACTAGATGGAACAAGAATTCATCAAAAAATCCAAAAAACCTATCAAGAGGAAGATCAAAAGGAAGTTTACCTCAGTGTTGAAATTCCTTTTGAAGGGTTCAAATATATCATTGATGGCAGATGTGATGGACTTTTATTCAAAGATGGTGAAGTGACAATAGATGAAATCAAGTCGTTTTCTCATCCGCTTGAACTCCTTGAACGAGAGGGGTATCCAGTTCACTGGGCGCAGGCAAAAATGTATGCCTATATTTATTCGGGAGATCATCAATTACCAGCCATAAATGTTCAGCTAACTTATGTTCATGTCGATTCAGAAGAGAAAAAATACATAAAAAAGACGTTTACTTTTCAAGAGCTAGAGCAATTTGTTTTCGATTGTCTCAAAGGGTATGCACCATATGCCCAGCTACAATTTCAGCATCGTGAGAAGCGAAACGCAAGCTGTAAGGTATTAAGTTTTCCATTTTCTTCCTATCGTGAAGGTCAGCGGAAATTGGCCGGTGCTGTTTATAAAACGATTTCTGAAGGAAAAAATTTATTTGCGAAAGCTCCAACAGGAATCGGTAAGACCATTTCAACTATATTTCCGTCAGTTAAGGCGATGGGGGAAGGCCACTTAAACCGTGTTTATTATCTTACGGCCAAAACCATTACACGAACCACTGCCGAAGATGCCTTCGCAAGAATGCGAACTAGCGGCCTTTGTTTAAAAACGGTCACCATCACAGCGAAAGATAAAATGTGTTTTAAAGAGGAAACCATCTGTCAAAAAGAACACTGTGAATTTGCTGATGGGTATTATGATCGGATAAATGATGCCATACTCGATATTTTAGCGAATGAACAAGGTATGACAAGAGCGGTAATTGAAACTTATTCTAGAAAACATAAAGTCTGTCCCTTCGAATTTTCAATTGACCTAGCCTATGTGGTCGATGCGATTATTTGTGACTACAATTATATATTCGACCCTCAAGTTTCATTAAAGCGGCTTATTGAGGAACAGAAAAAGTCGACTGCCGTACTTGTTGATGAATCTCATAATCTAGTGGACCGCGGGCGGGAAATGTTTTCAGCTTCCATCAACAAAGAAATGTTTCTTCAATTGAAAAAAGACTTTAAGGAAGTCAATCAAGAGATTTATGAAGCAGCGCATAAATTGAATTCTTGGTTTATTTCTTTGAAAAAAGAAAATGCCAATCAAAATGAGTTTACTATTCAAAAATGGGATGATAACCTAAATCTCCTGCTTGGCCAATTTTTGGATGCTGCAGAGGAGCTTTTAAAAACAGGACCTTCTAATCATTTATTGGAAGCCTACCTCAAGGTAAACAACTTTTGTAAAATTGTAGAACTTCTCGACGAACATTATATGATTTATGGCGAGAAGCAGAAAACGGATTTAATTGTGAAGCTTTTTTGCATGGATCCCTCAAAATTGTTAAAGCAAATGGGGAAAGGCTTTCGCTCTAAAGTGTTTTTTTCAGCAACTTTATCGCCGCTTCCGTATTACCAAGATATTCTTGGCGGACAGGGGGAAGATTACATCCTTTCAATCCCTTCGCCATTTACAAAAGAACAAGTGGATATTCTTATAAAGCCGGTGTCCACACGTTTTCGAGACCGGGAGCGGACGAAGGATCCGTTAGTAAAAATGCTTCAATCATTTATTAAAAAACGGCCAGGCAATTATTTAATTTTTTTCCCGTCCCATCAATATTTACGTTCCGTTTTTGAGGAGTTTAAACTGTCAGATCCTGAAACGAAAACACTTTTACAAGAAGCAGGCATGAGTGAAGAAGAAAGAGAGGCTTTTTTAGAGGCATTTACCCCAAATCAGAAAGAAACTTTGCTTGGTTTTGCTGTTCTTGGCGGGATTTTTTCCGAGGGAGTCGACTTAATTGGCGATCGCCTTAATGGAGTAGTAGTGGTAGGTGTGGGGTTACCTCAAGTTTGTTTTGAAAGAAATTTAATTAAGGACCATTTTGACAAGAAGGGAAAGCAAGGTTACGACTACGCTTATGTTTTTCCTGGAATGAATAAGGTGTTGCAGGCTGGAGGAAGATTAATTCGTTCAGAAGAAGACCACGGAACGATCATACTTGCCGATGATCGATTTCTACAAACCAAATATCAAAATCTAATGCCGCAGGAATGGCGGGACTACACGATAATTTAAGCACGTTTTGAAGCGTGCTTTTTTTTCTTGCTTGGACATGGGTCCCGTTTTTTAAAATAATTCTTATTTATTTTTGTAAATAAGGTGACAAAATCGGAATCTTTGTCATATAATTAACAAAAAGTTGCACAAGGTAAAAACTTTGAAGGAGGGGAAAGAGAGATGGATAAACCTAAAACAATGAAATTAGTGAATGGTGAAAAAGGAAATATCATAAAAATTACTTCTTTAAATCTGGACGGTGTGATGAGAAGAAGATTATTAGATTTAGGATTTGTGACTGGCGCATTGGTTGAGGTCGTACGGAAAAGCCCCTTGGGTGACCCCATTGCCTTTCGTGTCAGCCAAACAACGATTGCACTTAGGGAAGAGGAAAGTTCTAAAATAGAAGGGGAGCTGGTATCCGATGGGAACTGAATATCGAATTGCCTTAGCGGGAAACCCGAATACGGGCAAAAGCACGTTGTTTAATGCCTTAACGGGCCTCAGACAGCATACCGGCAACTGGGCCGGCAAAACGGTTTCGCTTGCCCAAGGCACTGTGCAGTTTAAGGATAAAACGTTTCAACTTATCGATCTCCCAGGCACCTATTCGCTCTTTTCCAATTCAAAAGATGAAGAGGTTGCTAGAAATTATATCGTTTTCGAAAAACCTGATGTAACGCTCGTTGTTCTCGATGCAACATCGTTAGAACGAAATTTGAATCTTGCCCTCCAGGTTTTAGAGATGACAAAAAACGTGGTTATTGCGATAAACCTAATTGATGTTGCCGAACAACAAGGGATTCAAATAAATGAACGATTGTTGACGAATCGCTTAGGGGTTCCTGTCATCAAGATCTCAGCCCGGAACAAAAAAGGCTTTCCGATGCTTTTAGATACCCTTGATCGCATTGTGACTGGAGCCATTGAATGTAACCCGGTAAGAATGGCGTATTCCGAAGAAATTGAAGAACAAATTAAGAAAATTGAACCAAAGGTTCGTGAAATCGTTGGCGATCAATTATCTTCCCGATGGGTTTCTTTGAGATTGCTAGATGGAGACGAAACCTTATTGAACGAAATAAATCAGAGATTGTCCGGGAGGCAGGTAGAGTATGAGTATTCAACACATATTTGCTGAAGCCCAAAAGCTGTCAACACCAAAGCTGAGGGATGATATTGTTCAACAGCTTTATGATCGCAGCCATAAATTATGCCATGAAGGCATTGCCTATACAAAAACAAAACGGGATACGAGGACAGAAAAGCTAGATGCCATTTTTACATCACCGATCTTTGGTTTTCCGATAATGATTGCGATGCTCGGATTATTGTTTTATATAACGATAGCTGGTGCTAATATTCCGTCATCCTTGATAGCAGAGTTCTTTGGTTACCTGGAAGGTTTTATAACCCAATTTTTTACCTTTATACATGCTCCAGAATGGCTTCATGGAATTCTTGTACTCGGATTATATCGGGGAACAACTTGGGTTATAAGTGTAATGCTGCCGCCGATGGCGATCTTTTTTCCAACCTTCGCATTACTTGAGAATTATGGGTATTTGCCGCGGGTAGCCTTTAATATGGACCGTTTATTTAAAAGGGTCGGGGCACATGGAAAGCAGTCATTAACAATGGCCATGGGTTTTGGCTGTAACGCTGCTGCCGTTATTTCAACAAGGATTATCGAATCTCCACGGGAGCGGATGCTCGCCATCTTGACCAATAACTTTGTTCCATGTAATGGACGTTGGGGAACCTTAATTGTGTTGTCTTCGTTATTTATGGCAGCTGGTTTCACAGGCGGGATGGCATCACTTGTCACCACAGGTGTCATTGTTGGAATTGTCATGTTTGGAATCATTGTGACCTTTTTCGTTTCGTGGGTACTATCGAAAACCGCTCTAAAGGGGGTTCCGACTCACTATACGTTAGAGCTTCCGCCATACCGCAAGCCCAAAATCTTTGATACGGTGATACGTTCTTCTTTAACTAAGTCATGGTCTGTCTTAGTCCGGGCGGTTAAGGTCGCGGCACCCGCAGCGATTTTAACATGGGTATTTGCGAATATTTATATTGGCGATACGAGTATCCTGATGTATGCAGTGAACTTCTTGGACCCATTTGGAAAAATGTTAGGCCTAGATGGATATATTATGATGGCCTTTATTTTGGGACTGCCAGCAAATGAAATTGTACTGCCAATCCTGTTGATGGGATATTTATCAACCGGTTCATTAACTGAAGTTGATAGCTTGGTGGATTTAAAGAAAATTTTTCTCGATCACGGCTGGACATGGTTAACCGCTTTAAACATGATGTTATTTTCACTGCTTCATTATCCATGTGGAACGACTCTGCTTAATATTTATAAAGAAACAAAGAGTAAGAAATGGACTTTCTTAGCATTTCTAATACCAACCGTTATTGCTATCATTGTTCCATTGGTGATTACGCAAACAGTAAGATTTTTTGGCTGGGTTTAATATTCTGAAGACATCACATTATTAATGTGGTGTCTTTTTTTATTAAGTTGAAGTATGAACGAATAGGTCTTAGGTAAATGAAGAAACCTATAACTACCTATTATGTGGAGGATTAGGATGTCAGAGGAAACTTTAACGGATACCATTCATTCAGATTTTCATTTGAATATTCAAACGGTGAATAATAAATTTTCTAACATACATGATTTTAAGACAAGAGTTTTCGATATAAAAGATCGGAAGATTGGGATTACTTTTATCGATTCGATTACGAATAAGGATATCGTTAACGGTAGAATTGTAAATGAAATTTATAAGTTAGATTATAAAGACTCAATCGTGGATATACCTATAGCGAATATAAGTGCAACTGATAACTTTAAAAAAATTTATTCTGGTATTATGGATGGTAAAGTCGCAATTTTTGAGGGAAATTCGAACATCGCTTTCCTGCTGGATACCGGATTATTTGAAACCCGCTCCATAAGGGAACCTGATTCAGAAAAAATCGTAAGCGGTTCCCATGACGGGTTTGTTGAAAGTTTAAATAAAAATATTAATATTCTTCGGAATCGTATTAGAACTCCAAATCTAAAGAACGAACTGTTAAGTGTAGGTGGAGAGGATATAACCACGAATATTTCGATACTTTATTTAGAAAACATCGCAAATCCAGATGTGGTTAACATCGTAAAAAAACGGATTTCTACCATTAATCTTGAGAATAATCTTACACCTGGAAAATTGGAAGAGTTTATTGAGGATAGCTCATTCTCTCCATTTCCGCAAATTTTAGAAACAGAAAGACCAGACCGTGTTGTCGCAAACTTGATGGATGGTCGAATTGCGGTTTTGGTGGAGGGAAGCGCCACTGCATCAATTATGCCCGTAAACTTCTTTTCCTTTTATCAATCTCCGGATGATTATAACTCTAGATTTATTTTAGGTTCGTTTTTACGAATAATCCGACTGCTAGGTTTCTTTATTAGTATTAGTTTACCATCCATTTATATTGCAATCGTTTCCTTTCATTATGAGGTCCTTCCCTATGAATTAGTAACAAATATTAAATCAAGTTTGGAATATGTACCATATCCACCTGTTATCGAAGCCTTGATTATGCAGCTTACACTTGAATTATTAAGAGAAGCGGCAATCCGGCTGCCTACTTCTATGGCTCAAACAGTAGCCATTGTAGGGGGATTAGTAATCGGTACAGCAATTGTAGAAGCAAATCTTGTTTCGAATACCATGATCATTGTCATTGCTATTACGGCAATCTCGTCTTTTACTGTGCCTATTCATGAAATGAGTTCATCGATTCGTTTATTAAGTTTTCCAATGATTGTTGCGGCAGCGCTTTTAGGGTTAGTTGGAATCGTTGTAGGTTTTATGTTTTTAATGATTCACTTAGTAAAATTAGAATCTTTCGGTGCTCCCTATTTTGCGCCACTTGGTCCCATTCGTGTGTCCGATTTAAAAGACACGCTAATAAGAGTACCTTATTGGAAAATGAAGGACCGGCCTAGTACAGCGAAACCAATGAATCAAAAACAATCCACTGGAAAAAAGAGGTGGACTCAGGATGGAGAATAAGAAGGAGAGCATTTCCTCTTTTCAGATGTTCTTTTTCATTGTACTGGCAACAATAGGAGAAGGCATTTTATCATTTCCTCATTTGGTATACAAAGATGCCCAGCAAGCCTCATGGATATCCATTTTGATAACTGGTTTTGTCGTTTTTTTTCTGGTCTTGACCTATCTTTATTTGCATCGTCGATTCCCAAGGAAAACCATTTATGAAATTTGTATGATTATGTTCGGAAAATGGTTAGGAAAGTTAATCATATTGGGCTACCTAATATATTTTTTCCTTATATGCATGAATATTAATCGGGTATACATGGAAACTATCAGAAACTGGATCCTTACCTCTACTCCAAGATCAGTGATTTTATTGCTTATGTTTATGCTTGGAATTTCTTTAGGAAAGGAAAGCTTAAGAATAATTACACGCTTTTTTCAGCTATGTTTTTGGATTATTATTCTTCTCATGTTCATGAATCTAGGTTCTTTGCCTTATTTTCATTGGAAATACTTATTTCCTGTTGATGAAGTTAGCTTTACTAATATATTAAGAGGAAGCAGGAGCAGCATTCCTTCGTTTTTAGGGTTTGACAGCTTATTGGTCATTTTACCTTTTGTAAAGGGTACGATAAAAAGTAAGGTTAAGTCCTCTATGTTTTCCATTGTGTTTATAACATTAATCTATATATATGTGATGTTAACCTGTATTTTATTTTTTAGTTCAAAAGAATTGATTTTGATTCCACAACCCATTTTGTATTTATTTAAATCGATTACAATCTTTGGAGTCATAGAGAGGCTCGATCTCATTATTGTTTCCTTATGGATTGTCATGATGATGACCAGCTATGTCTCCTATATTTATCTGACAAATATGGGATTATGTACGCTATTTCACTTAAAAAAACGAACCATTCCAACAATTATCATAACAATTCTTGTTTATTTTCTTGTTCTATTCATTCCAACTTCAAGAGAATCCATCATTACTCAGTTTAAACTGATAACCATTTTAAGTTTCATTTTTACAGTGGGAATACCGTTATTGGCTATCATTTTGTCCTTGCTTTTCCATCGGAAAGACATGAATGAAGGGGAACCTAAATGATGATAGGAAAAGGTTTTTTAATATTAATGGTTTTGCTTGTCCTGTCAGGATGCTGGGATGAAAAACTCTTAAAGGATAGTTCGCTTGTTTTAAGTATTGGTATCGATTTAGCGAAAAACAATAAAATCAAAGCTACAACGGCAATCCGGACAAGCAAAATCATTTCAGGCGGTCAAAGTGAGTCGATTAACTACATAGTAGAAGAAATAGGAAATACAATAAGGGAAACCAGATTAGAAGTGGACAAACAAATTCCGGGTGTTTATGAACCAAATAAATTAAGAATCTTATTGATTGGGGACAAAATTGCGACCAAGGACCTTTATCCTTACTTCGATGTCTTTTTTCGTGATCCAAGAAGTTCACTTGCAGCAAAAGTGGCTGTAGTGAAGGGCGAAGCTTCTGATATCATCAAAATGAAAAAATTAAAGGAAAATTTGATAAGTGAAGGATTGATTGATCTTATAAAAAGTGCAGAAGAACACACCATTGTTCCTGTTGAAAATCAACAAACGATACTTACAAGTATGTTTGACGAAGGAGAGGATTTTACACTTCCGTATATTGAAAAAATAGATAAAGGAACGGTAAAGGTTACAGGAATTGCCCTGTTTCACAAGAGAAGCTTTACAGGTAAAACGTTAAAAGGCAACAAACCAGTTATTTTATTAATGGCAAAAGGAGAAAAGAGCAAGGATATTAAGCTGACAGAAAGTCTAGAAAACATTGAAGGCAATAATGTAAAAAATTTTGTCTCTTTCTCGGTTTTAAATACGAAAAGAGATATGGATATTAAATTTGTAAAAGGTAAACCAGCAGCAACCATAAATCTTAAGCTGTTTGTCGAAATAAATGAATATCCAAAAGGGTCATTATATGGACAAAAAGAGGAGTTGGATCTCAATAAAAAAGTAGCACGAAGAATTGAGGAAGAAGCGAATGAAATGGTAGAAACACTAAAAAGTGCTAATTGTGATGCCTTTGGAATTGGACGCTATTTAATCGCTGATCATCATAAAGAGTGGAAAAAAATTAATTGGGAAAAGGAATATCCGGATATACCTATTAAAATAAACGTGAAAGTTGACACAGTTAAACGAGGGATTATATATTAACCAATAGCCTTGAAAATGACCCATCAATCTTGTAGAAGGTTAATAAACCTTTCCTCGTATGATGGGTCATTTATATGAGTTCACTAATCAATAATTCCGATTTGTCGGATATCTACATCGGCTTTTACAAGAACTTTTATGTTGGGATAATACATGTTCCATTGTTTTTCATTAAATCCACGATAATGTTCCTTATATTTTGCTCCTAAACCTAACGGGTCTACATGATTTTTCTTAAATTGGCTGACGAGCTTTAGGGCATTTTTTTCTAATTTCTGTTCAACCTGTTTTTGAATCTTTTTTTTATCAAAAGTCACCCTTTGTTTCTTTGAAGGAGCGAATTCTTGAAGTCTTTGTCTCATTTTTAGATGAATCGTAAATTCTGGTCTACCATGGACAATTTTTACTTTATACTTTACCTTTGAACTGAGAGTTTCAAGTACGACCGTATCATCATTTTCTAGAATAAATTGGTATAAACTATTCCTGCTTGTTTCAACCAAAGTCTTAAATATGAAAAGATCTTCCATTGAAATAGATGTAACATATTGATCATATTTAAAGAGTGCCATGCCAGTAATCCTAATGTTATCTTTTTCCGTTTTAATTAAAGGTAAATAAGGATCCTGTCCTATTTGAAATTGTTGAAATAAAAAGGTCTGTAAATTAGTTCGAGGCAGTAGCCCAAATTCCATATTATGTTCCAGCACGTCATGGACATGAATTGAAACATTCTCCTTTTTAAATTTCTTCATATTAAATAATTCATTAGTATCCCCGTCAACAATTGCCATTTGAACAAGGCTCCCAATAGACGGATCACGCTGTATGGTATCTACAAAATCATTAATCCCTTTTTCTGCCAGTTTTTTTCCATAAAGAGCTACCCGGACTTGACCACTTACCAATGGATATCGAGTTTCGTTATTTAAGATCGAACGAACCTCTTTACTGGATTTCCCTATAGCTGTTCTAACTTCTGTTGAAGAAGTTTTATCTCTTTTAAAAATGGGAAATACAATCGTTCCCATTAAGTCCTTTTTTCCGGCCAGATCATATCCTACCCCCTGTATCATATCGATTTCATTGACAATATAGGTAGGGAGGAAGGAACATCCTGATAATAATAAAATAAGAACCAACCAAATTGCTAACCGTTTAACCATTTTGATTACCTCTTTTTAGAAAGGTAAAAACAAGTAGAAGCATAGGTATATAGCCGTAGAATATCCATAAGTTCATTTTTGTGACATATTTATCAAGAATCTCCAAAAAGGAACCATTTGATAATTGACAAATGATTGCACTTAATAGACTTAATATGAGTAATATATACTTTTGCTTCTTATTAAATATCTTCTTAAATCCTCTGCTGGAGCACCATAATAAAATAGTGATTAATGCAGAAACGATAATCAAATACATGGATATATATAAGTATTCAAATCGTTCCAAAAATGAAAACTTTATTATTTTAGTCAGAGTCAGTTCAGGCCAAATCGTCGTTTTTAATTGATTATCACTATAATAGGTAAAGGAAACAATGGCAGAAATCGTATAGAGTAAAGTAGTAAATAGGACACCTAAATGAGCAAATTTTTTGGATGCATTAGGGTCCCTTATAAATGGATAGTACATCAATAACGTCTCCGTTCCCGCTAATGTATACATCGAGCTTTTAAAGGAATCCACTAATTCCATAAAGGAATGATTCATTATAGGCAGCAAATTAGAAAAATGCGCAATTTTTAATGGAAAAATATAAAGGAGGATTAACAATAATTGCGGAAAAATGAACGATAAAAAGGATATACCGACCACAACCCTGAATCCTCCTGAAATACAGTAATACGTTAATATTAGAATTAATAAAGCAAGCACCCACGATGGTATAGTAGGAAACATCCAAACTTGAATAATCTTTATGAAGCCGAGTAAAACTGACACGCTTGCTAACCAGTAATAAAACATGATGATAAAGCTAAAAAATTTGCCCAGGACATTTCCAAAAATATTTGTATGTACATCAATTATATCTCCATTGGCTTTTCCTAGCAGTTTATACATAATCCATACAAAGATTTGAGCTAAACACCCTGCCGCTAATACACCAACCCACGCATCGTATCCCGCTTTCGCTGCAATGACTCTCTGGAATCCTAAAATGCCAACCCCAACCTGTGAATTGTAAATAATAAAGAAGACCAAATAAGGAGAAACTTGATGCCTTATGTTCACTTGCAATTTGAATTCTCCTTTACGATTTATTCATAAAAATCGTTCAATGGCTCTGGGTTCTTTCCAGTACCAGTAGACTTTCTCTTTTTTTGTGGTCTCAAGTTTATTGGGTTATTTTTTTGCATCGAGAAAGGGAGCCTTATCCATAAATCTTGAATCGACGTTTTCCGTATAGGATACTGGCCAAAATAGGGGCGTCCCAGCGAAGTTAACCGCAGTAAATGGACAACAGTGAAATGAAAGCAAAAAAATACCCCAAACAAACCGAACCATTGGGCAAAACAAATAACTGGAAACTTAATAAACCTAATGGTATTACTGAATTTATACACTGGGGAAGTGTAAGAAGCTAAAGTACCTAGCCCTACTAAAATGAGTAAAACATTGCTTGTTAATCCTGCTTCCACAACAGCTTGCCCTATCACAATGCCACCCACAACACCTAGTGATTGTCCAATTTTTAATGGTAACCGGATTCCGGCCTCTTTTACCATTTCAATCATTAATTCCAAGAAAAGAGCCTCTAAGAATGGAGGAAAGGGGACGGCTTCCCGTGAGCCAACAAGCGTCTCCAGTAACTTTGCCGGTATTAGTTCATAGTGATAAGTCATAATGGCTACATACAACGGACTTACCAACATGGAGATATAAACAGCTGCCAAACGCAATAAACGGAAGAAGTTTCCAATAATCCAGGAATAACTATAATCTTCCATTGCAATATAAGCTTCCATAAAGGTAATGGGAAGAATGACGAGATTTGGAGATCCATCAACGGCAATGATTATTTTTCCTTCTGTCAATCCGGCGGCAACTCGATCAGTTCTTTCCGTTGATATCGATTGCGGAAACAAAGAATTAGAATTGTCCTCAATCATCGATGCAATATATGAACTGTCCTGAATATGGTCATATTGAATATCGTTTATTCTTTGGATGACGGTGTTTACATTTTCTGGATCAGCAATTCCATCCATGTAAAGTACAGCTACTCTTGTTTTGGAAAGTTCTCCAACCTTCATTTCCTTTACGAGGAGTTCCGGAACAGGCAATCTTTTTCGGATAAGATTAATATTGGTGTCTATTTCTTCAATAAATCCAACCTGCGGGCCAACTGCTGATGATTCCAGCGTTGGTATGCTGACATCACGAAATTTGGTGTTTGCAATATTAATTAATAAACATTCTTCATCATGTTGATGCTTTTGAACAGCCAAGGACCCATTCATAATACTTTGGATGATTTTCTCTTCATCCCTGGTAAAGATAATCTCCTGGACAGTGATTCTACTTTTTAATTCTTCTAGTGGAAGAGGTTCTTGTAAATAGGGCAGAACATCCTGGTGTAAAATGTCCGATGAAATTAGGGTGCGATAATATGAAATCCAAAAAGGCTCTTCTTCTCTTAAGGAAGTATGCTCGTGAACGAAATCATTCGATTTGGATAATCTTTCAAGCCAATTTTGATCATTTGTTTTGTGGGAGGTCTCGCTTTTGTCCTTATCGCCATTTTTTATCTTCATCTAAATCCCTCTAAAATCATTTTTTTCATTTTGTGTAAAATGGAGGATTTTATTCAAATTCACATATTTTATTCTGCTTACATTATTTTGGTAAACAAATAATGGGGAAATAATGTTAATAGTCTTTTGTAAAAAAAATAATGAATAAATATTAAGAAAATGGATAAAGTTCTTTTAATTTTTACCTACAAGAATTAAAAGCAAGTTTTAATTCATAAATGAGTTCTACAATAAAACTCCCTTCATTTTTGGAAGGGAGTTTTCTTTAACACTAATCATTATGAGATGAATAAGTCAGCATCCGGGAGTGGAATTTAAAATGTTCCAAAAATTTCTTTGTGTTTTTTGAAAATTTATTATGAACGGAGCGGACCCACCCTAGACCTATTGTTTCTTGGTCATACTCTACTATTTCGACCGGAACGATTTCACCGCTTAAAACATCTGGATTATTTAACAAAGTAAAATTAGGTAAGATAGTAACTCCTAAGCCTTCCGCAATCGCCTTTTTAATTACTTCTGTATTATCTGATGTAAATAATATATTCATAGGTCCAAATTTACTCATTAACTTACTTGCAAATTGTTTTACATAATCACCATTATATAAAATAACTTTTTGAGACATCAATTGTTGAGGAGTAATGGTTTTAGTTATTGCAAATGGTGACTTTTTGCTAACGGATACCATCATCTTTCCTTCAAGGATTACTTCAAAAAGTAAATCTTCTCTTTTTTTCAATAAATCTTCGTATATCGTAATTAATCCAATGTCAATTTGATTATTTTGCACATGCTCGATAATATGCTGGACCGGTTTTTCTGAAATTTCTATATCCACATTTGGATAGGCATTTTTATAAGAAGATAAAGGTTCTAACAGGAACAGCATAAATCCGGGAATAGATGATAATTTTAAGTTTCCAGAATTGACAGTGTTATAAGTTTGAGCTGCTTCTTTAAATTCTTGAAGCTTCATCATTACTTCATATGCCTTTTTAATTAGCGTTTTTCCTTCATCAGTTGGAACGGCACCAAGTCGTCGGTGGCGTTTAAATATTTTTACGCCCAACTCCTCTTCTAATCTAGTAATCGATTGACTGATTCCCGATTGAGAAACATGCAGGGTTTCTGCTGCGATCGAAATAGATCCCGTTTCAGCAACTTTTACAATGTATTCCATTTGTTCGATATGCATAGTTTTCTCCTTTGAATATAGAAGTGTAGCTTCTATATAATTCACTATTGGTTGATTTATTTCAGTGTAAATTATATATATAATGAATTCAAGAAAATCTTAATTTTCTAAAAAATAAAAGGAGGAAAGGAAAAGGATGTCTTTGAATTTGAATGTTAATTTAAAGAACAGTGCAGCAAGATTTCCAAATCGCACCGCCTATACATTTCTGAATCAAAGTAAAACATATTCAGAACTTGATAAAATGGTAGATTGTGCTGCATCAGCCTTATCTGCCGCAGGAGTCGCAAAGGGTGATAGAGTCGCTCTATTGCTTGGTAATTGTCCTGAATTTGTAATTGCTTACTATGGGATTCTTCGGGCAGGTGGAGTGGTTGTTCCAATTAATCCTTCTTACACTGAAGGAGAAATTTCCTATATTTTATCGAATAGCCAAGCAATAGGTGTTATTGCTCATTCATGGTTGGAAGTGACAATTGCCCCGTTGAGAGAAAAACTAGAAAAGTTGAAAATGACCATCTATACAGATTCATTTGAAAACGATTGGCCTTGGGAGTGTCTCATTCAGGAACCAAATGAAGTTTTTGAAAGCCCTTCCATCGAAGAGGATGACTTGGCGGTCATTCTTTATACTTCCGGCACGACAGGTAAGCCGAAAGGTGCGATGCTATCCCATCGGAATATGGCATCCAATTCAGCTTCGATGTCCCAGCTTACCGAATTTACTGAAGAAGATCGTATCATTGCGGTTCTTCCGATGTTCCATGTGTTTTGTATGGCGACTTGTATCAACATTCCGATTGCTTGCGGGGCAGCCATTGTCATTGTTCCGAAATTTAGTCCAAGCGAAGTGATCAACACGATAAGAAGAGAGAATGCAACGATTTTTGCCGGGGTTCCGACCATGTTTAGCTTTTTGTTTCAAGTGCCAGGATCGACTGCAGAAGACTTTTCATCGATACGTGTTTGTTTTTCAGGCGGGGCTTCGATTCCAGTTGAATTAATACATAGATTCGAAGAGAAGTTTAAGGTTCACATTTTAGAGGGCTATGGCCTTTCTGAAACAGCCCCTGTAACAGCCTTCAATCCGTTACGAGGAATTCGTAAACCAGGCTCAGTAGGTGTAGATATACCAGAAGTAATAAATAAAGTGGTAGATCCGAATGGAATGGAAGTTCCAAGAGGCGAAATCGGCGAATTAATTGTAAAAGGTCCCAATGTAATGATCGGCTATTTAGGAATGCCGGAAGCCACATCTGCTGCTTTGAAAGACGGTTGGTTTTATACGGGTGATTTGGCCCGTATGGATGAAGATGGATACATTTATATCGTTGACCGTAAGAAAGATATGATTCTCGTTGGCGGATACAATGTTTATCCGAGAGAAGTCGAAGAGGTATTATACCAACACCCGGCCATAGTGGAAACAGCCGTGATCGGAGTTCCGGATAAAGAATACGGAGAGATCGTGAAGGCATTTGTGGTTATTAATGATGATGGTATCACGATGGATGACATCCTGTATTTCTGCCAAGACAAGCTTGCAAAGTACAAGCTGCCAAAACAAGTGGAATTTATGTTGGAATTACCTAAGAACAGCACTGGAAAGATTTTGAGAAGAGCTTTGCGTGTTGAACAAGTGGAAGTTTATTAGTTTGATAAGGAACATTTTTTAAAAAATAATGATTGGTTTTTAAAGAATAAGGAGGAATTGCTATGAAAGCAGCAGTGCAAACATTGGAATTTCCACTCTTTTTAAATGGGGAGTGGAAGCCAGCGATAAGCGGAGAAACGTTTGATGTAATCAACCCTGCAACTGGTGAAGTCGTGGCTAAGGTAGCGAAAGCTGGGAAAGAAGATGTGGAGGCGGCCGTTTCATCTGCTCGACAGTCCTTTGATTCGGGAGTATGGGCTAAAAAATCTCCACAAGAACGTGCTCACGTACTTGTCCAATTTGGAAACAAGATCATTGAACATGCTGAAGAACTGGGTTACTTAGAGTCTATTAGTTCGGGAGCGACAGTTCGACGGATTTCAAACTTAGACATCCTATCCATTGTAGATCTTTTACAGCAAACAGCAAAGTTTACTGTAGAGTATCCGTATGTTGAGTCTCTTCCTACTGTACCATTTCCTGGACCAAGCAATAACCAAGTCTGGCGTGAGCCGCTTGGGGTTGTAGCAGCTGTGACTGCTTGGAACTTTCCAATGATTTTAGCTATGTGGAAAATTGCTCCTGCGTTGGCTATGGGTAACTCAATCGTAGTCAAACCAGCATCCAATACACCGCTATCTACCTTGAAATTAGCGGAATTGGCAGCTGAAGCAGGAGTCCCGGCAGGTGTATTCAATGTTGTATCTGGCCCTGGTGCCAGCATTGGAGAAGCGCTTGTCACGCATCCAAGTGTAGACAAAGTGGCTTTTACCGGTTCTACAGAAGTAGGGAGCCGCATTATGGAGCAGGCATCTAAAACGGTGAAACGCGTCACGCTTGAGTTAGGTGGGAAATCACCGGCAATCGTATTACCTGATGCTGACATGAGCATTACCATTCCTGGCATTTTATTCGGATTCTTGACACACTCTGGGCAAGTTTGTGAATCCGGTACGCGTGTATTAGTACATGATTCCATTTATGAACAAGTCATTGAACAATTAGCTGGACTTGCAAGCACAATTAAAATTGGAAATCCATTAGATATTGCAACGGGAATGGGACCGATGGTATCTCAGCAACAATTGGATACCGTACTCTCTTATATAGAATCTGGAATTCAAGAAGGGGCGAGATTGGTTTGCGGAGGAAAGCGTGCAATTGTGGAAGGATTTGAAAATGGCTATTATATTGAGCCTACCATTTTTGCAGATGTTCATAATGACATGAAGATTGCTAGAGAAGAAATCTTCGGTCCTGTGCTCTCAGTCATCCGTTACTCCACTGTTGAGGAGGCAATCGAAATTGCGAACGATACTATTTATGGACTAGCAGGCGGCGTTTGGTCCAAGGATGTAAATAAAGCCATGCAAATTGCCCGTGAATTAAAGGCAGGAACGATATGGATCAATGATTGGCATATGCTCCGAAGTGATGCGCCATTTGGCGGATACAAGCAAAGTGGTTTTGGCCGGGAATTAGGACGCCATGCATTGGACGAATATTCTCAACTCAAGCATGTCCACTGCTCACTCGTGCCTGAAGTAAGCCAAAGACCATGGTATCAAATATTATTGTGATAATTTTATCAATACAAATCTAAAAAGCAGGTGATTTAATGTCGACATCATTTTTTCAATTTTCTGTACGAACGGTTGTAAATAGCGGGGCGGGATCTAGGACATTGCTTCCTGAGATGATTAAAGGGCTTGGAGGTAAAAGGGCAGTACTCTTCACAGATAAAGGGTTAACTCAAGCCGGAATTACAAAGAAAATTAAAGAATTGTTTGAAATCATGCCTGGTACACCAGAGCTTGTCGGGGTGTTTGATGAAATCGAACAGGATGCAAAGGGCGGAATTATTAATCGGGGGGCCCGTTTCTTTAAAGAGTGCAACGGTGATGCCTTGATCGCTCTTGGCGGCGGCAGCGTCTTAGATACAGTAAAAGGTATCAAGTGGATGCTCCATAAAGGCCTAGATGATATTCGTGAATCTCTTCTTACAGGAAATGTGATGGAATGGTGGCCAGCTGCCAATTATATTCCGATTCCGCATGTAGCCATTGCGACAACAGCGGGAACAGGTGCGGAGGTATCACCAGTAGCAGTTATCCTTAATGAAAATCTTGGAATTAAATCAAACCTGATTCATCCGTTTATCAATGCGGACATGGCGATTTTAGACCCGGATTTAACAGTAGGCCTTCCGCCTAAAATAACTGCCTTTACAGGATTTGATGCCTTAACGCATGCAGTGGAAGCTTATTTTTCACCGAAGGCGAATCCGATGACAGATGCCTATGCCCTGCAATCGATTCGTATGATTGTTGATAATTTAAAGACTGCGGTGCACAAAGGTGACGAGCTTTCAGCAAGAGCGAATATGCTGATGGCAAGTTCGATGGCCATTTCTGCTTTCTGCTTATGTCTGAATGCCGTTCCAGTTCACAATATGGCGCATGCAATCGGGGCAAAATTCAATATCCCGCACGG
This sequence comes from Neobacillus sp. DZ-9, assembly GCF_059587065.1. NCBI lineage: Bacteria > Bacillati > Bacillota > Bacilli > Caryophanales > Bacillaceae > Neobacillus > Neobacillus sp. DZ-9. The sequence continues at coordinate 255,516 of NZ_JCAIOL010000005.1, forward strand.
ACTGGCTAATGCTGTACTGTTGCCAAATGTTATGGAATCTTTGCCTGCCTACTATTTGCCGCGAATCACTGGATTTGCCCAAGCTCTAGGTATCGAGAATCCATCAGAACAACCGGAAAAATGTTTAGAGGAAGTTATCGAATATATAAGAGATTTACGTAAAGCGGTAAATTTACCTGATTCTTTTGCTGACTTTGAATGTAACGAAGACAAGCTTCACCTATTGGTGCCGGCTGTACATCATGACCCTGCAGGAGTTTTCTTCAAGATACCAGCGCCAATTATCACCAAAGTGATAAACGAAGTGTTTGAGCTAAAAGCAATAGAGGCTTAACACGACCATAGGCAATCTTGTCACACGGAAAACACTTGAAACCTCCTGTTTATGTATGGTCTCCAGACCGGACCTTATTGCCAGGAAGTCAAAAGTGTTTTCCTTTTTTGTAGCATTTTAAAAAAACACAATCCTCGGAGGTTTATATGATTAGTAAAATATTAAATCAATCTAAGTCCGCCACTTCTTTTACAAAAAAAGTAAATTTAGCAGTATATGAATCACTAAATTTCGACGATCTACAGGATTTTGAGGATGCGAACCGCGGTTTTATTGCACCTTTGGAATCTACCATCCTAAAAGGTCCTTCTGGGGAAGTCGTTTGGGACATCGATAAGTTAGATTTTCTTCACGATACTGCTCCAGAGACAGTGAACCCAAGCCTTTGGAGAAATGCCCAATTACAAGCAATATCTGGTTTATTTGAAGTTGTAGAAGGTATTTATCAAGTGCGTGGGCAATCCATGGCCACCACTTTCTTTTTTGAAGGTAAACAAGGAGTCATTGTCTGTGATGCATTAGGAAGTACTGAATCTGCAGAAGCCGCAATGGAATTATATTATAAACATCGTCCAAGAAAGCCAGTTTCAGCGATCATTATTAGTCAAAGTCATGTTGACCATTTCGGCGGTATTCAAGCAGTTCAAAAATATGCGGAAAACCCAGATATTCCAATTATAGCCCCACAGCATTTTACAAAGGAAGCATTAAGTGAAAATGTGCTTTTGGGTACCATTATGGCGCGCCGTGCCGAGTATCAGTTCGGAAAAAATATTCCAGATGGCAGGGAGGGTTCGGTATCAATTGGTATAGGTAATACGATGAGCTCTGGAACCATGAGTTTTGCACTGCCAACGATTGAAATTGAAAATGAAACCCAAACGATGGAAATCGACGGGGTAACCTTTCAATTCTTGTTGACCCCGAACACTGAAGCACCAGCTGAAATGCATTTTTATATACGAGATTATAAAGCATTATTTGTCTCAGAGAACGCCAATCAATTGATGCATCAAATTTATACGGTAAGAGGGGCAAAAACTCGGGATGCCCTGCATTGGGCCAATTCACTCGATAAAACCATCGATTTATTTGAAAACGAAGAGATTGATGCCTTGCTTATGATTCATGCATGGCCTGTTTGGGGCAAAGGACGTGCTTTAGGACATTTGAAATTGCAGCGCGATTTATATAAATATATGCACGACCAGACCGTACGTTTAGCTAATAACGGATATACGATGGAGGAAATAGCGGAAACAATCAAACTTCCCAAATCATTAGATACGTATTGGGGAAATCGAGGATATTACGGTACGTTGAAGCATAATTCAAAGGGGATATACAATTATTATTTGGGCTATTATAGTGCAAATCCTTCCGATTTAGATCCATTACCACAGGTGGAAACGGGTCTGAAATATGTAGAATACATGGGCGGGGCGTCAGCCATTTTGGAAAAAGCAAAAGCCGATTTTGAAAATGGGGAATACCGCTGGGTAGCTCAAGTATTAAAAAATGTCGTAATGGCTGACCCAGAAAATTCGGAAGCCAAAAATTTATTGGCAGATGCCTACGAACAATTGGGTTACCAAGCCGAATCAGCCAATTGGCGTAATATTTACCTTGTTGGTGCTTCCGAACTCAGGAATGGAATCAAGAAAGATCTTGCCCCATTAGATGTTTCCGGAATTATCAACCATATGCCAATCGAGGATTTCTTAAAGCTGATCGCCGTTAAACTAAACGGACTAAGGGCAGAAGGTAAAAAAATAACGTTGAATGTAGTTCTATCCGATATTAACCAAAACTTTGCTATTTATTTAGAAAACTCCGTTCTGATTTATAAGGCTGGAAAATTAGACGCTAATCCGGATGTTTCCTTAACCCTGGAACGATTAACATTCTTTGGGGTTGGACTCGGCTTGCTTTCACCAGAACAAGCAGCAGCAGCAGGTAAATTAAACATTTCTGGTGATCAAACAAAATTGAATGACTTTTTATTGCTATTAGACGAGTTTGACAGATTAACCAATATCGTAACACCTTAATTAACAAATAGCACCTGCTTAAATTTATCCGCTATAAAGGTGAACAATGCAGGTGTTTTCCTCCTTGGGTATAAAAAGTTAATGCCATTAAAAATTAAGAAATATTTGTTGAGAGGCAGGAGTACGAATGAAAGGTTGGACCAAATGGGTTATTTTACTTGCACTTTTTATTTTGTCTATTGTTAATTTTTCCGATAAATCCATTACAGGGTTAGCCGGAATTCATATTATGAAGGATTTGAATCTATCTTTCTCTCAATTTGGAATGGTAGGAAGCAGTTTTTTTTGGTTATTCCCATTAGCTGGAATATTAGGGGCTTCTTTATCTGATCGTTATGGAACAGAAAAATTATTGATAGTTATGGCGATTATTTGGACCATTGCGCAATCAATGGTGATAATTGTTTCTGGCCTTCCATTACTTTTATTTAGCAGGGTATTACTAGGTATAGGAGAAGGTCCTTTTCAAGCAACCGCAACCAGTCATATTAGTAAATGGTTTAAACCGGAATCACGTGGATTAGCCATATCCATCTTAAATTTTGGCAATGTTGTGGGCATTGCGGTTTCAGCTCCAATAGTGGTTTTTCTAATGTCAAATTTTGGTTGGAAACAAACATTTTTTATTTCTGGCATTATTAGCTTTGTCTGGTTAATTGGCTGGCTTTGGCTCGGAAGATTGAAAACAGATGTTTCGTTTAAAGAAGAGGAAAGCAAACAGGAAAACAAACTAGAGACAAATGGGAAAGACAAGTGGAAAGCGTTACGATCTCCTATTTTTATTTTTACATCCTTAGCTGCATGTATCGGCTTTTCTTATATTGTCTTTGGACTTACCTTTAATCCCGCCTATCTAATGAAAGTTAAGGGGTTCACTGAACAACAAGCTGGAAATATTATTGCCATTTCTGGATTAATTGGCGCGATATTTGCATTAGTACTTGCAATTTTTTCAGATCGAATATACAAAAAAACTCTAAATTTATGGAAGTCGAGAATTCTTTTTTCTGCCAGTAGCCTGATTCTAGCAGGCATTATATATGCGTTATATCCCCTTGCTACTGGAAAGGGTTCGATCATCATCATCCTCTCCATAGTGTATACCTTAGTGACTACAGCTGGAAACCTTAATCCTTCAGTAATCATTAGTTTACTCCCTGAGCGGCGAGGTCTTATGACAGGAACTTATTATGGAATCATGACATCATCAGGTATTTTTGCTCCCATTATTTTTGGAAAGCTCATTCAAGCTTCAGGTGCAAATCCAGCAGCGGGTTTTAGCTCATCCATATATGGAATTTCTGTTGCTATGTTGGTTACAGCTATGTTCATGTTCCTTTTCGGAAAGCCAAAACAACGAAGCGCAACAAAGAATGAAAAAAGAACAGTGAACCTCTAGTGGCAACATAGATTTGAGATTATTTGACTGGACTTATTAATAACCTAGACTTCAAACTAAACCAAAATCTTTAACAAATTTTTAAAAGGATGGGAATAAAATGGCTGCAAAAAAAGATAATTTAAAAGAATCATTGAAAGTAGAAAAACAGGACGAAGTAATCACTGTCGATGGCGAAAAAGAAGCATCGCTTTCTAGCTTAGACATGCTCTGGAGATATGCATTTGATGAATTAGATGAATGGGCAAAAAGTTCTGATCATCGCGACGAAGTCTTCTTAAAAGAGGTGAGACGATGCTCTGAAAGTGTACAAAGGAATCAGGGGAATTTAAAAGCAATAGCAGAGCAACTTACAAAGGAATTTACTGAATGGGAAAAGACTGCAAGAGAACAATTTTTAATGTCAACCACCACCTTGCAGCATTTCTTTCCGATTCAGTCTTATGAGGAAATGAATGCGCAAATGGATCAGATTCAAAAGAGTGTATTGACTCCCTTAAGTACTCCTAGTCAAACGATTGCAAATTTCCAGCCGATTGAGAAATACCTAGAAATGATTGATCAATATATGGATCTTAGGAAAAAAGGAAGATTGCAATATATCCAAGCTGTTAAACAAGCTGGAAATCCGATTTATGAATTTCAAAAAGGGTTTGTCAATCTGTTTACAACACCATTCAAAGACCTTATTTTCCCGCTAAATAAATATATGGAAAAAGAACCTACAAAGTCTTAATTTAAGGAGAGCATCAGTATGTCAAATGAAAAAACCTTTGATCCATTTTTGGGTTTCAACCAATTGAGTGAAATGTGGGACAAACAAGTAAATGGCCTATTATATAACCTAGCAAACAACGAAGAATTTGTTCGTACAGCAGGTTTCGGCATCAACACCTATTCATCTTACCTAGAGCGACTTAGAAAGAACCAAGAGCTTTTTGCTTCACTAATGAATATCCCGACAAAGAAAGATGTCGCGAATGCCGCGAAGCAATCTATTCAGACAGAAGAAAAAATTGATATTTTAGAAGAACAAATTTGGAAATTACAAGACAGTGTAAGCTCCATTACGAAAGAAAATGTAGGAATGTTCGAAGAGATATTAACAATTGTCATGCAAATGAAGAATGAATTCCAAAAGATGTCCAAAGAGGTGGCGGAAACGCAAAAAATGAATGCTGACCTTCAGGAATTGCGGAAAGAAATAGAGAGAGGTCTCATCGAAATACGACGGGAAAAGCAGAAAAAAGAACCGGAAAAGAAGCAGGATAAAGAACTGGTGCTCACCGGTAATAAAATTAAATAACATCGAGGAGAGCAGTGATAATAATGAAAGCATTTGGAACAAACCTTTTTCCAAACTTTAACTTAGAAAAAGAAACGAAACGGTGGAAACAGCTTTATAAAATTATGACCGAGCCAAAGCCAGAGATTGTACCTACACCAAGACAGACTGTCTGGAAGAAAAATAAAGCAACCTTATGGTTTCATCCTGCAAAGAAAAAAAGACATGCCATCCCAGTATTTCTAGTCTACTCTTTGTTAAATAAGGCGTACATTCTTGATATCGGTGAAGGAAGCAGTGTTGTAGGCGGACTTACCGAGCGCGGCTATGATGTCTACCTATTGGACTGGGGGTCCCCTGGGCTTGAAGATGCTGATATCACACTAGATCATTATATCATTGATTATTTGGAGAACGCCCTTAAACGAGCTTTAAGACATTCAGGTGCAAAGGAAATTTCCCTTGCCGGTTATTGCCTGGGTGGAACCATTGCTGCCATTCTTGCTTCAATCACCGAACTGCCAATTAAGAATTTATCCCTTGCAGCCGTTCCAATCGATTTTAGTATCGGCATCTTTCCTGATAAATTGCTGGAAGCACTACAAAAGGGGCAGCTAAGTCTTGACCGTTTTGCCGATGCACATGGGACCATTCCATCAGAAATTATGTATTTGATATTTAGGATGGTATCTCCGGGTTCTGCAAGTTCTAAAATTAATCTGGTTACCCGTGCACATGATGAGAAATATGTAGAAAAGTGGCGCCGAATGGATAAGTGGACGAAGGACTCTGTTTCGTTTGCAGGTGCTGCATTCAAACAGATGTTCAACGATCTCTATCAAGAGAATAAACTCTTAAAAGGAAAATTGGTGATTGGGGGCAGGAAGGTGGATTTAAAGAATATAAACTGCCCGCTTTTTGTCTTCTCTTGCTCACGTGACACAATTATTGTAGACAAGCAAAGTCTTCCGCTGATGGACCTTGTTTCAAGTAAAGATAAATCTTATGAGGTTTATGAAGGTGGACATGTTTCGCTTGCATTGACCGGGGTATTCGCTGAAGTTTGGGATAGGTGGCTTTCAGCTCGATCAGAGGAAATTGGGGAAGTACTTGTATAATTTTTATTTACAAGAAATAGCGGAAAGGATTCTTATACTTCCCGCTTGGATACCTAGTTACAATTATTTTATTAAAAAAGGCATGTCACTAAATGTGGCATGCCTCTTCTATTTAATGATTAATCAATACATGGGCCATTTTTAAGGCTTTACCATTTTGTTTCTTTTTAAAATAATAATTAAACAATTCTTTTTTTGAACGTTTAATTAAATAGACAAACCCAAATTTTTCAAACAACGGTAATGAATGTTCGGACAAGTATTGATGGTATTCCCGTTCTTTATCTTGAATTAAATAACTTAGTAAGGTAAATAAGTTTATAAATAATTGGTCATTTTTATTTAGAGCTGTTTCAAGTCCTTCATTTGCCAGTTGTAATAATTCATCCTTTGGAAGTAACTCCCCATAATATGCACTGTTTATATACCCTTCTAGAGAAAGTAAGTATGGGCTTGAATCACTATCTTTGAGACTCATTGACTCTTTATAGTATTTATTAGCTGGTTCATAATTTTTTCTTCTAAAGTGTTCAAAAGCTAAGTTGTGTATTACCTTTGCTTTTCGAGCAGGTGAATGACAAAGGTCACAGCTTTTGATTAAGCTTTCAAACCTCTGAATAGTCTCTTTAAAATCTCCATCATCTTTTACTTGAATCACCATAAGCATTTCTGCATCAATCACTCTAAGATAGTTATTAATTTCTTTAAAATATTGACGCGACTTATCTGCGAAAAAATAAGCCATAACAGGTGATTCAATCGAATGGTACGCGATTGCTAAATGATAGGTATATTCCTTGTTATTGTAATCTGTGTCATTTATTGACTTTAATGCTTGAATTGCTTTGATATTTTCATGCTTCGCTAAATAGTAAATTCCTAAAACGTGTTTGAACAGATTTGCTTCATAGGATGATAATTTATGTTTGTTCTTTTGGATTTCCTCGATGATGTTAAATGCTTCATCGGTCAGATTATGCATTAGTAAATACCTTATCCGAAGTAATTTGTAAAAATTGATATAATCAGAGATTTGAATTAATTCTTCTTGCTCAAGTTCTTGATTAATAAGATTCATTTCTTCAAATAATTGCATGATAATAACATCATGCCAATGATGTAAGCGCTTTTTTATATTTTTAAGTTTTGTTATTTCATTTTCGATATTTAATCCTAGACGCTCGGATAAAAGAGTGATAATTTCAGGTGCATATTCAGTATGTAAACGCTCAATTTTACTAATATGTGTTCCAGAACAAATCCCGTATCCTAATTGCTCTTGAGTAATTTGGTATTTTTCGCGGTAAAACCTAATGATTTTCCCCTCATACATAATGAATTTCTCCTTCTATAAAAATTTTATCTTGATGTGTTCGAGAATTAGGAAAAACAAGATTCCCCCAAGTACAAAGATGATTTTTTTTATATAGTTCAAAAGATGTCAATTAAAAGTAATCTAACAGTTTAAGATTTTACAAAAAAACGTTCAATTCTTCAAAATTTGACAGTGTTTTACAGGAGTTATGACAAATTATGCAGTGATATTAGAACGACTTGATGAAAAATTCCCCCAATTTGCCGAGAACAAAAATCAAGTACAATATGAATTAATAGAGTTGTCTAATTATTCTTACTCTTATTTTACACTATCTTTCTTTAGGGAGGAAAGCGATGATCTTAGGAATATGTAACCATTTTATTAAGGAAAACTGCTAGATTTATTATTTTTAGAAAATTATAGGTTTATAATTTGCCGCTGAAATTAAATTAGTAGAAGGAGCGTCAATTAATGAAAATTCGAAAGAAACGATTTCTAAATGTTATGGTAACAGGTGTATTAGCATCTAGTTTACTTACATCTTATTTAATGCCCCAGCACAAAACGTATGCTATTTCCAATTCTGCTGAATCGATCTTAAAAGGACTTACGGAAGAACAAAAACAGTCTATTAAGCGATTAACTCCACAAGAAGGCTTTATTATTGATCCAAGTTTATTGTCATTAAAGGATAAAACAGCACATGTCATTGTTGAGTTCAAAACAGCTCCGGTCGAAAATGCCAAGCAATCAAAATCAAAAGGTACATCTAAAAATAAAGCAGAAAAGATAAAAGGGGAACAAGAATATTTTAAACAACGATTAACTGAAATTTTTAAGAAGAAGGAGGAGTTAAACCAAAATAAAAAAGAAAATTCAATTAAATATCAAATTAAACAAACTTACCAGAATGTATTTAATGGAATGGCTATGACGATTCCTACAAGCGAAATTAATACCTTGCTTCAGACGGGTGTAGTTAAAAGGATTTGGAAAGACAATGTCGTTAGTTTACCGATAAATGAATCGACTACTACCCAAGAACCAACAACTGGAAAAGTAATTCCACCAGCACTTCCTCATATAGGAGTTGATCGTTTACATAATGAGGGCTTAAAAGGACAAGGAATAAAAGTTGGGGTACTTGATACAGGGATTGACTATAATCACCCTGATTTAAAAGATGTTTATAAAGGCGGATATGATTTTGTCGATAATGACTCTGATCCAATGGAAACAACTAGAGCGCAATGGCTTGCATCTGGTCAACCTGAAACGATAGATGGTAGTTCATACTATACAGAACACGGTACTCATGTTGCTGGAACAATTGCAGCTAACCCTAAAAATGATGTTGAATATGCAATGACAGGTGTCGCTCCGAATGTTGACTTGTATGCATATCGAGTATTAGGTGAATATGGATCAGGATATGATTCATCCATTATCGCCGGTATAGAAAGAGCTGTAGAAGATGGAATGGATGTTATTAATCTATCATTAGGTAATGGTAATAATAATTCCTTAGACGCTACATCTGTAGCAATCAACAATGCAGCATTAAAAGGGGTCATACCTGTTATAGCCGGAGGAAATGCAGGGCCAACTCCTGGTACGTTAGGTTCACCAGGTGCCTCTCCACTAGCAATCACTGTGGGTGCTAGTGATGTGCCGACTGATATTCCAACCGTTAAAACAAGTTTAGAAGATATTACAGTTCAAAATACATTAATGGGGCATAGCCTTGGTAAAGATTATCTAAAGTTAATGGATAAAGAGTATGATGTTGTTGAAGTAGGAATTGGTACAGAAGAGGATTATATTGACAAAGACATTAATGGGAAAGTGGCATTAATTTCTCGTGGCACAATATCATTTGATGAAAAAATCCGACGAGCTCATGATAAAGGTGCTGTAGCTGTATTGATTTACAATAATGAGGAGGGAGAAATTCCATATTTCTTGGGTGAAAATCATGGCTATGTCCCAACCTTTAAAATGTCACAGTCCGATGGAGTAAAACTTTCAGAAAAATTAAAAGCAGATCCTACAGCTAAACTTAAATTAACAGACTTACAGTCAAATATGACTACAGGTGATGTGTTAGCTGATTTTAGCTCGCGTGGTCCAGTTAGTAATAACTTTGATATTAAACCAGATGTAGTAGCACCTGGAGTTTCTACATTCTCTACTGTTCCAGAATATATTAATAGTCCGGAAGATGGTGTCGATTATTCGAGTGGTTATGCGAGTTTAAGTGGAACATCCATGGCAACACCACATGTTGCTGGAGTTGCAGCCTTATTATTACAATCACATCCAGATTATACAGTTGCAGATGTAAAAGCTGCGCTTATGAATACGGCCGATCCTTTAAAAGGTCGTACGTACAATGTAAATGAAGTTGGAGCAGGACGTGTAGATGCTTATGAGGCAGTTCACAATTCAACGTTATTTGAAGTACAAAATAAGACGACTTCCTTAGATGAAGATGGATTTAAAATAGAAATCGATGACATTTCAGGATCTATACCTTTTGGTAGTATTGCACAATCAAATGAGACTCAAAATAGAACAACCTCGATTTCTATTAAGAATTTAAGTAGTGAACTAGAAACATATCATTCAAGAGTAGAATTTTTAACAATCGATGGTGTTTCAAGGGATGCAAGCAAGAGCGGTGTGACGCTTCAATTACCGTCTTCAATCGAAGTGGGTGGGAATGAAAGTAGGGCTATTAATGCAGAAATAACGATTCCAGCAGATGCAGAATTTGGTATATATGAGGGATATATTTATATTGAAAATGAGTCGAAAACTACAGAATATCAAATTCCTTTCCATGTTCGTTATGCTAAACCTGGATTCGAAAAACTTAAATTTTATAAATATGCCATAACGAATGACCTTAGTAACTTTCATCCATACATCGAGCCGTTTACACCAGTCGAATTCAAGTTAAATAGTCTTATGAAAACGATTGATGTAGTGGTTAGCGATCTAGATGGAAAACCAATTGGGTTTTATGGCACATTTAATTTAGAAAATGCGTCAGTTGATACGGATTACTTAATATTTTTCGGATTTTCAGGTGAAGTAAAATATTTTACAGGTGATCCGAATAAACCTTTAGCACAGGAATATGAACCGCTTAAAGAAGGTAAATACATTGTTTCTTATATTGGTACCGGAGTGGATGGTAAAACATATAAAATCGATAATGACATGGTGATCGATAATACAGCTCCGACACTGGAATTTGATAAGAAAACAGGAATCCAAGAACTTTCACGTTCAGATTTAACAACTGAAAATTATGACGGACAAGACTATACAGCATATTGGGTACATGGAAAATTGTATGATGATACGATTGACTATTTAAAAAGTAGAGGACATGACATCACTCAAGAGGCCAATACCGCGTACGCATATCAAGATTCTTATTGGCCAACAGCTGAATTTTTCCCAAATGCAAATGGTGAATTTAAATTTGGTGTCCTTCCAGAAGAATATGCAAACTACCCAACAAATGTAGCTATCTATACTTATGATTACGCTACTGCAGGAAATCCGATTTTCCCAGAATTCACCTTTATTGATAAAGGAGATCAATATTCTACAATTAAACCAAATACAAAAGGTGTAAGTCTTGGATCGGAGTTTGTAAATACATTTACCGTTCATAACGCGAAAGATTTAACAAGTGCTTCTGTAACAATCGATGTGCCTAATTTCTATAAAGTTGTAGACGTTAAGCCATCAAAACAGCTAGTGGATCTTGCAAAGAAAAATAATTGGACAATTAATGTCGCAAAGCCACAAATTACAAAAAGCACCTGGTCTAATCTTTCAGCATTTGCTGTAGATATTTCAGACAAAAAGACAAAATTACCAGTTTCAATTAATGATGATATTGATTTATTTGATATCACATTAAAAGTAGTCGATGACCATAATTACATGGTAGAAAGTGGATTCTATTATCAAGAATCTTCTTATCAAACAAGCACTGGTAGTAAGTCTTCTTTACCAACATTTGCAGAAAAGTTTAAATTCATTTCTCAGCACTCGTGGTTCGAAGGTTACTATCATGGTGAAGCAGTTAATTTCGATAATTATGATTTAGATTATTCAAAGATTGGAACAAAGGCTTATCTAGTTGATAAAAACGGTAAAAAGTACCCTGCTGATATTTCAGAAAATGGTTATATGACAATAACGGATATTCCTGCCACGAAGGATGAATATACATTAATTGTCGATATTCCTGGGCATTTCCAATACAGCAAAAAAATAACTTTAAGCAGGACGATCGATGGAATAGTCCAAGGTATTTTCTATAATGTCTATACGGATACTGCTGCTGCTGGAGATGTCAACGGAGATAATGTAATCGATATTTATGACGCAAAGCTGGTTGCAAACAATGCTGGAGTTACAGGGGATAGATTGAAAGAAGATCTTAATAAAGATGGAGTCGTTGACATTATTGACTTCAACTATATCGAAAAGAATTTCATGTCCATCAATCCATACATCCCAACGTCCAATAAACCAGTTGAAAAAACTAAGGATTTAACATTAGAAGAATTGAAAAAAAGTTTCAATTAAAAACTGATAAAGGCTGCCTTTGATCATCAAAGGCAGCCTTTATCAGTTTTTATAAATAAAAAAGCAGACATCCTTTATAGATATCTGCATTTTTTATCAAAGGACTTGGCGGGATTCGAACCCGCAAAACACATAACAGCCAATGTTCATGACTGCCAGTTGCTCTACATTGAGCTACAAGTCCTGTTTGTAATATGACCTTTATGGATGAAATTATTCATTTCTTCTTTCTTATTTCTTCTGTAACCACAAATGCCAAATCATCGTTTCCAAACAACGATAGTACTCCAAGCAAGGTTTGGTCATCTACTTCTCCAGCTTCTTCCTTCGGCACGGTTAACTCGATTGCTTCTTTTAAGGCTGGGTTTGAAGCCTGATTCGGATATGCCTTTAGATATAAGTCTTCGGGATCCAGATCATGGTTCACACACCATTGCGTAAAAACGAGAATCATCATTTTCTCTTCGCCCTTAAAGTTCTCGATGATTTTTTCTTCTATTTGTTTACGATTCATAAAGAATTCTCCTTTTATTGTTATAGATTCATTATAAAAGTTTTTTAAGAAAAATGTTGATTTTGTATTGGAGAATGATTTTCTCCTAATTTAGACATACTGATTGAAGGATGATTTACACTATTAGGAGAGGTGGATTTGAGATGAGCAAAATCGAAGTAGGCGAAATATTTACCATCAGTGACGAGAATGACGATGAACAGGAAGTTGAAGTACTTGGTGTAATGAATATTGAAGGCTCTGATTTTGTCGCTGTTGCTTTTGCAGAAGATGTAAAACAAGAAACAGACGATGATATTGATATCTTCTTTTTGAAAGTAGATGAAGAAGGAGATTTTTCCGCCATTGAAAGTGATGAGGAGTTTGATAAGGTATCCGCAGCCTTTGATGAAATGATGGATGAGGAAGAAGAGGAAGATTAAGAATAAGATATTCCAGGAGGTAATGAATTTGCCTCTCTTTTTTTTGATTGGTTTTTTATTGGAAAAATTATGTATGAATAAAGAAATTTATGGAATACTAATCAGAGAAAAATCATCAAAGGAGAAACGGAATGTCTATTAAAGAAGGAACAAAATTTCAAATCTCTCAGGGTATTCAGAGCTATTTTAATTCTGCTGAATCGTTAACAGTCCTCTCAAATAACGGTATCACGATTCAATTTACTCTTGGCGATGGCAAAGGCTATGGATCAATGCCAGTTGAACATTTAGATTATTTATTAAAAAAATCAAATTTATCACTAATTCCAAATAAAAGAGCATTACTTAGTGTGGAGCATGATGAGGAACAGATTGGGTAACTAAAAGCAGAGCATTACTTTTTCATTAAGTAATGCTTTTTTATATGATTAGTATTGAAAACATTAAAAATATTTGGAGTGAAAATCGATGAAGAAACTGGAGTTTGAAAATTCAACGATTGCTTATGCAGACCAAGGTGAAGGAGAACCAATCGTCCTGTTGCATGGGTTTTGCGGAAGTTCACAATATTGGGAAGAAGTTGTACCTGAGCTCTCCAAAAATTATCGCGTGATTGTTCCGGATTTGCCAGGCCATGGTAAATCGGATCCTTTTGGAGATACTTGTACAATTGATGATTTTGCCAATCGTATAAAAGGCCTTCTGGATGAATTAACGATCCAGAAAGTGACGATGTTTGGCCATTCATTAGGCGGTTATATTACACTAGCCTTTGCTGAAAAATTCAGTGACCGGTTGAAAGGATTCTCCTTGGTTCATTCTACAGCCTTTCCTGATTCAGATGAAGCGAAAAAGGGAAGAGCTGCCAATGCCGAAAAAATCAAACAGGAGGGAATCCAACCTTTAATCGAGGGCCTAATCCCGAAACTTTTTTCTGCTGATCATCAAAATGAAACGTATGTTGAAACGGCAAAGAAGATCGGCTTTGCAACACCCCCACAGGGTGCCATAGGAACATTAATTGCGATGAAAGACAGGCCTGACCGAAATAAAGTATTGGAGGCAACCAATCTGCCAGTTTTATTAATCGCAGGTGAGCACGATCAAATTATTCCAGCTGAAAAAACATTCTCGGTGAGGAAGTCCACTATCAGACAATCCGTTATTAAAAATGCCGGCCATATGAGTATGTACGAAGAGCCGAAAAAACTTATTTCAGAAATGAAGCTTTTTTTATCAACAATTTATGAATGCTGTTAATGGAATGAGAGGAACCATAACGGTTCCTCTTAAAACAAGTCATTTAGTTCTGTATCTGAATAGACAGATATTAAAACAACCGCCTTTTGATCTCCAATATTTTTCACAAAATGCGGTACACTTGCATTCCAACTGAAGGAATCTCCCTTTTCTAAGATGATTGAATCCTCCCCTTGTTCAGCAAGAACTTTTCCTTCTAATACTAAATGACACTCTTCCCCTTGATGTGAATTGGCTTCCCCCATCGAAGCACCTGGTGGAAACTCCACGCTCATCATCCGTAAACCGCCTTTTGAAGTAATGTGCTCAATCTTTAATTGATTAAAGGATGAGTAGGTGCGCTCATTTTTTCTGACAACGTGCATATGTTGCTTTTTCTCCAACAAAAGATAAGGTAATGGAACCCCAAGGAAGTTGGCAATTGTCTGCAGCGTATTAATCGACGGAGAAGTATTATTGTTTTCTACATTGCTTATAAAACCCTTGGAAAGACCGGTGCCTTCGCACATTTGGGCAATCGTAATTTTCTTTCGATTTCGGATTGCACGAATTTTTGAACCAATATCCAAATTAATCACCTCAAAAGTTTCTAAATAAAAAACTTATTTATATATTAGCAAATAAATAATTGACAATCCACTCGCTTTCTTGTTATCTTATAAAAAACAAAGATTCATATTTGAAAACATTTTTTAATAACGAAGGGATGTTGCAAAAATGATTTCTCCAATGGTTTATGAACTTCGTCGACCAAATCAAATAGATCCGAATAAAACGTATCCAGCCATATTTCTCTTACATGGAATTGGCAGTAATGAACAAAATATGTTGCCATTAGTAAAGGAATTAGAAGGAAAATTTTACATTTTCAGTATAAGAGGTCATCTGCCGCAGCCTCCTGGTTTTGCCTTCTTTACAATTCAGGGTTATGGGAAACCGCACCGTGAAGTGTTCGATGAAGGGATAAATATGCTTACAAGCTTTATTGATTATGCATGCCAAGAATATCCATTAGACCTAAATAATTTGTTCTTACTAGGTTTTAGCCAAGGTGCCATTCTTTCCATGACACTTGGTCTTACCTTAGGGGACAGGATCAAAGGCATCGTTGCCCTTAGCGGATATATTCCTGGTTTTGTTAAGGAAGAGTATGAAATAAAACCTGTTAATAACCTATCCCTATTTATTTCTCATGGGGAAATGGACCAAGTTCTTCCTTTTGAATGGGGAGTAGCCAATAATGAATATTTTAGAGAATTAGGTGCAAATGTAACCTTTAAAACGTATCAGGAAGGTCACTCCGTTTCTCTACAAAATCAGCAGGATTTTATGAAATGGCTGTTTGAAATTCTTGAAAAATAAAACTAAAAGGGAGGAATTAGAAATGCTGCCATCTTTCTTTATCGCTCATGGTGCACCGCTGCTTGCAGTTGAGAACAATGAATACACAGATTACTTAAATCAGCTGGGCCGGGAATTACCGCGTCCAAAAGCCATCGTATTATTTTCAGCACATTGGGAGTCCCAGAATCAAAAAGTAAGTGAAGTTAAAGAATATAGCACCATTTATGATTTCGGGGGATTCGATCCTGCCTTATATACGATTAAATATCCGGCAAAAGGGGATCAGCAAATTTCAGAGGAAATAAAGAATTTGTTCAAAGCAAGCGATATTCCGTTTGAAGTAGAAGCTTCACGCGGATTGGACCACGGCGCATGGGTTGTCATTCGTTTACTTTATCCAAATGCTGATATTCCTGTCATCGCCATGTCCGTTAACCCAAAACTTACTCCTCTGGAACAGTATAAAATTGGGAAATCTTTAACTGCTTTAAGAGCTAATGACGTTTTAATTATTGCTAGCGGAGGAACATCTCATAACCTGAGAGCACTGAAATGGGCTGATAATGGCCAGGTTGATCAATGGGCCCTTGAGTTCGAAGATTGGTTGGCCCATCACCTGCAAACTTGGGATGTGGAGTCACTATTCAAGTATGATTCTTTGGCACCATATGCAGAATATAGTGTTCCTCCTTATGGAAATGAACATTTTATTCCCTTGTTTTATGCCATGGGAGCGGCTGACGATGTGAAAAAAGCAAGCTTATTACATCGAAGCTTCCGTTATGGAAATCTATCACATAGTGTTTGGCAGTTTGGGTAAGTCATTACGAGTTCAAGGAAAAAAGGTCAGTTTACTGGCCTTTTTTTGTTGTCTATTTAAATTTTCGTTAAACTAAATAAATTGATAAATTTTATGAATATTGTTATTATTCTTATAAATGTAAACAATGCTTTCAACAATTAATAAACGATGGGGGAAAAATCATGAAAAGCTGGCTAGTAAAAGAACTTGGGGAGCCTTCCGATGTTCTAAGGATGGAAAATGCGGAAAAACCTGAACGTGCAGAAAACGAAGTATTAATCCAGGTTAAGTCGGTTGCGCTTAATTTTTTTGATATTCTTTTATGTCAAGGAAAATATCAAGAAAAACCGCCGCTTCCATTTACGATTGGATCAGAGGTATCCGGAATAGTGGTTCAAGCTAAGGAAGGCAGCAGGTTTAAAGAGGGGCAGCGAGTGTTAGCATTACCACAAAAGCCGCATGGAGGTTTAGCGGAATTCGTTTCTGTTGAAGAGGGTTCGGTCTATCCCATTCCTGAATCAATGAGCTGGAATGAAGCTGCTTCGATGTTTATTACATACCACACCACTTATTACGCCTTATTTAATCGGGCTAATATCCAAAACGGCGAGGTATTACTTGTTCATGCTGGAGCAGGAGGCGTTGGTTCTGCAGCTATCCAGTTAGGAAAGGCAGCAGGCGCATTTGTAATAGCAACTGCGGGCGGTTCGGAAAAAACAGAAATTTGCAGACAGCTTGGTGCTGACGTGGTCATTGATTACTTAACAGAGGACTTTGTTGAAGTGGTGAAAAGAGAAACTGATGGTAAAGGTGCAGATGTGATTTATGACCCGGTTGGTGGCGAGGTTTTTGACCGTTCCCGAAAATGCATTGCATTCGATGGCAGGATTTTGGTAATCGGGTTTGCTGGAGGTAACATTCCAAGCATTCCAGCCAATCATGTCTTAGTAAAAAATTATTCGGTTGTTGGTGTCCACTGGGGTTATTTTAATCGACTATATCCTGAAAAAGTGTATCAAGAACATGAGGAACTAATCAGTTTATATGAAAAAGGAAAAATCAAACCGCTCATTTATAAAGAGTTTGACTTTCAAGATGTACCGGATGCCTTAAATTTACTTGCAACGAGGAAAACGTGGGGGAAAGTTGTAGTAAAAGTATAAATCAATCATACGGGGGCTGAAAAATGATGATTAACAATAAAAAAATCCTATTAGCATACCGACCGGTTGGAATGCCGGATGGAAGTAATTTTACAACGATTGAAACGAGCGTACCAGAAATAGTGGATGGAGAAGTATTAATTAAGTCACTCTATATTTCTGTTGACCCATACATGCGCGGCCGAATGTCGGATACAAAATCTTATGCTAAGCCATATGAGGTAGGGGAACCATTCATTGGAGGAATCGTGGGTCAAGTGATTGAATCGAAGAATCCGAAATTTAAGGTTAATAGTTTTGTTGATGGACGGCTGGAATGGGCGGAATACAATGTTTCCAATGGCAGTAACATCCGAAGAATCAATCCAGATGCCGCACCGATTTCCACGGCCCTTCATGTTCTTGGAATGCCTGGTTTGACCGCTTATTTTGGATTATTACACATTGGACAGCCAAAGGAAGGGGAAACTGTTGTTGTCTCTGGAGCTTCAGGTGCTGTAGGGACGATAGTGGGGCAAATCGCAAAACTGAAAGGCTGCCGTGTAGTTGGAATTGCAGGAGCTGAGGAGAAATGTGAGTTTCTAACATCAGAATTAGGCTTTGATGCAGCGATCAACTATAAAACATCACCAGACGTATACAAGGAACTATTAAAAGCATGCCCGAATGGTATTGATGTATATTTTGATAATGTCGGTGGAACGGTGACGGACGAAGTGATGAAGCTGATTAATTTTCAGTCACGGATTGTCATTTGTGGCCAAATTTCTCAATACAATTTGGAAAAACCAGAAATGGGCCCAAGGATTCTTGGACATCTACTTAAAACCAGTTCCATGGTGAAAGGGTTCATTGTTTCTGACTATGCGGAACATAATAAAGAAGGTTACACAATGTTAGCAAAGTGGGTACGTGAAGGAAAAATCAAATACCGAGAAAATGTCATAGAAGGCTTTGAAAATACCGTGGAAGCTTTTCTTGGACTTTTTCGAGGTGAAAACATTGGTAAACAACTTGTGAAGGTCGCTGAGGCTGCTTCCCTTAACCCAGTGGAGGGGGAGGCATCTATTGCTGAATGATATAGGTGTTACAAAAGTAACGATCCCATTGCCTTTTCGATTAAATCATGTTCATTGTTTCTTAGGAGAAGGTTCTGAGGGATGGACGATTATTGATGCGGGATTAAATAATGCGGTATCGAGGGATATATGGCAGCCAATTATTGAAAAACATGATATTAAAGATCTAATTATTACACACTATCATCCTGACCATTTTGGCTATGCTGGGACGTTGCAACAATTAACTGATGCTGCCGTATGGATGACGAAGGTTGATGAAGAGGCAGGATTAACGTATTGGGAACCAGGTTCTCTTGAATTTGTGAAAATGAATTATGATATGAGTGGTCTGCCAGATAATGTTTCATTTGAACTGACAAATGATGAAGGAAGCTTTACTCCAAGGGTAAAACCTTATCCGAAGGTAACTCATTATTTGGAAGAGGGAATGAAGATCCTTTTTGGAAAATATGAATATGAAGTGATTTTCACTCCTGGTCATTCTGATGGATTAATTAGCTTGTACAACAAGGAGAACAGCATCCTTTTCTCAACCGATCACATTTTACCAAAGATTTCACCGAATATTTCCTACTGGTTCCGTGGGATTGAGAACCCATTAGAAGCTTTCTTTCAATCTTTGAAAAAAATTGAAATGCTTGACGTCGATTATGTCATCCCTTCACATGGTAATCCCTTCCGGAATGCCAATAAGAGGATTGAGGAATTAATTGCCCATCACCATGAGCGGCTCGATGCAACATTTGAATTTATCCAAAATCCATCGACCATCTATGAAGTATGCCAAAAGCTCTTTAAAAATTTAACCACCCATGAAACCCGTTTTGCCATTGGAGAGACTTTGGCTCATTTGGAATATCTTCATCAAAGTGATCAGTGTAAAAAGTACTTAAGTAATGGTATCTGGTATTTCGAAGCAGTTTAAATTAAAATAAAAATCCTTCCCAGCTTTTAGAGTGTGGAAGGATTTTACTTATTTAAATCTATAATGGATTAACACCTTGAAAAACACCATCAATAAAAACAGCCATTTCTGTTTTACCCTCTTCATTAGTAACAGGAATTCCTACAATCTTTACTTTGTAATAGTAATTATAAAATACTTCTATTGCATTTACACCATCGAATTTATATCCCTGTTTTTTAAAATTATTTTTAACATTCTTATATCCTTCACTTTTCAAAATATCAGAGACGATTTTATTTCTTTCAGCTCCAAGGATTGGTATAACATCTTCACAATGGCAAGGTTCATCTGTTATTAAAGATTGTATCGAAAATATTTCTGCTGCTTTTGCTGTATTCCCAGTGGATACAAACAATGTTAAAGCGATTAAGCCTCCAAATAGTAATGGTAGAACTTTCTTCATCTCTTTTCCTCCTTTTTTGCAACTCTATTACTCATTTCTGTAAAATGCGACAAAATCCTTCAAAAACTTCGGGAAATTATTCGACAAATACCAAAATTTATGATTAATATGTGTCATTAAACTGCTTATTGCTACCAGTTTGGTTCGAAGCAGGCCGTAATCAACTTTTTAAATTATTTACTCCTGATCATTCATTTGAAAATTGGAGAATGATTATTCTTAAAATGAATGTTGAATATGTTAGCCAGATTTATTTTGGTGAAAATGTGGAGGTTAAAACTTGGGTGCAGAAAATTGGAAATTCGAGTTTAGAGCTTTATGAAGAAATTCATCAAAATAAACGGGTATGTGCAAAAGGAACTGCCTTTTATGTAAACTTTAATGTCCAAAAGCAAAAATCAGAGCCAATTCCTGAAAATATTCGAATGGAATTAGAGAAACATTTATATAACCAATCAGATGTCATGGAATAGTAAAAAAGGCTGCCCTCATTTAAGAGGAGACAGCCTTTAATTTTTCTTCACTGTGTAATATTTGACAGGTTCCTTGCTTGAATCCTTAATTGCAGTATAAATCGTCCCAGTTAAACTTTTCGGGCCTTGGGAATCAAGGCCTGCTTCCCAAAGCATCATTCCGCCAAAACCATGATCAAGGGCGAGTTTAGTTTTCTTTTTCATCGTGACATCGCCGTTGTAATAATAGGTGGTGCCATTCATTTTTACTGTGTCATTGGCAGCATTAGCTGGGTTTTGATTAACGATGGCTGAATAGGAAACCTGCTTGATTTTTGGATCTACAGGCTGGGCATATAAGGGAACGCCTAAAACCAGTTTTTCTTTTGATAATTTTTGCTGATCGAAATAGTTTGCCCAATACTCGACAATCTTTTCAGCATATGGGTAGGGAGACAAATTCTCAGCATGATAGCCATCATCCCATTGACCGTCATAGGCCATGATATTAACATGGTCAACATACTGGAACATGGTCGGCTCATATTTGACAAACCCTGTTTCCTTCAAGGTGATTGCATGAATTTTTGCATATACGGCAATCGATAATTCCTTCTTTTTCGGGTGAAGCTTTTCGCTTAATTCCTTGGCGAAAGCGGCTAAATTTTGAGCATCAGCAGTTGAATGGGGATGCTCAAAATCGATATCAATTCCATCTAGCTTTTCCCTGTCTGCGAAACTAGTAAGCTCATTAACTAGCTTTGTTCTGGATACAGGATTAGAGATAGCCGCTTTAAAATACGGATAAGATTCTCCACCATTCATGTGAAACCATCCGCCAACTGCAATCATGACTTTTGTATTGTGCTTCTTTGCTTTTGTTACCATCGTACGTAAGTTTTTTAATGGAGTATCTCCATTAAGCAATATCCCGCCATCCTTAGTTGGATGCGCGAAAGAAAAGATTACGTGCGTAAGTTTTGAGTAATCAACTATATTTGGATCACGGTAATCCTGAACATAGCCGATTAAAACTTTGGAATGAGATTTATCTACTTGGGGTAATGGTTTTTCCATTGGATTAATGGAAGATTTTGGTGCTTTATCTATATTAATCTTATCAGAGTGGTTTGACTGTGACTTATCTCCAGTGAATAATGTTCCAGTAATAATTCCTCCAATAAAGGTAATGGCAATTACCAGTCCTAGGAGGAGATTACGTTTTTTCATCAATATGGATTCCTCCCTATTTTTCACTTACCTAAAAAATTGTAACAGAAAAAATGGGAAGAATGAGTTGGTAATATCGACCTGTTTTTGGATTATTTCATTTTTCTAATTGGGATCCCATTGTAACAACCATTTATCGCTTTTTCATTTATAGAGTTTACAATTAAATAGAAAATATGAAGAAATCATTATCATTAATCCACTTACAGGCAATTTGATTGAAAGTTAATTTAAACTTTGTTAAAATTGGTTGTTAGAATTTTAAACAGTTTTATTAATGTAAGGTGGTAAACATGAAACAAGAATATAGAGTGTTATTATATTATAAATACGTACAAATCGAGAATCCGGAGGAAACGGCGAATGAACACCGCCAAGAGTGCCAGGATTTAGGTTTATTGGGTCGTATCATCATTGCCGCGGAAGGAATTAATGGAACTGTGTCTGGTACTATCGAACAAACGGATGCCTATATGAAATGGATGGATGAGCATCCGCTTTTTTCGGGTACTGTTTTTAAAATAGATGATGCTGATGAGCATGCTTTCAAAAAATTACGTGTTCGACCTAGGTCAGAGCTTGTTACTCTCCGGTTAGAGGATGATGTTGATCCGAATGTTCTTACCGGCAAGCATCTAAAACCGAAGGAATTTTTCGAAGCGATGCAAAGGGAGGATACTGTCGTCATTGATGCGCGAAATGATTATGAATTTGATTTAGGTCATTTTAGAGGTGCAGTAAGGCCAGACATTCTCAACTTCCGGGATTTACCGCAATGGATTAGAGAAAATAAACAAGAGTTTGAAGGTAAAAAGATTCTTACGTATTGTACAGGTGGTATTCGTTGTGAAAAATTCTCTGGCTGGCTTCGAAAGGAAGGCTTTGAAGATGTTTCACAATTAGAAGGCGGCATCGTCACGTACGGAAAAGACCCGGATGTACAGGGGGAATTATGGGATGGCCAGCTGTATGTTTTTGATGAGCGGATCAGCGTCCCAGTTAATCATAAAGAGCAAGTTGTTGTAGGTAAAGATTTCTATACGGGTGAGCCATGTGAACGTTATGTTAATTGCGCAAATCCAGAATGTAATCGAAAGATCCTTTGCTCAGAGGAAAATGAACATAAACATTTACGCAGCTGTTCCCATGAATGCCGGGTACACCCGAAAAATCGTTATATCGCCCAGCATGGTTTAAGCGAAGATGAAGTATCAGAAAGATTGAAGGCCATTGGTGAAGAAGTAATTATATAAACAAGGATGAGGCAGGTCATATTAATGGCCTGCTTTTTCTATTTATCTGCTATTACTTTTGAAAATGGAAATTTTTTATCTCCATGTTAAAGGATTTAGGTGAATCCATTCGAATATATTTAACATAAGGAAGTTTTTAGAGGTAAAAGTTATTGAAAAAAGGAGCATTACGAATGACAACCTACACGACAAGAAAAGAAGTCCCTATTCACGAGAAATGGAATCTAACAGATATATATTCAGACGAAAATAAGTGGGAAAATGATCTTCAGCTAATAGAAAAAATGGCAGCAGAACTTAAGGGGTTTGATGGTAAGATAACCGATGGGAAATCCTTATATCTTTATTTGAAGCAAAGGGAAGAATTATCGTTTGTTTTTAATAAGGTTTATGCTTTTTCCATGTTGAATGTTGATGTAGATACAAGGGAAACAAGCTCTCAGGTTTTGTTAGATCGGGCTAAACAATTGAGTGTAAAGGTCAGTGCATCAACTTCTTTTTTCATGCCTTTTTTATTAAGTTTAGAGGAAGAAACCTTAAAGGCATATATAAAGGAAGAAGAAGGTTTAAAATACTTTGAAGAGGATTTATTAGAGTCGTTCCGGTATAAAAAGCATGTGTTAAGTAAGGATCAGGAGGAAGTTTTATCCCAATTAGGGGAAGCGCTATCAGTTCCAAGTCATACTTTTGGCATGATAAATAACGCAGATATCAAATTTGGCGAAGTGACTGCAGAGAACGGTGATAGAGTGGAATTAACTAGGGGGATGTATTCAAAATTAATCGAGGATGAAGACCGGGATAAGCGAAGGGAAGCCTATAAGGCGTATTATCAACCATATGTACAACTGAAGAATTCCATTGCATCCACACTTTCAGCAGCCATTAAAAATAATGTGACTATGTCTAGAATACGTCAATATCCATCAGCGCTTGAAAAAGCTTTATTTGGTGATAACGTACCAAAAGAGGTTTATGAAAATCTCATCCGAACTACTAAGGAGAATATCGCCCCGCTTCATCAATATAATAGAATCCGTAAAGAAAAGTTAAGGTTAGATGAACTGCGACAATATGATATGAGTGTTCCGCTCATCAGCGGCGTTAAACAGGTAATCACTTTTGAAGAGGCTTACGAAACGATGTGCAACGCATTATCACCTCTTGGCGATGATTATTTGGGTATCTTAAAAGAGTTTAAAGATGCTAGATATATCGATGTTCGTGAAACCCCGGGCAAACGTTCCGGAGCCTATAATCTTGGAGTATATGGTGTCCATCCATATATCCTGCTTAATCATCAAGATGATTTAGACAGTTTATTTACATTAGTCCATGAATGCGGTCATGGTGTTCATAGTAAGCTAAGTTCACAACATCAGCCGCAAATTACCGCGGGCTATAGTATTTTTGTGGCGGAAGTAGCTTCGACAGTCAATGAAGTTTTATTAATTAACTATTTGCTCAACATCGAGAAAGATGACAACATCCGAAAACACCTAGTCAATCATTTTATAGATCAATTTAAGGGGACCTTTTTTACTCAAGTCATGTTTGCCGAATTTGAGAAAAAGACACATGAAATGGCGCAAGACGGCCGTCCATTAAATGTAGAAGTATTCAATCAAACCTATGAGGCGTTATTTAGAGAATACAATGGAGAAGAGATTGTATGCGATGTGGAAGTAAAATATGGCTGGTCTCGAATTCCTCATTTTTATCGTCCATTTTATGTTTATAAGTATGCCACGGGATTTGCTTCAGCTATCCATTTAGCAACAAAGATTTTAGAAGGGGATAAGAAAACCTTACATTCCTATTTAGAGTTTTTAAAGAGCGGCAGCTCCGATTATCCGCTGGAATTGTTGAAAAAGACCGGGGTAGACCTAACGACACCTCTCCCGATTGAGAATTCTCTTCGTAAGTTTAGCGAACTTGTTGAGGAGTTCTCAAAATTATAATCCACTATTTATTTCCAAGGAGCGATGAAGGTCAAAATAACCCGCAGGATTCTGCGGGTTATTGTCTTAGTTTTGGATGATAACTACGTCACTAATATCTTGGCTAACGGTTTTTCTAGCTTTTTCAAATCAATTAGGCGGTGAAGAAATAGCAGGGGACTAATGTGAAAAACAAGGCATTATTACATGCCTTGTTTTCATTTTAAACTTATTCAGTTGCTTCCCGTCCAAAGGACTTTTCTGATTGTTCCTTTTCTTGGGTAAGTTCATTGTCCTTTTTAATACGGCCTTTACCAACAGATAGAGCAACTAATACACCAATTGCAATAAAAATTAGACCTGTTAAAAAGACGGTTGTAAAGGATTCTGACCAAGCCGTTTCAATCCCGTGAATGACGATTTTTTGTATATCACCAGGTAGTTTTAAAAGCCCTGGGTTGAGTAATAGTCCAAAAAGTGCATCTGTTTTATCGGAAAGAGTTTCTAAAGCTCCGTGAGCAACAGGGTTGTCAGTATTTTTAGCTATATCGGCCATTTTTGTTTCAAGAGAATGGTTCATGACGGAGTTTAAAATTGTTATGCCGATCGTACCGCCAATAGAACGGAAGAAAGTGGACGCAGATGTAACTGTACCTAACTGTGATTTTGGAAATTCATTTTGAATCGCAATCATCAACGTAGGCATTACCAATCCCATTCCTAAACCAAGAACGACCATATAGGCGTATGCTGTAAATTCGCTAGAATCCAATCCCATGGTGCTCATCAAATAAAATCCTAGACCTGCGAGTACCATTCCGGCTGTTAATACCGAACGGAAGCTAAATCTAAGCAATAATTGACCGCCAATAATACTTGCTGCAATCATAGCAATCATCATCGGAGTCATCGTAGAACCAGCTTGAGTTGGTGAAACCCCTAGAATTCCTTGCATATACATTGGTACGAACATAATCGCCCCAAACAGCCAAGCCCTAACAAAAATCCTAAGCCATTCATTGTGGCAAAAATACGATTTTTAAAAAAGGATAAATCTAAAATAGGTTCAACTGCTTTTTTCTCAATAAATCCGAAAATAATAAATAGGACAATTGCTCCTCCGAAAATCAGGAAGGATTTGGTGGATGCCCAGGCAAATTTATCGCCGCCAAAGGTTAAACCAAGCAAGAGCAATACAATTGCTGGTATCAGGGTAATAATTCCTAAATAATCGATGTTCACTTTTTCTTTTTTCGCAGCAGCATTTTCATTTTTTAATCCGGCAAAGATTAATAACGCAGATAATAAGCCGAAAGGCACGTTAATGAGGAAAATCCAATGCCAGCTGATATGGTCGACAATCAGACCGCCAAGGAACGGGCCAATAACGGAACTTAATCCAAAGAGACCGCCAAAGATACCTTGCCATTTTGCTCGTTGTTCAGCTGTAAAGATGTCACCGATAATTGTTTGTGAAAGCGGCATAATCATTCCGCCGCCAATTCCTTGAAGTCCACGATAGAGGACCAATTGTTCCATGTTGGTCGCTGTAGCACATAGACCCGAACCTATGATGAAGATGATGGTTCCGAGTAAATAGAGAGACCGTCTGCCATAAAGGTCAGATAGCTTTCCGACAATTGGTACTATTGTTGTCGAGGTAATCATGTAGGCAGTTGTTACCCAGGCAAAAATTTTGAAGCCATTTAACTCAGCAATAATTGTTGGCATGGCTGTCCCGACAATTGTTTGCTCGAGGGCACTAAAGAACATACCAATGATTAAGCCGGTTATGACTAATCGGGTATTAATCCCTTTTTCTTGTATTCCCATATTTATGTCTCCTATCCATAGTGTTTATTCGTTTTAGCAATTATTGACCGCTGAGTCATTATACACCCGTATGTCTGGTCAGTCAATAAAAATCAAAAAGTATGGATTTGATTAATCCTCAAATCCATAATAAGACGCAATGGAACTCGTATATGCTTTAAATTCACCAACATCCTTAAAGTTAAATAACATACCTTTGATTACTGGAATTCGTGGACTTTCTTTTTTAATTTCCTCTTCCAGAACATCCAGTGATATTTCCAACGATTCTTTATTATCTAGATGACTTAATTCTTCTCTCATCTTTTGTACTATTTGATGGATGTCAATATTTTCAAAGAGACCCTTTGATTTTATCAGTACGGTTTTAATCTTATCTTCTGTTAAAAATGGCGGTTCAGACGTAATATCTTTTACAATACTATCTAATCGTCTCATTAAATACTGAGTCAAACCATCAAAATCGAACCCATTTGGCTCAAAAAACATCAATTTCATATAGGATTGAAATAATCCTTCAAGTATCAAGGCCAGATCAACGGTATAAGCTTCTATATTGTTTCCATAAATATCCCTTAATCCTTTACGAAAAAGAAGGTGATTCTCATAGTGCTTGCTAAACATAAGGTCTTTAATTTTTTCATTCCTTGGAATGGCTTGTTCTTTTGAAAGCATGATTAAAAACTCTTTATGCCCTAAAAAAGTACCAAAGAGCGAAGATAATTGTTTGATAAATTTATCTCGTGGGGACAAATTTTGCTGTTCATATATGGAGATACTAGAGTGAACCGTTTCAAAGATATACTCCAAAATGGCAAGTAATAATTCATCTTTTGATTTAAAATGTAAATAAAATGCCCCTTTAGAGATGCCGCTTTCTGTTGCAATTTCTTGAATGGAGGTTGAAGAAAAGCCTTTGCTGGCAAATAACTTCATCCCCGACTCAATAATAATCTTTTCCTTTTCCCGCAAAATAAACCCTCCAAAAAATGACTGTCCGGTCAGATTTCTAATTGTATAGTCAAAATGCTATTCGAATTGAACTCATTTGTCAACAAACATAAAGAAGGTGTATCTGCTCAAAAACACCCATATTTTCCATTTTTTAATAACTTTTTACACTTATTCTGGTAGAATACTGATAAAATAAACCTTAAATATATTTCTATTAGATAGGGGGAAATTGATTTGGATTCGAAATTTACGAAACCAAAAGGATTTGGTGAAATTCTGGATCACACGTTTAATTTATGTAAAAAACATTTTAAGGAGTTTTTCCTGATTGTACTTATTTTAATGGGACCTGTTTATTTAATTCAAGCCATCCTTCAGCTTATGTCGGGGACTAGCTTTTTTAGACAGGTTGGGAGTGGGAGTGATTGGTTTGAAAAAATGCTTTCAAGCTTTGAAGAGTCAGGAACATTCGAAACCAGCAGTATCAGTGCAGATATAGGAGTAATTGTGATAGCAATTGTAAGTTTCCTTCTGTTTCCCGTTGCAGAAGCTGCAGTGCTTTTTGCGGTTAATCACATTAGGGAAAATGAAGAATATTCATCAGGCTTAG
The DNA here is from genome assembly GCF_059587065.1 of Neobacillus sp. DZ-9. NCBI lineage: Bacteria > Bacillati > Bacillota > Bacilli > Caryophanales > Bacillaceae > Neobacillus > Neobacillus sp. DZ-9. The sequence goes on from NZ_JCAIOL010000005.1 coordinate 283,864, forward strand.
TGATAAAAGAAGCTTTTTCAAGATTTTGGCCCATGCTAGGGAGTTCGCTGTTATTTGGCCTAATCGTGTTTGGAATCATCCTAATTCCTGTGGCCATCATTACTGGTGCTGGCTTCGGAGTTTCGGCACTTGGGCATCCAATAGTTGGAATTCTTACAGGGGTATTGCTTTTTATTGCTTTCGCATTGGTAATTGGTTTACTAATAACCCGCTGGAGTTTTTATTTTGCTTCGGTCGTACTTGATCGTCAATCACCGGGCCTTTCAAGAAGCTGGAGGATAACCAAGAAACGCACTTGGCCATTATTGGGGCTTTATATTGTATTTTACTTGATAATCTCTAGTATTAGTTTTGCTGTACAAGCGAGTTTAGGACTCTCCTTAGGAAACAGTGTGTTGTTATCGATCATTAGTAACCTTATAACGATCATTACGACAATGTTTTTCACTGTCGGATATGCGGTTATGTATCTGGATTTAAAAACTAGACATGATGCTGATGATATTAAAGAAATGATTGAAGACTATTATTTGAAATAAATAACCGATTTAAAGTTAGGTGATTGTTTTTGCTGGATGCTAACAAGGCACGAAATGAATTAAAAGATATCTTAAGTATGAAGGAATACCAGGTCTACAACAATCAAACAAAGGGCTTTCTGGAAACTTTGTGGGAACAGGCGAAAGAATGGATAAGTAACAAGCTGGAAAACTTGTTTCCTTCTATCTCATCTGCCAGTCGACTTTCTGGCCCAATCCTAATTGCCATCATTGCTATCGTAATAATAGGTTTAGCGGTTGTTGCTTTTTTCCTTATCCGTAATAACAGGCGAAACCGTCTGCACCGGGAGCAAAAACCGCTCAAATCATTACAGGAAATAAATTGGTCGTTTCAACAGCACTTACAAGAAGCAAGGCGGCAAGAATCTTTCGCAGATTACACTCTAGCAACCCGCCATTTATTCTTAGCTTTATTGCTTTACTTCCATGAAAAGGGTTGGCTTGAGGCAAGAATGTGGAAAACGAATTGGGATTATTATGAGGAACTTCGTAAAGTCAATAGGGAAAGTGCTGATCAATTTTATAGCCTTGCTTCTTTTTTCGATCAAGTAACTTATGGCGAACAAAAGATTGAAAAAGAGGCGTTCCTGCCATTTAAAAATGGGGTAAAAAATTGGCTGCTTGAAGAAGAGCGTCAAGAAGTGGGGAGGAAGGAGACACATTGAAAAATATGTATTCAAGCAGGAAAACTTGGCTTTGGCTTATATCGGTACTAATCCTTTTTATCCTTATAAGTTACTTCACCTTTTCACCAAAGCCACAGCCCTTTCCAAGATATGTGACGGATTCTCCCTCCCCCACCGGTGTAAAGGCTATTTATACATACTTAAATAAAGAAACGGATGTTGCCATTTGGGGGAAGCCGCCAGAATTGCTGCCCCATACTGCAAAGAATAAGCTCCTTATTATGATCGAGCCGTCTATTCAGCTAACCAAAGAGGAAATGCAAAAATACGTCTCTTTTATGGAAGATGGAAACACGATTTTGTTATTAAAAGACAATCCTAAAGGGATGTTTGACGTTAAAACCGTATCCACTAAGAATGATGCTCCTACTACTATCTTTGATAATGAGAATAGAGTGGTAAAGTCAAAAGTGAAAAGTAGTCAGCGCTTGAAGCCAAGCGGTCAAGACAAAATCCTTTTTCATGATCATTTAGGTCCTATTGCCTTAAAACGTACCATCGGCAAGGGACGATTGATTGTTGCGGTATCACCTGAATGGATGACAAATCAGAATATCCTAAAGTTAGATAATTTGTCTCAAATTCTACTATTAATAAAAGAAGGAAATTCAAACGCGATTTTGTTTGACGAATACATTCATGGCCAATGGAATGACACAGGGTTTATGTCGGCATTTCCTAAATGGTTATTGCTTATTTTACTTCAGGGAGCAGTAGTTATCATTCTTTGGTTATGGTTGAAAGGAAAGCGATTTGGCCCGATTTTCATGCCAAGGGAGGAAACAGTCCGCTTTAGTGATGAAGGAATTCGTGCCTTAACAGCCTGGTATCTTAAAGGCAGGCGCTATCATGATTCGATAATCATTCAAGCTGACTATGTAAAACTTCTTCTCCAAGAACGATGGGGGATTCCCTACAGTCGGAAATGGATGGATCTTCCTAATTATTTGGAGCGAAAATGGCAGCAAATACCGACTAGTGAAATTCGGCCATTTATCAATGGATTGACACAAGTTTTAGAAAAAGAAAAAATCAGTAAGCAGGAATACTTGCTTTGGTCAAAAAAGTTAGATCAATTGAGGAAAGAGGTTGAGGCGGGATGAAAACGGAGTTAACATCCTTTTTAGATAAATATGAGGAGAGAATATTAGGACAAAGCCTAAATTTAAGGCTCCTTTTATCTGCGATATTAGCAGGAGGACATGTCTTGCTTGAGGGGGTCCCTGGAACAGGCAAAACACAAATGGTTCGGACGCTTGCTGGTCTGCTCGGTGGAAGCTTTAACCGGATCCAATTTACCCCTGATCTACTTCCCAGTGATATCACAGGAAGCACGATATACAACCTAAAGGATAGTACCTTTCAAACCATAAAGGGTCCTATTTTTACAAATATTCTTTTGGCGGATGAAATTAACCGGACACCTGCAAAAACACAAGCGGCTCTTTTGGAAGCTATGGAGGAAAAGCAAGTAACGATCCAAGGTGAAACCTATCAACTGCCGGAAGTATTTTTTGTCGTGGCCACACAAAATCCAATTGAATTCGAAGGAACCTATCCGCTCCCTGAAGCACAGCAGGATCGCTTTCTGTTTAAGCTTCATATTGATTTCCCTTCGTTTGAAGAAGAGAAGGATGTACTAAAACAAGTCATTGAAAAAAGCTTTGATGAAACATTTATCACTAACGTTCTAGAAATGGATACGTTTGTTTCCATTAGAAGAGAGATTGAGAAAGTAACTGTAAGTGAGAATGTGATCGATTACATCATGCAAATTGTTCGGAGAACTAGGGAATCAGAATCGATTCGCTTTGGGGCAAGTACAAGAGCAGGAATATCGATTGGAAAAGCGGCTCAAGCCTGGGCCTACCTAAATGGTAGAAATTATGTAACCCCAGATGATGTGAAAATGACGGCCAAACCGGCCCTAAGACACCGGATTCAATTATCCCCGCATGTGGAATTGGAGGGAGCAACCGTTGACCAAATCATTGAAGAGCTTGTGGGCTCGGTTCCTGTTCCAAGATAGAGGGATATTGCCGACAAATCGATTATTGCTCCTATTTTTTATTTTTTCCCTTTTCTTAACGCTTGGGTCTTTTTGGGGAGTTTATTCATGGGGATATGTCTTGTTCGTAAATGGATTCGTTTTTTTGGTAAGTCTTGCAGATCTTTTGTTATCACCAAGAAAAAATCAGCTTTTCTTTAGTCGTTCACTTTCAGAAGAGATGGAAAGGGGGATTACCTATTCTTTCAAAATTAATATAAAGAATGAATCAGTTTATCCTTTTTCATATCGCCTGATAGATGGACTCCCGCAATCCTTTGAACAGGGATTTCCACTTGTTGGATCAATCCCTAAGGAATCTGCCGGAGCGGTCTCATATGAAACGATTGCTCAAGAAAGAGGTCAATATGAGATTCAAAAGCTATATTTTCGATATCGCAGTCTTTTAGGATTGTGGGAAAAGCAGGTAACTGTGGATTTAGCCGATTCAATAAAGGTTATTCCTGATTTAACCGAGACAAAGCAATATTTAGAAAATGCCCAGCAATTTTTGCTTCATGAAGGGCTAAAGATTCGCAGAATGCGAAGCGGTGCTGGTGATTTCTCAAAAATAAGAAGCTATGTGGTCGGGGATGATCCGCGAAAAATTAACTGGCGACAAACGGCGAAACTTCATGAAGTCATGACAAATGAATATGAACCGGAGCATGGCAAGTATATCACGATCTTAATTGATTGCGGAAGAATGATGGGGGCCGAATTAAAGAAGGGAAACCGCTTAGAAAGAACAATTGAGGCGGCAATGACCTGTACGGCGGCTGCCCTTCAAAAGGGAGATTATGTGTCTGTGCTGGCTTTCTCAAATGAAATAAAAGTTTATGTCCCGCCAGCGAAAGGGATGGCTCACCTCCAGACTATCCTGCAAGCCATCTACAACTTGAAAGTAGATGCAGCAGAATCCAATTATGCCGCAGTCCTTCAATATTTAGAAATGGTCCAAAAGAAGCGAAGTCTGCTCCTGTTATTTAGTGATGTTCGCACCTTTCTCCATGAAGAAAGTGCCCTTATCTATTTAAAGAAGCTTAGACAACGACATCTGTTTTTAATGATCGGAATTGAGGATCGTTCATTACAACGAAGAATAAATGAGGAGCCAATCGATGTTCAGACGGCAATGCTAAAAAGTATTGCTGAGCAGCAAAATCTGATTAAGAAAAGAGAGAAAAATAAATGGGAAAAACAGGGCCTCCAAATGATCGAGGCCCAAGAAGAAAAATTGGCGATAAGGGCCGTTTCCCATTATATTGCCATTATGAATCAAAACCTTTTATAGTTTTAGTTTTCGTCAGTCTTAACCTGCCAATGATGACATAAAGGATTAAGCCAACGACTGTTAAGAAAGCGACTAGGTATTTTGCTTCTAAAGAAATCGCGGCAGGTGTGATAAAGCCCTCAATCACTCCTGCAATAACAAAAAGCGGAATCGTTCCTAACAGAAGCTGAACGGAGCGCTTGGCTTGATTCTTTAATTGGTAACCTCTTGTATGCTGCCCCGGGACAAACAACTTGTAGCCCATTAATAACCCTGCACCACCAGCAATAAAAATGGCTGTAAGTTCGATCATGCCATGGGGGACAATAAAGGCCCAAAAATCATAGGATTTGTCGTGGTGCCAGAATAGGGCAGCAAGCGCTCCAATTAGGATGCCATTGTAGACAAGTAAATAAACAGTTAATAACCCAAAGGTGATACCTCCTGCAAAGGCTAATATTGCTACTTTGATGTTATTCGTCATGATACTTGCAGACATCAGGGAAGAATCTACTGCACCACGATCGCTGCCAACTTGTTCAGGGTCAACTCCTTGAGCGATATTGGCCGGAATTAGAGAATAAATATGAAGGGGATCATTATAGACTGAAATAAAGCTCCCCAATGCACCGATGGTAAAAAGTAACATCGCAACCACAACGAATTTCCATTGTTCTAAAAACAGGCCGACAAATTTGGTTCCGAAAAAATATCGAATTTGTTTAAAGCTTGAAACTTGATCCTTGTATAAAAGATTATGGGATTTAGCAACAAGTCCATTTAAATATTGTGTAACTTCATCATTTGGGAAGTAGGTCTGACTGTACGATAAATTCTGAGCAGCTTTTTGGTAAAGTCGATTAAATTGCGTAATATTTTCGCCAGTAATGGTTTTTCTGCTTTTACTTAATGCTGAAATCAGCTGTTCGAGCTGTTTCCAATCTTCTCGATGCATTTTAACAAATTGCTTTAGATTCATTTTGACACCTTCTTGTTTAGTCAGGCTTGGATTACTATTCCTAATTATAGTAATTTTGTAGAAAAATAGGAACAGAAATAGAAAAAAACATCCTTGTTTTAGGGGGACTTCTTTTGAATCAGGACAAAATGGATATCAAAACACCTGAATATGTATCACTTCAATTTCAGCTTTCCGGTTTAGGCAGCCGGGCAGCCGCTTTTTTAATTGATCAATTAATTTTATGGACAGTTAATGCCTCAATTATTATTATCTTAGTAATTATCATGAACAATGAAACATTTCTACCGATATTTTTCGCAGAGAATACGATTCCAATTGCCATCATGATTATTGCTTTGTTTATCATTAATTGGGGGTATTTCTTTGCCTTTGAGTTTTTTTCAGGAGGAAGGACGATAGGAAAAAAATTATTAGGGATAAGAGTTATTCAGGAAAATGGGCATAGCATTACCTTGCTCTCAAGCTTTATCCGTAATTTAATGCGTATCATTGATTCCTTGCCAACAGCTTATTTCCTTGGCATGATTATGGTATTTTTCCATTCTAAGCATAAAAGACTTGGCGATCTCGTTGCTGGCACGATTGTTGTCCACGAGCGCAAGGCGAAACGGAAAAAGAAACTTACACCAATAGAAAAAGAAATTGAAAAAAGAGGTTTATCCAAAAATGATCTTTCCATTGACGAATGGGCGTTAAAATCATTCAGTGTGAAGGATTGGAAGCTCGTAAGTACATACGTCAGCCGTTTTCAACAATTACCTGAATCAGAAAGGAATCCATTAACGAAGCAGATCTCCGGTATTTTGCTGCCGAAAATAGGTTTAGGTGTGGAAGAGAAGGATGATTGGGAATTAGAAAACATTCTATTGGTCCTTTATTTAGTCCTAACCGACGAATGGGAGTTTGAAATTTAACACATACTTCCTTTATGAAATTTTTCCATAAAGGAGTATAACCATGCATTGGTATGAAAAATTGAATCAATACTTTCCGGTTGAGGAAATGAAATCAAAAGAACATATGGAAACCCTGCTAAAAGAGCGTTCCGATATTTACCATAAGGATGAGGGACCCAATCATGTATTAATGTACGCTGAACTAGACAATTTTGTTTTTATTGATTACCTCTTTGTATCAAAAAATGCCCGCGGCCAGGGACTTGGTCATAAATTGATGGAAAAAATGAAACAAAAGGGGAAACCGATTATTCTGGAAGTAGAGCCAGTTAATTACGAAGACAGTGATACTGAAAAGCGGCTGCATTATTATAAACGGGAAGGTTTCGAGCATGCCCATTCAATCGGGTACAAAAGGCGGTCGCTGGCAACCAATGAGATCAATGCAATGGAAATCCTCTATTGGGCACCGAAAAATGAATCTGAAGAGATGATTTTTGAAGCGATGAAAAAAACATATGATTTGATTCATACATATAAAGATCAATATTTTTATGGTGAGTCCTATCAGCCTGTTGAAGAAGTTCTGACCTTTAAAGATGATTCTCCGAATGAAAATATATTAGATAATTTGGAATAGATTTTGTAATTGAACTGCCTTTTTATGGCAGTTTTTTTATAAAATAGGTCAGTATGAGGCTTGTGAAATGCCATTTGAACGTTATTTGGAGTTGGAATAAGTTACCCCGCGAATGACAACTTAAAAACGCAAAAGCCTGGTTTAACCAACCAGGCTTTCCAACTTAATATGGGAATTGTGTAGAGTAATTGCTAAATTGCTGATAAGCTTGGTCAACTTTTTGCTGTTCCTCTGCTTCAAGCTTATACCAGCCATTTTGGAACATTAATAAATACAGCTCCCGACAGCTTTGGTGTGTTTCGTTTAAAATTTGAAGTAAATCAGCATGCAGTTTATCATGGCTAGCCTCACGTACAGCAGTGTTTAAGCTGTCCGTTAAATATTTGCAGGTGCTGAGTCCATCATTTAAGAAGTCACGGTCGTTCATCTCAGGGCCTTTTACTTTCGGTAATTGTCCGGATTGCGGATTGGCAATTTGATTTGGGTTTTGCGGTTGCTGACTTTGCATTTGTTGATTTTGCATTCACTGAACCTCCATAGTTATTAATTCGGATACATCACTGCTGCTGTGTTTTAGGCAGGCTGGCTAATATCGAATTGTTATCGACCTGTAGATGAGTTAGTAAACGTTGATAATGATTTTGATGCATTTGTCCTGCTTTATCCAATGCTTGCTTAAATTGGGGATTGGTTGCATTCTGAGCTAAAAAATGAAATTTCTTAAACGCTAAAAGCTCCCAGGATAAAGCATCCTTTATATAAGATAAATCTTTTGTGGTGATTGCAGGCGGTGGATTGGGAATCGGTACTTGATTTGTCTGCATAGTAAAACTCCTTTCAAAATTGTCTATACATAATGTGTTACCGGCAAGAAAGTTTATACATAATAATGTGAAAGTCTTTTAGCTGTTGTCCGGTGCGTTTACCTAGATTTGTTGGATTCTTTATTTAGGGAATGTTAGGAATAGTCGGTGCTAATATCAATTACCCGATTTAATACAAGAAATAGGGAGGAACAGTCATGGTTAAAATTACTCATGCTGCAATCGTAAAAATTACAAATGAAGTTCAGGATGTTATTGACGAAGGGAAAAAGCCGCTAATCCGTTTAGCCATGGGAATTAGCTGAGGGGGCCCACAGCTTCGTCTGACTCTGGAGGAGTCAGCTTTAGGTAATGATGAAATCATAGAGCAAGATGGAATTCAATTTTTAGTCAATGAAAGATATATGGTCTATTTTGATAATGCTAAAATTGACTATATTCATTCGGTATTCGGAGGCGGGCAATTTAAAGTGCTTCGGGTTTAATTAGTAACGGTGTTCCATACCAAAAATGAGTGTCAAATTGTATATCAATTTGACACTCATTTTTTTGGTGGTGGAAACCGAAGGAAGTCTTGAAGCAATAAGATTCAAAAGCATTAGATTGAAAAGACAGAAAGTTTTCTATTAGAAAACTTTATTTCATATAAACAAAAAAACCGTTGACATTCCATAATCATGTTTGGTATTTTATAAGAGAACAAAAGTTCATATAGGAAAACTAAAAAGACAAAACATTTTGCCTATTTATCTCGAATTAATAATAAATAGTTTCGAGATTTATAAATAAAACTATAAAAGAGGAGAGAAGAACAATGCAATTAAAAAACGAAGTAGGAGCACTTATTTTAAGAGTGACATTAGGTGTATTATTTTTAATTCATGGGATTGTAAAGTATCAGGGGGGAATTGAAAATATAGTAGGTTGGTTCAGTAGTATTGGATTGCCAGGATTTATGGCATATGCTGTAGGCTTGCTTGAAATTATTGGAGGCATCTCTTTAATCATTGGATTGGGAACAAGAATTGTTTCTGCTTTATTTTCTTTCCTAATGATTGGGGCAATCCTAAAGGTAAAACTTTCAGTTGGATTATTAGGAAATGGACAAATGGCAGGATATGAATTAGATTTAGGCTTCTTGGCAATGGCAGTTTTTCTAGTAATCAGCGGCAGCAGGTTATTATCAATCGATCAATTATTTACTAAAAAGGATTCAACTGAATTAAGAAAAGCCGCTTAAGAATGAATGATAATAGAGCCAATCGACAATGGTCGATTGGCTTTTTTATACGCTTTGGTTGAGCCCATTTCATTATTGAAATTATTTCTTCCCAATTTTATTACCTCCTTGTCCAACCAATCTCACTTAACAGTTTATTCAGGGATGTTGGACAAGAATGGACTAGTAAAAGGGGACAAATATCTTTTTAAAAATAATTTTTGAGTAAATGAGTTAGAATTCCATTTAATTATTATATCAACATATTATTTTAAACCTGGTTTCTTATTGTTTTATGTTGAATAAAGAATATGTTTCATTAATACAACTTTGTTTGAAACCTATTAAACTGTTTTATTAGTGATAAATTAATAGATTTCTGCAATAATGTTTCTCTAGACCCACCCAAACTTTATTTGATAAGATACTCAAGTGATTTTTTTGAGGTGGGATTAAATTGGATATGAGAGAATCTTTAGCAAAAAAAGTTGCTTGGATAAGTGTTATTAGTAATATTCTTTTGACGTTAGGAAAATTAATCGTGGGCTGGTACGGGAAGAGTGATGCGGTGTTTGCGGATGGAATCCATTCAGCCGCTGATGTTTTTGCATCTGTAATAGTACTATTAGTTATTAAAATTGCAAATAAACCTGCTGATCAGGAGCACCCATATGGGCATGGAAAAGCAGAAATCATTGTTTCAGGAATTGTAGGGATAATCTTACTCCTGGTGTCTCTTTATGTGGTATATGAGGCAGCTGTAGGATTCTTTCACCCAATATCTACACCAAATATTCTTGCTATGTGGGTGGCAATTGTATCTTATGGTACTAAAGAGTTACTTTATAGATACTCTTTAAAGGTTGCGAAAGTGCAAAACAGTAAGGCGATTGAAGCAATTGCATATGATCATAAAGCAGATATTGTTGCATCAATAGCGGCTGCGCTGGGTGTGATTTTATCCATTATTGGAGATAAATTTAACATTCAAGTTCTTCTTTACGGGGATAAAATAGCTAGTATTGTAGTAGCAGTTTTAATTTTTAATTTAGCGAGGGAAATGCTTAAGGAATCTTTTGATATATTACTTGAACGAAACATTGATTCAGAAATTCTAAATGACTACCGATCAATCGTTTCCTCATTTCGAGAAGTTAAAAGAATCGACAGGATACGAGCGCGGGAACATGGCCACTATATTTTGGTTGATCTTAGAATATCAATTGATCACGAGAAAACCATTAAAGAAGGTCATGATCTAACCAGAGAAATCAAACAGGAACTGAAGAGAAAACATGAAAATATTGAAGAGGTGCTTATCCACTTGAATCCGTACTTTCGAAAAGAGGATATAAAATCTTCCTAACCGAATTTTCATTAAAATCTCATCATTGGTCTAAAAAGTAAGCATATAATAATAAAAAAATTAACCTCCCGCCAACATTTAACTATCTTATCTTCTTAAGGTAGTTTTTTATTGTCATCAGTATTAATTCTCAAAGCCATAGAAAAAAGGAGGTATGAACATGAGTAAATATTGCATATATAGTACATTAATTGCAAAATCGGGAAAACGTGAATTGTTAATTGAATTAGTGACCCAAGCTACAGCGTATATGAAAAATCTGGCTGACTGCCATTTATTTAACTTTAATGTATCCATTGAAGATTCTAATCTAGTGTTCATAAGTGAGGTATGGAGTAGTGAAGGCACATACCAATCCTCTATGGCGCTTGAATCAACCAGGAAAATAATAAAACTTGCGAAGCCATTATTATCTGGGATGGTCAGGATAAAATCCTTAAAGCAAGGTGAGGGAGAATCTTTTGTTTAAATCAGTTTTCTTTTATATACCTTCTTTTTGTTTTTATGAGAGTCAACAGTTATCTGTTGGCTTTTTGTGTTGTTTTTGTTTTTTAGTGTATTGAGCTTTAGTAGTCATAAAATCAGATTGAAAAAAAATATATTTTACACTACAATTTGTAATGGAAGGGTGGTCGTTAAATGACAATTAATAATTTTCGTTTTGACCAAGAAGGACTAAATCGCTTTTTCGGTCCACTCGAGGCCAAGATCATGAACATTCTTTGGAACGGCAATGAGATGAGTATAAAAGAAGTCCAGCATCAATTAGAAAACGAGAAGCCTATAAATTTTAATACAGTTATGACTGTAATGAATCGTCTTGTTGATAAAAACATCCTTACGAAAAGATTGGAGAGAAGAACGTCTCTCTTTAAACCTTTAAAATCCAAAGAAGATTTTATTAACCACCAATCAAAGAAGCTAACGGAAAATCTTTTGGATGAATTTGGGGGACTAGTCGTCAATCATATGTTGGATTCCTTAAAAGATATTGATGATCATTTATTGCAAAAACTAGAGCATAAACTGGAACAATTAAAAAAGGACAGAAAATGAAATGGCCTGGAAACATAAATCAATTGCAGTATTAGGATTAGCCCTTTTCTTTGCCATCATTTTGTTTGCCCAAATGGTTATGTACTTGATAAATATCCTATTTGGACCAATAGAGCTGTTTAATATTTTTAATTTTTGCGTAAGTTTATTTGAAAGAGGAACGTTTGCCTATTATGCGATAGTGCTAATGGTAAACTTCTACATTTTTTATTCCGTAATCATTATTGGTAAAAAGGTTGTTAATCAAATCATTATGTTAAGGTCATTTCGTAAAAAGTTGCTCCAACATATTAATAATGATAAATCTAAACATTTGAATCAAATGTTTAATAGAATAAATGAAGACATTGTTGTTATTGAAAATAATGAGTTATTGGCATTTACTTTTGGTTTTTGTAAACCAATAATAGTGCTTTCTAATACATTAATCGAAATGTTAGATTCGAAGGAATTAGAAGCAGTAATATATCACGAAACTTCACATCAGAAATATTTTGATGGTATTAAAGTATTTATTTTACAAATCATTTCTGAAGCGATGTGGTATATCCCACTTACAAAATGGTCGTATCAGAATTATAGGATTTTAATTGAACTGGCTGCAGATGAATTTGCGATTAATCGAATGGGTTCTGAACTTGGTTTGGGAAGTGCGCTATTAAAGCTAATCAAGAAGAAATTGAACTTTAATTCAAATCCTACTACATCTCTTGTGCATTTTGCCGATGAAACAGTCGATTACAGGCTTAAACAACTGATTGATCCTCAACAAACTATCCCTGTTAAGGTTGACACAGGTTCGATAATTATTTCGTTAAATGTTTTTATATTAATCTTATTTATCTTAGTTATTGCATGAGAAAGGGTTGGAGCGAAATCCAATCCTTTCTCAATTTAATGGGTATCTTTTTAATGATTAATAATTCTTGACCATTATTGGATGCTTGCACTACAATGAGTAGTGTATTAAGAAAGTTATTTTCTTTTATTAGGAAATACTATTTTAATAAACACTACACATCGTAGTGTTTGGATTTTCATTTTCTACAAGAAAAGATGTAAAAGAAAGGAGCAGCAAAATTGAAAAAAACAGAGGTTGGGGTATTTATTTTAAGGGTATTCTTAGGATTATCATTTTTTATCCATGGTGTTTCAAAGTTTCAAAGTGGTATAAGCAATACCGCAAGCTGGTTTGACAGTATTGGACTACCAGGCTTTATGGCGTACGCAGTTGCCATTATTGAATTAATTGGCGGACTGTTATTAATAATCGGATTTGGTACTCGATACATAGCAATGCTCTTTTTATTCATCATGATCGGAGCCATATTTAAAGTAAAATTAGCAGCAGGCTTTATGGGAAATGGACAAGGTGCAGGGTATGAATTAGAACTAGCTTTTGCTGTTATGGCAGGCTTTTTATTCCTAAATTCTAATTCTACTCTTTCTCTAGATTCAAAATTGTTTGCTAAAAATCAACAATAAGATCTTGAATTCATGGAGAGATTACAATACTAAGAAAGAGGGGAAATAGATGGCTTCAGTTAACAAAAAAACAATACAATCGAAAAAACAATCAAAATTTATTTTCTGGGTGATTGGTCTAATAGCCGTATGTCTCTTCGGTTTAATATTTTTATCAAATACAGCAAAACAAGAAGCAATGGACTACGAAGGACAGCCTGTTTTAGGGGAAAAGTCAGCCCCTGTTAAGATAGTTGAATTTGGTGATTATAAATGTCCCTATTGTAAAAATTTTAATGATTCGCTTTTTCCGAATATCCAAAAGGATTTTATCGATACTGGAAAGGCTTCGTTTTATTTTATGAATTATTCGTTTATCAATGTTGATTCTACTCGGTCTGCAAAATTTGCCGAAGCAGTATTTAAAGAGTTAGGAAACGAAAAGTTTTGGCAGTTCCATGAGCTATTATATAAAAAACAACCAGATGATTCTAAAGCAGAGCAAATGGATATTTATACAGAATCTTTCCTAAAGGAAATATTAAGTGAAATTGCCTCTGATGCAGAAGTGAAAAAAGTGGTCAGCTCCTATAATAATGGGCAAACAAAAGAAGCATGGGAAAAAGATATGAACGCTGCTAATAAGTTAAGTATTACTAGTACCCCTACCATTTTTATTAATGGTGTAAAATTTGAAGGGAATACCTACGATGATTTCAAGAAAAGAGTAAACGAAGCAGCAAAAGAATAATTTTGTAATACATCAAAACCTTACCGACATTTATGGTAAGGTTTTTTGTAGTATGAATATAAAAATCCCATATATACAAATAATAAAAAGGTACTTTTTAACTTTGGAGGGAAAAGGCTTTATGAGAAAATTATTGTTAATGGGATTGATTTTTTTATTTCCACTAAACATGATGGCTGGCACCACCAGTGCATTCGCTAAACCGCAGGTAAAATGCATTAGCCAATCTGAGGTAAAGTTCGAAAATAAATTCAGGAGACTTTGGATAGATCATGTTTTGTGGACAAGTAATTATATTACAAGTGCAACAACAGCTGGAGCGAAGGATCAAAAGCAGGTACTGACTAGGCTTTTGAAAAATCAGGAGGATATTGGGAATGCTGTAAAGCCAGTATACGGAGAGAAAGCCGGGAACAAACTTACGGCTTTGCTTAAGGAGCATATTGTTCTTGCGGGAAAGATTGTCGATGCGGCTAAAAACGGAAATAAAGCCTTGGTGAATCAGTTAAACAAAGAATGGTATCGAAATGCTGATGATATTGCAGCTTTCCTTAGCAGTGCCAATCCCCATTTAAAAAATGAAGATCTAAAAAAATTGTTATATATGCATCTGAAATTTGTGACAAATGATTTATCTGCAAGCTTAGCAAAGGATTGGAACGCAAGAATAATTTCAATTGACGGTGGGGTCTCACATATAATTCTAATGGCAGATACTATTTCTGCGGGAGTTGTAAAGCAGTTTCCAGATAAGTTTAAAAAATAATCGTAAGAATCTCCAGCATTCTGTTGGAGATTCTTTCATTTTGGGGGGCATTTGTTTGCTCTATGCCATTAGAAGTTTAATTTAACAAATTAACATTCTTGAAATATTAAATTCACCACTCATTTACTGTAATTAAACCCTAGGTTAATAGTTCTATCTTATATTTTATGGTATTATGGCACCGCTATATTGACAGGACCAAGTCTTAATAGTCATTTCCTCCTAATTTTTTCAAAAAACAGAAAAAACAAAGGAACTTAAAATGTTTTTAGCGAATTAAATAGGAAAAATGATTCCAATTCGAATCAACCTTAAATTTTGATTCTAAATGTAATCGACCTTTCGAATTCACTTAACTATTCCACCAGGGGGACCATGAAATGAAAACGAGGCATCCAAATGCTGATATTTTCCTATCAGAGATCACGAAACTTGATAGTGTTACAAAGAACGATATTGAAACCATATTAGTATCGATTTTTCAGTCCAGTTATGATGGCATTTACGTGGCAGATAAACATGGAGTGGGCATAATGGTAAATGCTGCGTATTCAAGAACTACGGGAGTAAAAAGCGAAGAATTGCTTGGAAAGAACATGAAGACCGTTGTGAAAGAGGGGATCGTGTCAGAATCAGTCACGGTGAAAGTTTTAGAAAAGAAAACACCCCAAACGATTATTCAATCGGTGAGAGGAAAGGAACTATTGGTTACGGGAAGTCCGGTATTTGATAGAAATGGTGATATCATTTACGTTGTAACAAATGTAAGGGATATTTCGGAATTAAACGCCATAAAAACCGAACTCTATCAATCCAAAAAAATGACCGAAACCTATATGAATGAAATTGAAGAATTACGAAAAAGAGAATTAATACATATGCATCTTGATGGGGTTGTCGCGCAAAGCCAGGAAATCATGAAGGTTTTCCATCTTGCCAGAAAGGTGGCAAAGGTGGATTCCGGCGTCCTTATATTAGGCGAGTCTGGTGTCGGGAAAGAAGTGATTGTCAATTACATGCACCAAGAAAGCGACCGCGCGGCCAAGCCATTGATAAAAGTAAATTGTGGCGCGATCCCAAGTCATTTGCTGGAATCTGAATTGTTTGGCTACGAAAAAGGAGCTTTTACAGGGGCGAACAGTCAGGGCAAGCCCGGTCTATTTGAGCTGGCAAATGGGGGAACCATTTTTTTGGACGAGATTGGCGACATGCCCATCGATCTCCAGGTGAAGCTATTAAGAGTCCTTCAGGAATTTGAAATCATGCGTGTCGGCGGCACAAAAAGCATCAAAATTGATGTCCGAGTCATATCAGCCACACATATGAATTTAGAGGAAATGGTCGATAAGAATGACTTTAGAAGGGACCTTTATTACCGGCTCAACATTGTACCTATAAAGGTTCCTCCATTGAGGGAAAGGAAGGTTGACATTGTTCCTCTTGCGTTCTACTTTTTAAATAAAACCAATAAAAAAACGCATTTAAATAAACGGTTTCATCCTGAAATCCTTCAATTTTTTGAAGGGTATCACTGGCCAGGAAATATAAGAGAGCTTGAAAATTTTATCGAAAGGCTGGCTGTGACAACGGATCAAGATGAAATATCCATAAAGGATTTACCTCCTTACCTGCTACCAAGCAGGGATTCTAAAAAATCTGAAGGCGGTAAGCTGAAAGAAACCCTGGCAAATGTGGAACGGAAAATCATTAAAGAGCAAATGGAGGTATCGAAGACAACACGACGTGCCGCGGAGGCTTTAGGTATTAGTCAATCAGCCCTCGTAAAAAAAATGCAAAAGCTGGGTTTAACGATGTGATGAAAAAAGGAATCAAATTTTTAAAAAGCAGGCAGTCATTCGCTGGCTTTTTTTATTTGAATACTTTCAGATTTTACTTAAATATAACGAGAAATATATCTACTTTTGTATAAAAATGTCGAAAAATTACATATTTTCTATTTTTACAGAAAATTGGCACGCTTTTTGCAAATAGAAAATATGTATGCATTTTTCAGTATTTCAAAAATAGCTTAAGCAAAGATTGGAAGGTGTAAAAGGGTATGAACATACCAACATTTGATCTCACAGGAAAAGTGGCGCTCGTCACAGGTGGAAGTAAAGGCATCGGTTATGGAATGGCAGAGGCATTGGGGCATTATGGTGCTACACTGGTCATTTCCAGCCGTGGGACAGCGGAAGGGGAAAACGCTGTTTCACAACTAAAAGAAAAGAATATTGATGCCACTTATATTCCATGCGATGTGACAAAAAAAGACCAGGTAGAAAAATTGGTTACTCAAATTGTCGAGAAATTCGGCTCGCTTGATATTTTAGTCAACAACGCCGGAATGAACATCCGCAAACCGCTGGTAGAGGTAGAAGAAAGTGATTGGGATACCGTTTTTAATGTCAATCTCAAAGGACTTTTTCTAGTAGGGCAAGCTTGTGCAAAGCAGATGATTAAACAAAACTATGGAAAAATCATTAACATCTCATCGATTCTTGGAACAATCGGCATGCAGTTTCAAACTTCCTATGCGGCAAGTAAAGGAGGCATTAACCAATTAACAAAGGTTTGGGCGGAGGAATTAGCTCCTCATAACATTACGGTTAACTCCATTGGACCAGGTTATATTATCACTCCAATGACGAAGGAATGGCTTTCTGATCCGGAAAGATCGGAAAAAATCATTAGTTCTACCATGATTAAACGAATCGGAGAAACCTCTGACCTTGTTGGACCAGTCGTTTTCTTAGCTTCTGATACTTCAAAATATGTAACTGGTCAGGTACTGCATGTTGATGGAGGCTATACAGCACGATAATGCTAATGATTTAGGAGGTTTAAAAATGAATATCGTCAATGAATTCCACTTTAATCGTGAAGTAAAGGTGTTCCAAGATCGTCCCAAGAACCTCTACTCGATGCTCGAAGAGTCGGTGCAAAACTATCCAGACCAAGAAGCTCTTGTCATGGATGGAAATCGATTAACCTATAAAGATATGAAGGACCGTGTGGAGAAGATTGCCGGACATATGCAAAAATCCATGGGTGTGAAAAAAGGAGACCGAATCGCTCTTTTATTAGGGAATAGCATCGAATTTAGTCTTCTAGTATTCGCTTGTGCCAGGTTAGGAGCCATTGTGGTGCCGCTTAACACAAGGTTAAAAGAAAAAGAACTTACCTTTATGCTCGAACAGTCGGGCAGTAAAATTTTGTTTGTTGATGATGAATTCTTACATAAGGTTGAAGCCATGAGAGATGAGGATTCGATTCCAGGTGTTCAATATTTCTTCCTGATTGGGAATCAAACTCCGAAACGAAAAGACTATCTGCCATATGAAATTTTAGAGCAGACCTCTTCTATTGAGGACATTGATGTGTCAGAGGATGACCCGTTATTTATCATGTATACCTCTGGAACAACCGGACTTCCCAAAGGGGCAGTGGGCAGTCATTTGGGTGCCATTCACAGCTCGATGAATTATGAAATGGTGTTGCACACCTATTACGAAGCTAAGACGTTAATCGCTGTTCCTCTTTTCCATGTGACAGGCTTAATCGGCCAGCTTTTTCACATGGTAAGAGTCGGCGGAACCTCCGTTATTATGAGGAGATACAAAACGGAAGAATTCATTCAGTTAACTGCTGAGGAACAGGTTTCCTTTTTATTTAACGTTCCAACCATTTACATTATGATGATGTCCCATCCGAATTTTTCATTGTACAGTTATCCAAATGTTAACTGTATCGCATACGGGGGAGCGCCAATGTCTTCGGAAACCATCTATAAGTTGAAGAAGTATTTTCCGAATTCGTATTTGCATAATGCCTATGGCGCGACGGAAACTTCTTCACCAGCCACCATCATGCCTAGACTTTATAACGAAGATAAAATGAGCTCGGTCGGCCTGCCCGTTCCGGTTGGGGAAATGATGGTTGTCAACGAGGAGGATGAACTGTGTCGGCCTGGTGAAGTGGGCGAATTATTAATTAAGGGCCCGATGATCGTTGAGGGATACTGGAACAATGAAACGGCCAACCAAGCTTCCTTCTTAAATGGCTATTGGCGCTCAGGCGATATGGCCAAAATCGACAAGGAAAGTTTTGTGTATATTGTCGACCGCAAAAAAGATTTAATCAACCGTGGCGGTGAAAAAATATTCTCCATCGAGGTAGAAAATGTCCTTTATAATCATCCAAAGGTATTGGAAGCGGCTGTGGTAGGCGTTCCAGATGAACTATTTGGAGAAGTAGTTAAAGCCGTGATCGTCCCGAAGGAGGGGGAAATCCTCGAGGAGAAAGATATAAAAGATTTTGTGGCCGAGAGATTAGCAAATTATAAGGTTCCTAAACTAATCGAATTTGTTTCAGAGCTGCCCCGAAATCCGGGTGGTAAGGTTTTAAAGAACGTATTAAGGAACCTTCAGACCAAATAAAATAATTTTTTCGAACGAAAGGAAGAGGAACATGTCAGCGATTATGAAAAAAGCTTGGGGATATCGTTATTGGGTTCTTGTCATACTTTGGTTAGTCTATATTATTAACTATTTTGACCGAATGGCGGTCTTAACCTTTTTACCGTTCATTCAGAAGGATTTACACTTAACACCTGTTGAGGTGGGCCAGCTTGCTTCTGTATTCTTCTTTGCATATGCCGCAGCCCAAATCAGCGCAGGTTTCCTTGCTGATAAAATTGGCTCGAAACGGGTTATGTATATTGCTATTACCGTGTTCACTTTCGTTACAGCGATAACAGGTGTGGTCAAAAACTTTGCTCAGTTTATTGCCCTTCGAATTGGTTTAGGACTTGGAGAAGGACATCATTTTGCTCCTGCCATTCGTGCGATCAATAACTGGTTTCCCTTTAAAGAAAGAGGAAGAGCGGTTTCCTTTTTCGCCACCTCTTGGGCAGTAGCTCCTGCCATCGTTCCTGTCATTGTCACAAGTATTTCCGTTTCCTTTTTTGGCGGTGCTTGGAGACCGGTATTCTATGTACTCGCGATCCCTGGGGTACTTGGAATCTTTTTATTATGGAAGTTTGTAGCAGATTCTCCAAAAGAAATGATTGAAAAAGGAAAATTGAGTAAGGATCAAGATCTCGAGGAAGAAAACGTTGCTCCTAAAAAGCTGTCGAAGGAAGAGAAAAGAAAAGCCTATGGCGTTTTCCTAAAAGATGTTAATTTTTATGTTTTTACATTATGTCTATTTTGTCAGTTGGCCGTTTATTGGGGAACTTCCACTTGGTTAACTTCGTTCCTGGTTACACAGCACGGGTTGAATATTAAGGAAATGGGCCTTTTCGCCTCTGCTCCATATATCGTTGCATTCTTTGCCATGATGCTTGGCGGCTGGCTGATGGATAATGTGGTTCATCGGATGAAGCCGGTTGCGTTGATAGGGTATATCGGAAGTATTCCTGTTCTATGGATGCTTGGTTCAGTAGAAAAAGGAAATACCGGTCTTTTACTTACACTTTTATTGCTGGTTGGATTCTTTGTAAACTTAAACTTTGGCTCTATCTATGCTTATTTACCAAAGCGTTATCCAAAGGAAATTGTCGGAAGTGCTACAGGTTTAGCAAATGGAATTGGTCAATTAGGCTCCTTTATCTCTCCGCTAATTGCCGGTTATTTAGTTACAGTAGGGGCTAATGGAACACAGAATTTTAGCCGAGTATTCATCTTTTTTGCCATCGTTTCGGCAGTAGCGGCACTTTGTTCGATCATACTAAAGGAAAAGAAAGTAATGAAGGATTCCGTTAACACAATCGATAATGAAAAATCTGTTAGTTAAACATTCTTTAAACATAAACAAAGTCACATTCAACTAATCATCCAGACAAGGAGAATGACAATGGCAGACCAAAAAGAATTTGATCCATATAAAACGTGGCAAACCTATATGAACCAATGGGAAAAACAAACGAATGAGATGATTCAATCGTGGACAAACAATCGTGAAGCAGTCAAGATGGCTTCCATTAGCTCAGATATCCAGGCACGTTTTCTAGAGTTGCTTCAAAAATATCAACAGGAAGCAGCCAATCTGTTAAATCTACCGACAAAAAGAGATATAACAAATGCAGCAAAACTAACGATTCAAACGGAAGAAAAGCTTGATGCCCTGGAGGAACTGATTTGGAATTTACAGGATTCCATCGAAGCTTCCAATAATGAAAACAGTAGTATTGCAAAAATCACTAGTGAGATGCTTAAGCAAATGAAACAGCTTAAAACGGAACAGAAAAAAGAATCGGAAACGGTTAGGGAGATTCATACCGAACTTCAAGAGATTAAAAGGGATCTAGCTGAAATGAATAGTTTAAAAGAAGAGATTATCAGTCTTAAATTATTGTTGGCAGAAAATAGCCAAAAACACGAGCGTGAATTAGTTTTAACTAAGTAAATGCTAGGAGGAGAGTCAGGTTGGCAACAACTATTATTGATATTGAAAAAGAAGTGGAGCGCTGGCGGGAATTCGTAAATACCGTTATTGGTCCCGAGCCTAGCACCAATCATACCCCAAGAAAAGCGATTTGGAAAAAAAATAAAGCAACCTTGTGGCATTATGCTGCTGTAGAGAAAAAATATGAAATACCTATTTTTATGATTTATTCCTTGTTTAACCGGCCTACTATTCTTGATTTTGCTCCTGGATCCAGTGTCATTGAAGGCCTGGTCAACAATGGCTATGATGTCTATTTATTAGACTGGGGCATTGCTGGTGACGAAGATAAGGATATAAATATTGAAAACTATATTGCTGAATATATTAAAAAAGGGGTTCAACGTGCTTTAAGGCACTCTGGTGCGGAGGGAGTTTCCGTTATTGGATATTGCCTGGGCGGAACCTTCGCAGCCATGTATGCAGCGATTGCCGAAGAACCTATTCGGAATCTGATTGTTGCCACCGTTCCAATTGATTTTAGTGTTGCAGCACTGCCGGATCAATGGGAGGAAGGACTAAAGGAAGGTGAGGTCAATCTAGACCATATAATCGATGTGTTTGGGGTTATTCCACCTTCTTTCGTAGAGGCGATGTTCAGGTCCGTAACCTCTCCCATCTACAATAGTCCCTATGTTACACTTTTAACCCGCGCTAATGACAGGCGATTTGTGGAAAAGTGGCGCCGTATGAACACATGGACAAAAGGACATGTTCCATTAACGGGCGGAGCTTTCCGGCAATTAACGATCGATCTTTTTAAAGAAAACAAACTGGTAAAAGGCGAGTTTACGATTCATGGCCAAAAAGTGGATTTAGCAAATATCAAGGCCAATCTGCTGGTTGTCAGCTCGAAAAACGATAACCTCATCCCTGAAGGCCAAAGCAAGCCATTAATGGATTTAGTGTCAAGTAAAGATAAAACCTATTTAAGTGTCGATGCAGGACATGTTTCCTTAGCCATGACCGGAAAGTTAAATGGAATCCTTGAAAAATGGCTTGGCGACCATTCAAAGTAATGCTGGATTAATTTGGATACTGCCTGTTGTGACAGGTAGTATCTTTGATTAAAGGGAGGTAGTATTGTTATGTCTATTTTGCAATCAGCTATTTTTGATGTTATTAACGAAAAAGAGTCTGTTGAATTTTTACAGTCACTGATTCAAGTGGATAGCGTGAATCCACAAGGAAATGAAAAAAGGGTCGCTGAGGCCATACAAGCTTATTTGAAAACTAGCAATCTTCAAGTTAAATTAGACGATCTCGGGAACAACCGGGCGAATCTATTTGTTACCTATCCAAATGAGACAACAGATGAAAAGTATCTAATTTACAGCGGTCATTTCGATACAGTGCCACCAGGGAAGATCGAGTGGGAACATGACCCATTTTCCGGTGAAATAGTGGACAACAAAGTATATGGCCGAGGTGCAACAGACATGAAGGGCGGAGTTGCCGCCATGGTCCTTGCTATGAAGTATTTAGAGCAGGCAGGAGTGAAACTTAAAGGGAAGCTTCAGTTTGTTGGAACAGCGGGAGAAGAGGTGGATGGCTTCGGTGCAAAAAAAGTAGTCGAAAAGGGGCAAATTGACAAGGCTACTGCATTAGTTGTATCGGAACCTAGTGAAAACCAAATTTTTCATGCACATAAAGGCTGTTTATGGCTGGAGATTACTACCTACGGAAAAACAGCACACGGTTCCATGCCCGACCAGGGTATCAATGCAATTCTAACGATGAACGATTTTATCAATAGTTTAAAAACCTATCAATTTGAATACACACCGCATCCCGTACTGGGCCACCCGACTATGAATATCGGAACGATTGAAGGCGGCGTAAAAACCAATGTGGTTCCTGATCAATGCAAGATGACCCTTGATATCCGAACCGTTCCCGGACAAAATAATGAACGTATTTTAATAGACATTGAGAATTTGATCAAAACGGTTGCTGCCAAATCAGAAGCAACGTATGAATTATCGGTTATTAATAGTATGGAATCGGTTGGTACTAGCGAATCTGATGATTTTGTTCAACTGGCGATTGCAACAGGGAAAAATCATCTAGACCTAGATTTAAAGCCTTTAGGTGTCAACTATTATACCGATGCATCGGTTTATTGCCCGTATTTGCAGGTCCCTGCCATTATCTTTGGTCCTGGAAAGCCGACACTCGCTCATCAGCCAAATGAGTATGTTGAAATTGATAAGTTTATGGATTCTATTCGATATTTCATGGCACTTGCAATTGATTATTTAGAGGAAAACTAATATTTATCTACAAAAACCGGCTTAATCATATTTTAGTAAGCCGGTTTCTTTATTAAAGCTAATTAATTAAAATATTCAGAATATAAATGCAATTTAATTCACATAATTTTCCTTTAATGTATAATAAAATTTAAAGTGTAGTTTGATTTAATAGTTTTTGATAAAAATCCATTTTTAAAAAGAGGGTGTAAATCTTGTTAGTAACCGATCTCACTGCAACCGAATTAGGAACATTAATTAAACAAAAGGAACTATCCCCAGTAGAAGTTGTAAGCGCTTATTTAGACCGAATTGACAAACAAAACTCAAAATGGAATGCCTATGTTACTGTCAATGAACAAGCAATGAAAGAAGCAAAAAAAGCGGAAGATTCCGTCATGAAGGGGGAGAAGCTGGGGAAACTTCACGGTATCCCGATTGCGATTAAAGACTTAACTCCGACAAAAGGGATGTTAACCACATATGGCTCACCGCTTTTTAAAGACTATGTTCCAGACTATGATCCTATTTTTTTACAAAGAGTAAAAGCGGCAGGGGCTATTGTCTTAGGGAAAACGAATACACCCGAGTTTGGCCATAAAGGGACAACAGACAATCCTCTTTTTGGCGTGACGAAAAATCCGTGGAATGACCATTTAACGCCTGGGGGTTCCAGTGGTGGTTCTGCCGTAGCAGTTGCCGCTAAACTTGCGCCTTTTGCCGAAGGAAGTGACGGGGGCGGGTCCATTCGGATACCGGCTGCGTTTACGGGGGTTTTTGGCTTAAAGCCAACATATGGTGTCATTCCTAATGATGGGGATCGCAGTAATTTCTATGGGTCTGAACATCCGTACCTACATAACGGGCCAATGGCAAGGACAGTGGAAGATGCGGCATTGTTATTCTCTGTCATGCAAGGATTTGATCGCAGCCATCCTAGTTCGTTTCCAGTAGAAAACGAAGATTACACAGATCTTAATATAGACATAAAAGGGTTAAAAATCGCCTATACCCGGAATTTTGGATTATATGAAGTTTCTGAAGAAGTTGCCCTAGTCATTGATAAAGCGGTTCAGAATTTTGCAAAGCTTGGCGCTCAAGTGGAAGAGGTGGAAATCGATTTCGGTTTTAGCTTAAAAGAACTTGTACGAACTTTTTCGGGATTGTGGTGTGTTAAATTTGCTGCTGGTTATGGTGAGCATTTTGATCGTAACCCTGCAAGCTTTTCTGAAGGAATGGCAAAGATGATCGAAATAGGCAGGAAATTTAGCGCCATCGACTATAAAACTCTCGAACTAAAACGGACCATTGTTTGGAAAAAGATCCAAGCAATCTTGAACAATTACGATCTATTACTTTCCCCAACGAACGCAGTAACCGCCTTTGAACATCACCTCCAGGGACCATCCATGATTAATGGGAAAAGTGTGAACTCAGCTACAGGTTGGATGATGACTCAAATCTATAACCTGACAGGACATCCTGCTGCCTCATTACCAGTCGGACTGACAAAGAAGGGACTTCCAGTCGGATTGCAAGCAGCAGGGAACCGGTTTGCTGATAAACTTGTGTTACAAGCTTGCAGAGCCTATGAGAAATCATTTCAAACCTATATTGATCCAACCCCAGCCATTATAAGAAAATAAGGAGGTTTTTATGAGTAAAATTATTCATGAAAAAAATGTCCCTGCAGTTCTGAGAGATGGCACGACCTTGTATGCAGATGTGTTTCGCCCTGAAGGAGAAGGAAAATATCCCGTCCTCCTGCAACGAACGCCATACAATAGGACATTTCTCCCTCTAACCACAATGGTCCTAGATCCCATTGCGGCAGCCCATCAAGGCTATGTCGTCATTATTCAGGATGTCCGTGGACGCTTTGATTCAGAGGGGGACCCCTTTTATATTTATAAAAATGAATATAACGATGGGTACGATTCAGTGGAATGGGCAGCCTCTTTACCTTACTCAGATGGAAATGTTGGTATGTACGGCTTGTCGTATAAGGGAATGACTCAATTTCAGGCGGCCGTCATGCAGCCGCCTCATCTGAAAGCGATCTTTCCAATAACCTGGGGAACTGATGTATTTATGTACCGTGGAGGCGCGCTAGAACTTGGTCTGATCATTTCCTGGACATTAGCAACGATTGGCCCTAATGCTGTTATCAAGGCAAAGCAAGGGAAAGAGGACTTTATCAAAGAATTTATGACACTCGTTCATTCCATCGACCATATTGAAGAGGCCGGATTTAATCAATTGCCTATTCAAGACAGTGAATGGCTCAAACTTGGCGACGGTTTTGCCTCCTTTTTTCACGATATTTTGGAACATGAAACAAAAGACGATTACCACTTGGATATAAGTGTTCAAGAAAAATCTGAAAGGCTGAATGTTCCTGTATTCGGTATTGCTGGCTGGTATGATCTCCTGTTAGGGCAGGACCTCGAGCATTTCGAAAAATTAAAACAGAAAAAAAATATAAAACTGATGATTGGACCATGGGCACATGCAGGCTTTTCACCAACAGTTGGGGATCTGAATTTTGGCTTAAGTGCTTCGAGCCTGATGCTGGATTATAAGATAGATCTAACAAGCCTGCAATTAAAATGGTTTGATCATTGGTTAAAAGGAATCGAAAACGGAATCGATGAAGAGTCTCCTGTGAAAATTTTTGTTATGGGTGAGAATAAATGGCGGAATGAAGAGGAGTGGCCATTACAACGAACCGTTTATACACCTTTTTACTTCAATAGTAATGGAAAAGCCAATACTAAAGCTGGGGATGGGACATTATCGATCAAACTGCCGCAGGAGGAGTGTTTCGATTGTTATATCTATGACCCGGAAAATCCTATACCGACACTTGGCGGCAACCATTTAATGCCTATGAATTATCCGCGCGGCCCAATCGACCAGCAATTCCTAGAAACGAGGGAAGATGTATTAGTATATACGAGTGAGGTATTAGAGGAGGACTTAGAAGTAACTGGACCAGTAAAGGCGATTTTATACGCATCAAGCTCGGCTGTTGATACCGATTTTACGGCTAAGCTTGTAGATGTTCATCCTAATGGCAAGGCCTATAACATCGTGGATGGCATTATTCGCGCCAAAAACAGGGACACAAATCAGCCGCCATCACTCCTAACACCAAATGAAGTATATCGCTATGAAATTGACTTATTGGCAACCAGTAATTTATTTAAAAAAGGACACCGGATAAGAGTAGAGATTTCAAGCAGCAATTTTCCTCGATTTGACCGCAATACCAATACGGGTGAATCAGGTAAAAACAGCAAAGAGTTAATATCTGCAGAACAACGAGTCTTTCATAGTGAAAGATATCCATCGCATATTTTATTGCCGGTTATTCCGAGGTAAACTTGTAGATTGGTAGTAACAATAACCCAGGAGGATGATAATTATGATGACACCTGAGGAATATATTCAAAGTCTCCGCAATCAGAAGAAGGAAGTTTACTTTATGGGTGAGAGGATCGAAAATGTAGTCGATCACCCGGCCATGCGGCCACATATAAATGCTGCTTCCGTTACGTATAAATTAGGGACAGAAGAGAAGTATGAGGAGCTTGGCAGTGCCATCTCCCATCTTACCGGAAAGAAAATTAACCGTTGGACCCATATTCCCCAAACCCAGGAGGACCTCGTTAAAAAAGCGATGATGCTCAGGGTTGCGGGACAAATAACCGGGACTTGCTTTCAAAGATGTGTTGGAATGGATGGACTCATTACCCTCTACTCCACCACTTGGGAGATGGACCGGGATCTTGGGACGAAATACCATGAAAGATTTAAGCGCTTCTTAATCGAAACGCAAAATAATGATTTTATGACAGATGGAGCCATGACAGATCCAAAGGGAGATCGTTCCAAAAGGCCTTCCGAACAGCATGATCCGGATCTTTATGTAAGGATGGTAGAAGAAAGAAAAGATGGGATTGTGGTCCGCGGTGCAAAAATGCATCAAACCGGCGCCATTAATTCACATCAGATTTTAGTCATGCCTGGTACTGCAATGTCACCAAATGATGCCGATTATGCGCTTTCCTTTGCTGTTCCCGCAGATGCAAAAGGGATTATTTATGTCTTTGGGCGACAGGTAAATGATAGCCGTAAATGGGAAGGGAAAGTCGATCAAGGAAATGCCAAATATGGCGTAGTTGGCGGAGAAGCGCTGATAATATTTGAAGATGTTTTTGTTCCTTGGGAACGTGTCTTTATGTATAAGGAAACGCAGTATACAGGCAAGCTAGTGGATCGATTCGCATCCTACCATCGCCAAAATTACGGAGCCTGTAAAGCAGGTAATCTGGATGTCCTGATCGGGGCAACGGCCTCTCTTGCTGACATGCATGGAATATCAAAGGCCAGTCATGTGAAGGAGAAATTATCCGAGATGGCTCATTTAGTGGAAACCATGTACAGCGGGGCCCTTGCTTGCTCGTTTAATTGCTCCAAAAATGGCTGTGGAACCGCTTTTGTCGATCCGGTCCTTGCCAATGCTTCAAAGTTGAATACTGCCCGATATTATCCTGAAGTGACAAAGCTGTCACAGGATATTGCAGGCGGCTTTGTTGCAACCTTGCCTTCCGAAAAAGAGCTAGATAATCCAAGGATTGCTCCATATATTCACAAATACTATAGTACTGGAGAAAACGTAGACACCCTTCAGAGAATTAAAATGGGGAGGCTCGTTGAAAATATGACAGGCTCCACTCCTATTATTGAATGCATGCATGGGGCAGGTTCGCCTCAAGCCCAAAAAGTAGTCATCCAACGCTCTATAAATTGGGGAGAAAAGATTAAATTTGCCTCAGAAATTGTCAAGGATTCAGAGAAAACAAGTAAACTGACTCGCTAGTATTAAGGGAATACTGATTTTAGTCCGAGTAGGTGCTGAGCTGCATCTACTCGTTAAATTTTATGATTTTCTATTAGATATAAATATAAATCAAATAGTTGAAACTCTTTTAAACTATTAATACCTTTTTGGGAGGGAAAAAAATTGACAGAAGTTTATTTGATTGATGGAGCAAGAACAGCGTTTACAAAGTTTGGCGGTTCCTTCGCGCAAACGGGTGCAACTGAGCTTGGAAAAGCAAGTGCTGTAGAAGCGCTGCGCCGCTCAAAGGTCGACCCAGCACAAATCGACCATGTCATTTACGGGAACGTTATTCACTCAGAAAAAAATGCAGCCTACATCTCGAGGCATATTGGCCTAAAAAGCGGTGTCCCTCAGGAAGTGCCGGCACTAACGTTGAACAGGTTATGCGGCTCGGGACTTCAAGCTGTTGTTTCGGCTGCCCAGCATATTTTAGTCAGTGATGCAAGCATCGTCCTTGCTGGAGGAGCGGAAAATATGTCGCAATCGCCCTATGCCAATTTCACTCAACGCTTTGCGGGGGCGAAAATGGGGAACTTATCATTCGATGACATGCTGTTAGAAACATTAACAGACCAATACACAGGCTGCGGAATGGGCCTTACTGCTGAAAAGCTTGCAGAAATGTACGAAATCTCAAGAGAAGAACAAGATGTTTTCACTGTAGAATCAAACCAAAGAGCTGCCAGAGCCGTTCATGCATTTGAAGAGGAAATTGTCGCTGTTGAGGTCAAAACAAGGAAAGGAAGCCTGCTTATCCGAGAAGACGAACATATCAAGCCAGATGCGAACTTAGAAGCCCTATCCAAGCTAAAGCCTTCATTTAAAAAAGATGGCACCGTCACGGCAGGGAATGCTTCAGGAATCAATGACGGAGCGGCTTCACTTGTGGTTGCAGGAAAAGAATCTGTCCAAAAAAACAATCTAAAGCCGATTGCTCGTATCGTATCTTGGGCCGTCTCCGGGGTAGACCCGACCATCATGGGCATCGGACCTGTTCCAGCAATCAAACAGGCGCTTAACCGAGCAAAGCTAACGATTAATGACATCGATCTCTTTGAAGTAAATGAGGCGTTCGCCGCTCAATATTTGGCTGTAGAAAAAGCGCTTGGACTCGATCGGAACAAAACCAATGTGAACGGCGGCGCGATTGCCTTAGGGCACCCAGTTGGTGCAAGCGGGGCAAGAATTTTATTGTCTGCGGCTTACCAATTGAGACGACAGTACGGACGCTTTGCGGTCGTAAGCTTATGCATCGGCGGAGGCCAAGGTATCGCGATGGTGATTGAGCACGTTTAAAGAGTTGTAATCCAGGCAGTTGAAGGGAATGAGAATTTTTGTACGAAACCATTAAAACGGAACTTAAAAATGGTATTTTAACCATTTTTTTAAACCGTCCGGAGCGAATGAATGCGTTCACGTCCCTCATGGCCGAGGAGCTGGTGGACGTATATAAAAAAGCTGATCTGGATGATGAAGTTCGTGTCCTTGTCGTAACAGGGGAAGGAAAAGCATTTTGTGCGGGAATGGATTTAGGCAGCGGTGGGGAGACGTTTTCATCTACAGAATCAATCGATGACTTTCGGGATGGAGGCGGGCAGGTCAGCCTTGTTGTACACAACTTGAGAAAACCAATCATTGCTGCTATCAATGGTCCTGCCGTTGGAATTGGGTTAACGATGACACTTGCCATGGATAAACGGATCGTCAAAAAAGACGCGAAAATCGGCTTTGTTTTCGCCAAACGAGGCATTGGTCCTGAAGCGTGTTCGGGTTGGTTTCTGCCTCGGCTTGTCGGAATTGGAAAGGCGCTTGAATGGATGTATACGGGCAGATACATACCAACGTCTGAGGCCTTAGCGGCTGGCTTGGTCCAGTACGAAGTGAACGATGTGCTTAATAAAGCCTATGAAATTGCTCAATTAATTGCAGGTGAAACTGCAGCGACCTCAAACCGATTTGTCCGAAGCTTTTGTGGAACATGCTAAGTGAGAACTCTCCGGGTGCCTCACATCTTGCTGAATCGAAGTTTCTCTGGTGGGCTGGAAACAACGGTGATGCGAGGGAAGGTGTCCAATCGTTTCTTGAAAAGAGATCCCCTCACTTTCCGCTAAAAAGCAGTGATGTACCTGATTTCTTTCATGATTTAACTTAATATTTACATTCCCCCTTAATCTTGTTGGTTAAGGGGGTTAATATTGAACATCACCATATGGGCACCTGCGCATGAGTATCCCTAATTTAAAGCTAGGTATTTTACGATGCATTTTGATAATATTTTGCGAATTAGAAAAAAATAGTGGTAAGGAAAGGAGGGATTGCGAATGTCTGTGAAAAAGCGGTTAGCAGGATTGGTCGTTTTGATTACAATGATTGTCGTTGTGACAAGTCTAGGCACACTCGGCGTATTTGCCGAATCTAGTACTGAAACCCAGCCTATGGAGACGGTGAAAGCGATTGAGGTTAAATTGAACGATGATTACTTTAATCCAAAAGCCATTACGCTTCTCAATGGAAAATCAACACCGTTGATATTGAAAAACGTAGGTAAGAAAGAACACACCTTCACAGTGGAAAAACTCGGAATTGACGCCGAAGTCCAGCCAGGAAAAGAAAAAACCATTACCGTGACACCAACAAACCCCGGTACATATGACCTGATATGTCGGTACCATTTCCAAAGTGGAATGGTTGGAAAAGTAATAGTCAAATAACAAGCAAGGCCAGTAGGGCCTTGCTTGTTTAATAGGCAATGAGTTTTGCTTATTTGAAAATTTAGCTTTGTGTAATTCGAGAGGGAGGGATACGTATTGTCGAACAACATCTCAAGCAATAATACTGGAAAAAGACACTTCATGTTAATGTCTACTCCGCCAAGAGCAACTTTTCATCAGGATATGACCGAAGAAGAAAGGAACATCATGCTACAACACATCGCCTATTGGACAGAACAACAGAAACAGGGGATTGCTTTGGTTTTCGGACCGGTTCTAAATCCTAAAGAACCACATGGACTCGCAATCATCGAAGTTGAAAGGGAAGACCAAGTTCCAAAACTCATCGCAGAAGATCCCGCTGTTATGGCAGGAGTAATGACAGTGGAATTTTATCCGATGATGGCAACATTACCCAAATAACATCCTTATTAAAGGGAGCTTTTGCGGAAGTTTAGGACTGTCAATTTAGCAGATTTTCTTTAGTTTAACGTGAAATCGCTGTTTTAAAAAGCTCCCTAAATTTCTCCCTATCCTCTGCTGTAAATGGTTTTGGACCCTTTGTACGCTTTCCGCTTTTTCGAGCCATTGCACTCAAGTAACGGGTTTGTAACAATTGGTCGATGTTTTCATTTGTATAGCTATACCCTTTATGGTGAAGAACCGTACAGCCTTTTGCTAAACCTAGCGAGGCAAGTCCATAATCTTGCGTAACGATGATATCAGCTTTATCTGCTAACTTCATAATCCGATAATCCGCAGCATCTGCTCCTGCATCCACATAAATGGTTTCCACACCAGATGGTTGCTCCGCATTAGAAAAATGAGAAAAGCTAGTTACAAGGATAACAGGGATTTCAGCCTTGGTACCTTCATAAATAATTATATCTTTTACCGGACAAGCATCTGCATCAACATAAATTTTCATCTAGATCTCTCCCATAAATATGTACGAGTTGATAATAAGGGCAGATTTCGCTTTTGTCAAACAATATATGGAAAAATTAGACAGAATAATATACCTAATAGCAATGTATGCCGCAAGTGAAATTTTCGCTTGTGCAACATATTTGCATGTCCCTTATTAATATAAAACGATGCAAAAAGATTGCTCTAGACCCACCTGTATTTTAGCTGTTATCATAATCAAGTGCTATAAGGGGAGGATCTAGGATGGAACAGGAAAAGTATAATGACCTTAAATTAGGTGAACGTGGAGCCATCATTAGTATTATTGCCTATATATGTCTTTCAATCGTAAAACTAGTAATTGGATACATAAGCCATTCCGATGCGTTAGAAGCAGATGGCCTTAACAATACAACCGATATCATCGCATCAATTGCTGTACTCATTGGACTCAAGATTTCACAAAGACCACCTGATAAAAACCATCGATACGGACATCGGAAGAGTGAAACGATAGCGTCAATGGTTGCTGCATTTATTATGGCTGCGGTGGGTCTTGAAGTGTTAATTGGGGCAGGTACCTCCATTTTTAAAGGGACAAAAGAATCACCTGATATTATAGCAGCATATGTAGGTGTTTTTTCGGCGCTAGTCATGTATTTTGTCTACCATTACAATAAGAAATTAGCACTTAAGATTAATAGCAAAGCTGTAATGGCAGCTGCAAAAGATAACATTTCCGATGCTTGGGTAAGTTTAGGAACGGCATTAGGTATTTTGGGTTCACAATTAAATATGCCTTGGCTGGATAGCATAACTGCTATTGTTGTAGGATTATTAATATGTAAAACCGCATGGGACATCTTTAGAGAAGCTTCACTTGAACTTTCGGACGGTTTCGATGAAGATAAAATCCATCTATATAACAATGTCATTAAAGAATTGGATGGCGTAAAAGGAGTAAAAGAAATAAAAGGAAGAAACTATGGGAATAATGAAGTAATAGATGTTGTTATTCTTGTTAATTCTACGCTCGGTATTAAAGAAGCTCATGATATAGCTACCTTTGTTGAAAAAATCATGATGGAAGACCATGGTGTATATGATGTTCATGTCCATGTAGAGCCAAGTTAAATTCGATACTATGAAATTAATATAATCCGAATGTACCAAACATCGAATAGTCTTAAATAGCCATTCACATTGTGAAGTGACTCCATTACTATAATGTTAGCCTGTCTTTTTAGAAAAAGAGGGATAGGAGGTTCAATGTGAATACTGATCAAGCTTTTGAGTTGTTAAAAAACGCAGGAGTTCCAGACGATATTAGCATTCAAACGGTGAAGCGCTGGCTGCGGGAGCGAAAAATTAAATACGAGGGAAAAATAGGACTTCGGAAAACCGAATACATCCTAGATGATACAGATCAAGCTATTAACCTGTTAAAGGATGCAGGTGTTTCCGCTAGTGCTGGTCTCCACGTTGTTCAACGCTGGCTAAATGATGGCAAGATACAGAGGGTTGGAAATAGAGACCAGATAACAGATTACATATCAAAGGAATCCATTTCACAGCATGTAACTCGATCCTCAGATCAGGATAAGGCCATCCGTGATTTGCAAGTAAAAATAAAAGTTCAGGATGACCAACTTAAAGGGATCGAAGAACTTCATCAATCTTCCATAAAAACGCTGATTCAGCAACGGGATAAACTAAACAGAGAAAATATTAACCTAAAAAATGAAATAAATGAATTACAAGCAGAAACGATAAAAGTACTGAAAGAAAATATGGAATTAAGGAATGAGTTGTTAAAATTAAGAGAAGAGCTTTCTAAAGAGGGCAAAAGGGAAGCTGAAAAACCGCAGACCATTTTACAGCCTAAAACACTTGATTATCGTCAAAAGTTAGGACTTTCAAAAACGGCAGGGCAAAAAGAGGTTTTAGCAAGATTTAAAAAATTATTAAAAATTACTCATCCTGATCAAGGAGGCAGCGCTGCAGCCTTTCATTTCGTTAAGACAGACTATGATCTTTATAGAAATAATATTGAAGAATAATTGAAAACGCTCGGCTTAAGCTGCCGAGCGTTTAGTTTCCTATCCATTAAACCTTCCCATCACTATGGTATTATAGTAATTACCGTCAGATAGAATTTTGTCTTTTTTCAATACTCCTTCCACTTCAAATCCATATTTTTTATAAAGCCCGATCGCATTTTCATTGGTTTCGAGGACATTCAGTGTTATTTTCTTAATATTATTGGAGTCAGCCCATTGAATCGACTCGCTTAAAAGGTTTTTACCGATTCCATATCCCCAATATTCTTTCAATACACAAATTCCAAATTCCACCTTGTGAGAGGTTCTTTTCAGTTTACTTCCCTCAAGCCTTGAAAAACCTACTATTCTTTCATTTGCTTCAGCCACAAAAAACAGGTTATTGCTACTTTCGGTATCATCTTTAATGATTTGTTTAAATCCTGCTTCATCTATGTATGCCTCACCTGGTTCACGATCTAAATTTTCTGTTTCGCCATCGATCTGCAATCGAACCTCAGATAGGTTTTGGGCATCGGATTCAGTTGCAGAGCGTACAATATATCTAAAATTATTAATATTAAAATCCTTTTGTTTAGCAATCAATTAGACGTCCTCCAAACATAATTTTCCTTTTTTACTAAATTATAAAGAATCTCAATGGTTTCGAATAGTGCTTATAGTATAATTGAATAAATAAATATTATTGTAGATTTAGAATTTAAAATATTAAGTTGAGGGATCATATAGTATGAATGTAGAGCTAATGATTAATTCAGATGAATGTTATCAGCGTGCAGAGAAAAAGGCTGCTCGTTATTTTAAAACGCTATATGATCTGGTCTCAGAAAAGACCTATGTCCCAATACTAATAGATGATATCCAATCCTGGAAACAAAACCATATCCATCACCATACATTCCTATCCTTATTTTCTCGAAAAAAAACGGGTCCAAATGGGTACCACAATTATATCCAATGGCTCCATTACAGAGGTAAACTAGACCGTTATCTGGATCGAAGCATTTCCTATCTTTACATGCGGGATCTCGGCAAAGCCTTGGACTCTCCCGAAACAAAGAAAAGAGTTCGCAGTGTCGTTGACAATTTAAAAAGTCATCTGACAAATAAGGAAGACAATACGGAGATGTTCAGCATGGCCGGTTTGTACCGCTGGGCTCAGAAGGAAGGCATTGAAACTGCCATTATCTGGCTGATAAATAAACTTAAGATTGTATCCTCCAATATTCCAGATGGGTTGGATGCTGAAAATGCTCAGCGAAAGCTAATTAAAATTATTGCTGGTGTGCTGATGCACGAGTTTGAAGAGATGGACGATAAAATATCTCCAGCAGAGCGTACAATAAGACTTGATCATGCGATTAGGCTTGGCTATGCCTACGGCCTGACCTATCCCTTCATTGACGATCTTCTCGATGCCAAAGTTTTGTCTGCAGATGAAAAAAAGCAATATTCCAATTTGATACGGACCACTCTTATCACAGGCAATGTGCCGGAATTGGCGGAGTGGAAGGGTGATAACGCGGAATTAATTCGTTTTATTCATTCAGAACTCCGTGATGCCTTTGAAGCGATTAAAATTCACCAGCGTCCAGATAATAGAATCCATTTTTTCGAACAGGCCTTTGTGTTTTTTCAATCACAAGAAGTAGATCGTGAAAAGGATTTATCCTATGACAGGTACACCAATGATGAGCTTTATGTCCCGATTATCTTAAAATCGTCATCTTCTCGATTGATTGTCCGTTCCGTGATCAGTGCTCCTGAGGATGCAGGCTTTGAAAGCCGAACATTCTTTTACGGCATCTACAACCAGCTTGCTGATGATTTTGCCGATATGTTTGACGACATGGAGGAGGGGGCCGTAACACCCTATACTTACTACATGAAATATCATGATAAGCGTCCGGACCTTATCAATCCGTTTGAATTATACTGGGCGGTCATTTCCCATTTAATACATAACGTGTATCGTTCAGACCCCAAGACCTGTGAAGTGATTTTAGATCGGGCGATTAACGGGTTAAAGCGTTTTAAAGAGCGGAAGGGGAGCGAAGAATACATTAAAGTGATGGAGCTATTCGCTTCTGGCTTTCCGAATTTCAATCGAGTTATTCAAAAAATGGTCCGTAAAGCTGATGATGTCGATTTCTTTGATAAACTGCTTCGGGACCATATGATAACCATTTTGAAAAATGAACGAAAAGAGCAGGAAGATTTTTTAGATACGATTGAAACTGTCCGCAATCAGATCAACAGCATCTTGTATATCGCTAAACCTCAACATGCGTCATTACCGAAAGATCCAATCACTGATGCTGCCAATTATAGTCTTGAGGGTGATGGCAAGCGTTTGCGTCCCATTATGACTTGGGTTATGGGCGTCAACGAATATGGATTAAATCCTTCGGCCATCGTGCCCCTTTTGAAATCCTTGGAATATATGCATACGGCGTCGCTTATCTTTGATGATCTGCCCGCACAGGATAATGCAGACCTTCGCAGGGGCCGTCAAACGCTGCACATGGTTTATAACAATGCGATAGCTGAATTAACCGGTCTTTTTCTAACCCAAAAGGCGATCGAGGAACAAGCATCCCTTAACCAGTTTGATTCTGAAACGGTGCTGAACTTGATTCGATATTCGGCGCAAATGACAGCCGATATGTGTAAGGGTCAGGCAATGGACTTGGATTCAAGAGGGAAACCACTGACGCTTGAACAATTGAATTTGATGAGCTTTTACAAAACCGGGATTGCATTCGAAGCTTCCCTTATCATGCCTGCCATCCTCGCAAAGGCTACAGAGCTTGAAAGGGAAGCTTTGAAAAAATTCGCCCGTCATGCTGGCATAGCCTTTCAGATTAAGGATGACCTGCTGGATGTTGAAGGAGATTTGGATTTACTTGGAAAACAAATTGGCAAAGATGCGGAACATAATCATTCCACTTTTGTATCTATCCTAGGAATGGATGGCGCGAAAAGAGCGATGTGGGAGCATTACTGTTTAGCGATGGAAGTGTGGCAGGAAGTGCCGCGAAAAACTTCCTTTTTAAAACATTTATTGAATTATATTGTAAATCGGGATCATTAAAAGTGATATTTTCGAAAGAGATTATTGTAAAGTCTCTCGCTGAATTAATCTAAAAAGGGAGCATTAATATGAATTTTAATATGAAAGAAGCTATTGAAGTTCTGGAGCGTACTCCTCCAACATTGGAGAATTTTTTATCTGGATTATCTGATGATTGGTTGCAATGCAATGAAGGTGAAGGAACCTGGAATGTTTCTGAAGTAATTGAGCATCTTATTGAGGCAGAAAAGATTAATTGGTTACCAAGATTGGAATATATTCTTCAGGAAGGAGTTAATAAATCTTTCCCCGCATTTGATCGTTTTTCACACTTAAATAAAAACGTTGAAAGTTCCATCGACCAAAAGTTACTTGAATTTAAAACATTGAGAACACAAAATATACACAAACTCCTTGGGCTAATTAATCCTGATATACAACTTGAATTGACGGGTTCACACCCTGATCTTGGTATTGTAAAGGTAAGAGAATTGCTTTCTACTTGGGTTGTTCATGATTTAACTCACATTGCCCAAATTGTTCGGGTCATGGCTGAGAGATACAGGGCTGACGTTGGCCCTTGGAAAGAGTTTTTAGGCATTTTGAAAAAGTAATTTTATTGTCAGGAGTGGTGGACTTAAATGAGTCGGGTTGCAAATACTCCCGTGCCGCCTTATTACGCGGTGATCTTTGCTTCACAGCGAACTGAAGGCGACAAGGGTTACGGAAAAATGGCAGATAGAATGATAGAATTAGCATATCAGCAAGAAGGTTTTTTAGGAGTAGAAAGCGCCCGTGATACGGAACTAGGTATCACTGTTTCATATTGGGATTCGCTGGAATCCATCAAGAATTGGAAGGAACATGTTGAACACAAAGCTGCACAGGCAAAGGGGAAAAGTGAATGGTATAAAAATTTTTCTCTAAGAGTCTGTAAAGTGGAAAGACATAGTTTTTTTGAAATGTGAAGGAAAAACGGGCTGAATTCCATTGGAGTTCAGCCCGTTAAAATTATAGATTTTTTAAATGATTATTTAATTGGGAAGCAGCGAAGAATGCCTCTTTGTCTTGTAATACATCCCCAGGCTGGCTTCCCTTCCCAAGAATATAACCGCCAAACTCAATCCCCATAAAATCAAAGATATACTTAAATTGTTGAATCATCGGCAAGCCCTTTAGGTAGGGATTATCTCCGCCAACAGCAATCACATAAGCTTTTTTTGAAGACATGGTCTTTTTAAAATCAGGATATTTGGCGTCCCTTAGAGTTTGGGACCAGCGATCAATAAAATTTTTCATCGTTCCTGACATGCTATACCAATAAATGGGCGTAGAGAAAATAATAATATCATGCGGAAGAATCCGATCAAGGATAGAGTTATAATCATCATGTCTGTCCTGAAATCCTTCTGGGGAATGCCGCATGTCTTCGATTGGCTTGATAATAAAATCTTTAAGGTAAACTTTCTCGGCAGCTATTCCTTGGACCGCATGATCGGTCAAGAGTTCCGAATTGCCGTTTGGGCGGGTTCCCCCATAAATTACTGCGATAGACATCCCATATTTCTCCTTTCAAATCCAATAAGTTGTAGATAACTATATCGTATCAGAGAGGAAAAATCGAGAATGTTGATTTTCCATTAATTATTTAAAAAAGGGGGGGTCAAGTCATATTAAGAAAAGGAAAAGATTCTCCCTTAGTAAACATGAGCCCAGTTCCTACATATAATGATATGAGATTACCGAAGTTGCTTCCATTTGTAAGGAGGGGATGCTAATGAAGTTCACGGTGCAGTATATACCCTTGAACAAGATCAAACCCGATTTATCAATGAAAATAACGGAGCACATTAAGAGACTTCAAAGGTTTATGTGGGACTGCATGTTTGTTTTGATTGTCAAAAAAAATCGGAAAGACGACAGTTATATCATTGTGAGCGGTCACGACCGATTCGAAAATCTTCGGAAACATACAAAAAGTATCTATGCACCATGTATTGTTGATAAAAGCACATCCCCTGGAATCGCCTCATGGTTTTATCGTATCCGAAAGAAACAACCTCTGGATGATTTTCCCTTAATGCCGAAAAGCTGGTCGATTGTACGATCCTTATTGAAGCAAGAGCCCCGTTTCCATGATTTATCCCGATCCCAACAAATCAGGGTCCTTATTTTAGCAGTGAAGTACAAAAAAACGGTCATCCATTCAATGAAAACCATGGTGAATGAAATGATTAGAAATAATGAATAATCAATGTTGCCCCAAGTGTTATCACGCACTCGGGGCATTTTTACTTCCACAATCAAATATTTCGGGAATGAAAATAAATGAAGTTTGTGATATTATAACAATATTAAAATTGCACATTGGAAAAATATATCTTTTTGGGAGATGGAACAGCATGCTAAGGTGGAAACGAAATTTGTGGGTGCTCTGGATCGGAGTTTTTTTCACAGCAGCAAGTTTTTCCATGGTCATTCCTTTTTTACCGATTTTTCTACTTCAAATCGGGGTTCACGATCACACTGAAATGTGGTCAGGTCTGTTATTCGGTTCGGCCTTTTTTGCCGGGGCCATTGCCTCGCCGTTCTGGGGGAGTGTGGCAGATAAATATGGCAGAAAACCGATGATCATTCGGGCAGGATTTGCTTTGTTTGTTATTTATACGTTAATGGCTTTTGTCACAAATCCTTATGAAATATTGGTGCTGCGAATCCTGCAGGGGTTATTAAGCGGGTTCATTCCTGGTGCGATTGCTTTGATTGGAACCAACACGCCAAATGAAAAAGTGGGCTACGCACTTTCGATGATTTCTTCTGCCTCGGCATCAGGAGGAATTGTCGGACCATTGCTCGGCGGGGGAATGGCAGAATTAGTCGGAAACCGTTGGGCTTTTGCTAGCGCTGGATTCATTGTTTTTATCGCGACCTTCTTGATCATTTTTTTAGTAACAGAAGAAAATTTCACACCAAGCAAGAAACGAGGCTCTGTAAAAAATGATTTTAAAACAGCCTTGGAGAACCGTCCGCTCCTGCTTGTTTTAATTTTAACCGTCATTACTGCCTGTTCGGTGATGACGATCGAACCGGTGTTACCTTTGTATATCGTTAAATTGAGCGGTTCTGCCGATAACACTTCATTACTGGCAGGAATTGTGTTCTCCCTGCCAGGGATTGCAAGTGCGTTTTTTGCTCCTTTATGGGGAAAATGGGCAGATAAGGTTGGATTTCAGAAAGTTCTCTTTATAGGACTGCTCGGTGGCGGAATTTTCACCATCGGCCAGATTCTATTCACTCATTTATGGGGATTCTCGATGATACGCTTTGTGTCTGGAATCTTCTTCTGT
Organism: Neobacillus sp. DZ-9; assembly: GCF_059587065.1. Classification (NCBI taxonomy): domain Bacteria; kingdom Bacillati; phylum Bacillota; class Bacilli; order Caryophanales; family Bacillaceae; genus Neobacillus; species Neobacillus sp. DZ-9. Next base: position 324,102 of record NZ_JCAIOL010000005.1, read on the forward strand.
GCGGTTTTCCCAGCTTTAAACGGCTTGGTAGTGAAATCGACAACAGAGGATTTCCGCGGAAGAGCGTTTGGTTTAAACCAAACGGCTACCCAAATTGGCGGGATGACAGGACCGTTGATCGGCGGATTACTGGGGGGCATTTTCCCTGTACAAAGTGTATTTATGTTAACGGGCATTTTATTATTAGTTGCGATGGTAATGGCTTATTGGAATAGCAATGAGTTGAATAGCAGCCTGAAAAGAAAGGCTGTATCAAGTAAATAGTACATTGTTTATCCAAAAAAACCCCTGGGTCCAATTTGAGGACCCGGGGATTTTTTTTGGTTCATATAATCAATGGGTGTACATACATTTAAAATAATAAGTCCATATTTTTTTGTAACTAAACTAGACATAAAGGAGAAGGACAAGCAGATGGGTTTCTTACATGAAATATTTAATAGTTATGATACCTTTTTATCACTAGACGCATTAAGATCAGTCTTTTCTAATCCAGCAAGCTGGGGGATTATCGGAACACTAATCATTTTGGAGGGGCTGCTTTCTGCCGATAACGCCTTAGTCTTAGCCGTTATGGTGAAGCATCTTCCAAAACATCAGCGAAAGAAAGCCCTATTCTATGGAATCTTTGGTGCTTATTTTTTTCGTGTTATCGCGATAGGGTTAGGGGTTTCCTTAATCAATATTGCTTGGATCAAAATTGTCTGCGGTCATTATCTCCTTTGGATGGTTTTTCAAAATTTTATTAAGAAAAATGAAGAAGAAGGCGAAATCCAAGGCAAAAGAATGGGCTTTTGGAGAACTGTGATAACCGTTGAGCTTATGGACATTGCCTTTAGCTTTGACAGCATAATTGCGGCATTCGGCGTCTCGAATCAAGTTTGGGTACTACTATTAGGCGGGATGTTAGGAATTTTAATGATGCGCGGTGTCGCTCAATTATTCCTAACCTTAATTGAAAAAGTCCCGGAATTGGAAACGACAGCCTTTATTTTAATAGCCATCATTGCCATTAAAATGATGGCTGCAGCCTTCGGATTTCATCTCGATGAATTAATTTTCTTTAGTATTTTAATAGCTGTATTCATGGGAACCTTTATCGTTCATTTTTTCCGTGGCAATTCAGAAAGAACGATCTAATTTCAAAAATGGAGCAGGGTGGCTAGTACCCTGCTTATATTTGTTAATTTATTGGTAATAGTTGTTACTCCTTCTTAGTGACTTTTCGTAAATACTTCTCCATTGAGGACAGTAATTCAGATAAAGATACATCATCATCTTCATTATTCGCTCTTTCCATAATAACCTCGTCTGTTAAAGGTTCCTCTTGAATATACTGTACACGTTGACGTGATTTCTTCCTATCGGAATCTGATTTTGATGATTGTCTTTCGGCTTCTTTATCAGAGCGAGATACGCTTTGTTTCTCTGATTTGGAGGATCGGGAAACCTCTTGTTTGTTTGATTGCTTCGATTGCTTCGATTGATTTGAAGCCTGGTTATTCGATTGTTCATTTTGGGCATTTTCAATTTTAAGGCCATAGCTAATATTTTGGATATGGAACATCGAAAGGCGGACAATTTCCTCTTTGTTAATTAAAGACACGTAATCTGGATGGATATCACTTAAAACACCTTCAATCTTCTCCGGGCCTCCGCGATTAATACTGACCCATTGAAATTTCAATGATTCCATTAAGCTATAGAAATTATCTGCTTGTTTATATTGAATATCATTTGGGACCACGATGTTAAATTCCATTTGGCCCTTCATGTTATCGGTAAAGCTCTTTATATGTTGAGTATTATAATAGACGAGTCCGTCGTCTTCCGTGAATAGGGCTAGATGATCTTCACTGGCATCCATTAACTTCCCAATTCTGGATTCAGAGCCGCCCCGATTGACCTTTATGACTTTCCCAATAAAGTATTTCATTATGTCTTTATGCATAATAAGTTTTCCCCCTGTAAATTTAATGAATTATATTAACACTGCATCTATATGTGTCACGGGATGACGTTGTCCTAATAAATTAGCCTTTTTTTTTAAGATTAAGAGAAAATAGGCAAATGATAGAGTATGATACAAGGCCAGAACCCAGAGGGATGAGCAGTGTGTGTGCTTGTATCCTATTTATTTTAGCTGTGATCGCATTTATGGGGCAGTTAAACATGAGCGTCCTTTTTATGATCATGTTTGTTATGGGCATGATGGATAGTTTCTTTCCGCCAGCCTATTCAGCTGTAAGAGCAAAGGTTTTTACAGAGGATATTCGTAACGCCGCCAATTCTTTAACTCAAGTCAGTATGCAGGTGTTAAGAATATCAGGTCCGATTATAGGAGGATTGATTTTAGCTTCCTTATCTTCAGGTTGGGGAATTGGGATTGATGCCCTTACTTACATTATTTCATTGATCTTTTTATTTAGCCTTCGAACGTTATCCTTTCAAAAAACAAAAGAAATACAGAGGGAGAAAAATTCAATCAAACAGGATTTTTTGGAAGGGATTGTGGTCCTTAAAGAAAAGCCCTGGTTATGGATTACGATTCTAGCATTCTCCTTAATAAATATTTTTTCAGGCGGCATCATTAGGGTGTTAATACCATGGCTTGTGAATATTTATTATGAGTTTGAACCAGTTGTATTTGGGCTTGTTCTTTCTTCGTCCGGGGCAGGGGCTATTTTGTGCGGAATCATTTTTGGTTTAAGAAAAGAATGGAAAAAAAGAGGCTTGCTTGCTTATGGGGGCGTTGCATTAAGTGGAGCAGCATTGTTAATGATGCCATTTATCTCGAGTGTTCCGGTATTAATGTTGTGTATGTTTATGGAAGGTGCCGGAATTATGTTATTTGGATTGATTTGGGAAACGAGTCTTCAAGAACTTGTCCCAGAAGAAAAATTTGGAAGAGTTGAACGCTTAGATATGTTAGGTTCATTTGCTCTTTTACCTATAGGATATCTGATAACTGGCTGGTTAGCAGAAGGAGTGGGAGAAATTTTCACATTTATTCTTAGGGCATCAGCACCACCCTCCAGCAGCGTTTTCTTCCATGCAGCTATCATAGGTTAAAATCGGGGTACTGTCTTTCATTCCATGCTTCTTTGCCAATTGTTTATAGCTCAATTTTCCCTCTTGATATTCTTTTACAAGTTTTAATTTAAATTGTTCACTATATTTAGCCATAAAAATACACCCCAAAAGTTAAATTTCTCTCTAACTTTTGGGGTGCAGTACAACGGTTTACTGCTTTTCGTTTCATCATTGTTCTACTAGGTTTGTAACAGAAACACTTTGTTTATTGTTTGGTTCCTCCAGTGGATGAATGGTTGCTTTTCCGCTTTGTTGATCTACATGCTCAATATAAATACGAGTACCGTTATAGGTCACGTTTTCCATTTGTGGTGAATTACATATTTCCTGTGCGCGTTGTGCGTCCATCATGCGTAACCTCCTTTCGTTTTTTACTACAAGAGTATTTGTAATAATCTAAGGGTTTATTCATATGAATGGAATAATTTATTGGTTGAGTAATGTAAAAAGCTTTATTAATAGTTAAAATTATGTTATTTATTATATGTAAGTTATATAACAATATATTGTTGTTTGCTCTACTAGGGGGGTCCGATAGCTCGGACTGAGAGAAGGATGCATAAAATCTTTTGACCCTTTGAACCTGATCTGGATCATACCAGCGTAGGGAAGTAGTTTTGAAGGTGTCATTTTCGTTTTTCTATTATGCGCCGCTACTTTTTGACGATTAATCAGGTTCTGTTTGCCAACAGAGCCTTTTTTTATTGTCATCTATTTATATGTCTGTCTATGGACTTAACATGTAATGGACTATGCTGTAACTTCTAGATTGCAAAATCTATCATTTTTAGGAGGAAGTTACAATGCAAAAGGGAGTAAACGTAAACATCGAATTACAATCACCATTTACAGGAAGCAGAAAAGTTTATCTTGAAGGATCAAGACCTGACATTAAAGTCCCGATGAGAGAAATTCAGTTGGCACGAACGGTTACAACTTATGGTGAAGAAGAAAATGCACCTGTTCGAGTTTATGATACTAGTGGGCCATATACAGACCCGAACCATCAAATTGATATCAGGAAAGGGCTTCAGGCACTTCACAAAAAATGGATTTATGAACGTAATGATGTTGAAAACTATGCAGGAAGAGAAATAATGCCAATAGATAATGGCTTCCGTGATGCAGACGAGCGAGCCAATCTTGAATGGTTTCCTAACATAAACAAATCACCTTTGCGTGCCAAAAAAGGCCATAATGTTACCCAAATGCATTATGCGAAAAAAGGGATCATCACTCCTGAGATGGAATTTATCGCGATTCGTGAAAATGTAGAGCCTGCATTTGTCAGGGATGAAGTTGCCCGCGGGAGAGCGATTATTCCAGCTAATATCAACCACCCTGAAAGTGAACCGATGATTATTGGACGAAATTTCCATGTGAAAATCAATGCCAATATTGGAAATTCTGCTGTTTCTTCCTCAATTGAAGAAGAGGTTGAAAAAATGACGTGGGCTGCTCGATGGGGAGCTGATACAATCATGGATTTATCTACTGGAAAAAATATACATACAACAAGAGAGTGGATTATCCGCAATACCCCAATCCCAGTGGGAACGGTGCCGATTTATCAAGCCCTTGAAAAGGTGAATGGAATTGCTGAAAATCTAACCTGGGAAGTTTATCGCGATACGTTGATTGAACAAGCAGAACAAGGGGTCGATTATTTTACGATTCATGCTGGTGTGTTGTTACGTTTTATCCCTTTGACAGCGAAACGGACGACAGGAATTGTATCCCGTGGAGGTTCGATTATGGCGCAGTGGTGTCTGGCCCATCATCAGGAAAATTTTCTTTACACCCATTTTGAAGAAATTTGTGAAATTTTAAAGCAGTATGATATTTCGGTTTCATTGGGAGATGGACTTCGCCCTGGCAGCATTGCCGATGCCAATGATGAAGCGCAATTTGCAGAGCTTGAAGCTTTAGGGGAATTGACGGAAATTGCCTGGAAGCATGATGTCCAGGTCATGATTGAAGGCCCTGGACATGTTCCAATGCATTTGATTAAGGAGAATGTGGAAAAGCAAATGGAAATTTGTAAAGAAGCTCCTTTTTATACTCTTGGGCCCTTAACAACCGATATTGCACCTGGATACGACCATATTACTTCTGCCATTGGCGCCGCGATGATTGGCTGGTTTGGAACGGCCATGCTTTGCTATGTAACACCAAAGGAACATCTTGGCTTACCCAATAAGAATGATGTTCGTGATGGCGTTATTGCTTATAAAATTGCAGCCCATGCTGCTGATCTGGCCAAAGGTCATCCAGGTGCGCAATTGAGAGACAATGCCTTATCGAAAGCCCGTTTCGAATTCAGATGGGAGGACCAATTCAACCTTTCATTGGATCCTGAACGTGCAAGAGAATACCATGATGAAACGCTCCCTGCTGAAGGGGCCAAAACAGCTCATTTTTGTTCCATGTGTGGTCCAAAGTTCTGTTCGATGAAAATTTCCCATGATATTCGAGGTATGGCAAAGAAAGATGAAAGGAATGAAGGTATGAAGAAAAAAGCGGAGGAGTTTCTCATCAATGGGTCAAAAATATACCGATAATACTTCTTCCTATGAAGTAAAAAATTTATTAGAGGAAATTGATGATTTATACCAAAAAATTCATTTTTTAAAAAGTAGAATAGACTCCATTCAATGCCGATGTAGGCATATTTTTTGGGAAACCCCTGGAATGAGAAAATGTCAGAAGTGTGGGTTCGCTGAAAGCACCTATTATTAATGGTGTAAGAAACAAAAGGCTCAACATTTACATGTTGGGCCTTTTTCTAATTTTAATTCTCTTTTTGAACGTATAAAGGCGATAAAGTCGATTTTTTCGTCTGCCGTTAATGGTTCCCCATCTATCAAAAGAGAAGGAGATAGGGGAAGTATGGCAGTTGTGATTTCAACTGTTGTCTGCATCCGATGCAACTCATCTGTTCTCCTTAACAAATAATCAACAGACGTATCAAATAATTCCGCTATTTGTGTGAGTGAAAGTAAGGAAGGTTCCCGGTATCCTGACTCATATCCAGCATAAGTGCTTTTAGCGATTCCTAATTGATCAGCGGTTTCCTGCAGCGACCATTTTCGTTCCTTTCTTAATTCGGATAAACGATCCAGCATTCGTCTCCAACTCCATTTTCTTAATATTGTTCACATTATAGCATAGAATGATAGACTCGAATAGAAAAATGTACGCGTTTCGAGTACAAACTATTGATTTATCCTATTTAAGTTCTATAATGAAAAGTATAGATACGCAATACGCGAATAATCACTATTTTTTCACTCAATGGAGCTGATACATTTGAAGAAAATTTTATTGCTAGCCACCGGAGGAACCATTGCATCCGTAGAAGGAAATGAAGGACTCGTTCCAGGTCTATCCGCTGAGGAATTGCTTCATTATTGCACAATTACTTCCTATGATATTAAAATTGATAGTGAAATCTTAATGAATATTGATAGCACCAATATGCAGCCAGAGCATTGGGTGGAAATGGCCCAAGCTATCCATGATCAGTATCAAGAATATGACGGTTTTGTCATTACGCATGGAACTGATACGTTAGCCTATACATCTGCTGCGCTATCTTATATGCTCCAAGGACTTGATAAGCCAGTTGTTTTAACAGGTTCACAAGTTCCAATCAGCTTCAAAAAAACAGATGCGAAAAAAAATGTCGCCGACGCCATCCGGTTTGCCTGTGAAACAATTGGAGGAGTCTTTATCGTTTTTGACGGCAGAGTCATTCTCGGAACAAGAGCAGTTAAAATGAGAACAAAAAGCTATGATGCTTTTGAAAGTGTGAATCACCCCTATGTTGCATTTGTGAATGACCAGGAAGTGAAATATCAGTGGAAAGCAGCACCTGCCAAGGACAAGCTTTCAATAAACACTCGTTTATGCACCGACGTATTTCTAATGAAATTATATCCCGGAACAAAACCAGAGATTTTTGATAGTTTAAAAGGATTATATAAAGGGATCATAATAGAAAGTTTTGGTAACGGAGGATTACCGTTTGAAGGACGGAACCTTCTTACAAAAATCCAAGAGCTGACCAGTGCGGGTGTTGCGGTCGTCATTACGACCCAATGCCTTGAAGAAGGGGAAGATTTGCTCCTCTATGAAGTCGGCCGGAAGGTAGCGCAGCATAACGTTATTTTATCAGGGGATATGAACACAGAAGCAATTGTCGCAAAACTCATGTGGGCTCTTGGACAATCGGATGGTTTAGATGAGGTAAAGAAAATCATTGAGACACCTCTAGCAGGGGATTTAACAATCAATTCTGATAAAGAAGAATAATCTTAACTAATATCGAGGAGAGATACTATGACCACCATGAATAAGACCAATGTAAATGTTCGAATGGAGAAGGACTTTTTAGGAACAAAGGAAGTGCCGGCCGATGCCTATTACGGTGTTCAAACTCTTAGGGCCGTCGAAAACTTCCCGATTACGGGCTACCGAATCCATGAAGAATTAATAAACGCAATGGCGATGGTGAAAAAAGCGGCAGCACTGGCAAATATGGACGTTAAACAGCTTTATTCCGGCATTGGCGAGAAAATCGTTATGGCTGCGGAAGAATTAATGAATGGTAAGCTGCATGACCAAATCATTGTCGACCCGATTCAAGGCGGTGCCGGGACATCGATTAATATGAATGTCAATGAGGTCATTGCCAACCGTGCCATCGAATTAATGGGCAAAGAAAAAGGGGACTACTATCATTGCAGTCCGAACACCCATGTGAACATGTCACAATCGACAAACGATGCGTTTCCGACTGCCATTCATATTGCTGTGTTAAACCTTCTTGAAAAATTGCTGGAAACCATGAACGTGATGCATAGTGCTTTTCAACAAAAGGCTCAAGAATTCAATCATGTTATCAAAATGGGACGGACACATCTTCAAGATGCTGTGCCAATCCGTCTCGGACAGGAATTCGAAGCCTATGCCCGTGTCATCGAGAGGGACATCAAACGAATTAAGCAGTCTCGCCAGCATTTATTTGAATTGAATATGGGGGCAACTGCTGTTGGCACTGGATTAAATGCCGATCCCCGTTATATAGAACATGTGGTAAAATATCTTGCCGAAATCAGCGGGCTGCCGCTAGTTGGAGCGGAGCATCTTGTAGATGCGACTCAGAATACCGATGCCTACACAGAAGTTTCTGCAGCTTTAAAAGTATGTATGATGAATATGTCTAAAATCGCTAACGACCTGCGCCTAATGGCATCCGGCCCTCGTGCGGGATTAGCAGAAATCAGCTTGCCTGCCCGCCAGCCGGGGTCTTCCATCATGCCAGGAAAAGTGAATCCAGTTATGCCGGAAGTAATTAACCAAGTAGCATTCCAGGTTATCGGAAATGATCATACGATTTGCCTTGCCTCAGAAGCAGGCCAGCTTGAATTGAATGTCATGGAGCCGGTGTTGGTTTTCAACCTTCTGCAGTCTATCAGCATCATGAATAATGCCTTCCGCGCCTTTACGGAACATTGTTTAAAAGGGATTAAAGCAAATGAAGAACGCTTAAAGGAGTATGTTGAAAAGAGCGCCGGGGTCATTACCGCTGTGAATCCGCATCTAGGATACGAAGCCGCAGCAAGAATAGCCAGAGAGGCAATTCTAAATGGTACATCGATTCGTGATTTATGTTTAAAATATCAAGTGTTGACCGAAGCGGAGCTTGATTTAATTCTTGATCCGTATGAAATGACCCATCCAGGAATTGCTGGAGCGTCTTTACTGGATAGAGATTAATGAAAAGGTGCCTGTTACCCTTCAAATAATGAGGGTGACAGGCACCTTTTCTGCTTTTAGAATGGTAATAAAATTAAGTTTGTTAATTATGAATATTTTGTGAATTAGGAAGGGCCATTCCCATCACCAGTTATTATTACAAGCATAGTATATAGCAAAGGTGGTGATGATAAATGGACTTCGGACTTTCAGCCTGGATGCTATATACTATGCAGGCCGTTTTTGGACTAATGATTCTTAATTTCCTAATTCAGTTTATCCAAATGTTCTGGAAAGGCTCCTTTGATACAAGTTTTGTACTAGATTATTTAAAGGATATCGTTTACTTCGTTCTTCCATTGAACCTTCTTATTTCCATGAATTCAATTGATCCAACAGGATGGATTATGATTACCTTCTACTTCATTGGCGGTCTTGCTGTCGTAATCAAGTACTTGTTGGACATCAAAAATAAACTAGTTAAATAATGATTAGAGGCCTTCCCTTCCAGGGAGGGTCTTTTGATTTGGCTAAGAAATTCAATATCATAAAAAAGTGTTAAGTTGATTAATGAAGGGTTTATTTATCCCATCAGCCTTCAAAAAGTGCCGGGACGGTTTTTAGGAGAGGCTCCTAATTCCCAGCTGCTTTCAAAAAATGCCGGGACGGTCATTAGGAGAGGCTCCTAATTCCCATTCAGTCTTCAAAAAGTGCCGGGACGGTCATTAGTAGAGGCTCCTAATTCCCATCTGCTTTCAAACAATACTGGGACGGTCATTAAGAGAGAGGATATTTACAGTCCCATATTATTGTCAATAAAATTTCAAAAAATCTCGATTTTAAGATATTAGTGCTTACACCTTTAGGCTGTTTCTTCATATAATATTCCAAATTTTCCGAAATGGAAGTGGGACCATGAAGAGTCATCGATGGATAAAGTGGCGCAAATTCCTGCTCTGGCTCGCCTTTATCGTATTTATTGGTGTGGTATTGGTGAAGGGAGGACCTTCCTATTGGTCGGTCGCCTTGACAATCATCAGCTTTTTGTTTCAATTGCTATTCGCAATGTTATTTATGATCATACAGTTTGTTGCGCTATTCTGGTTTCTGGCCCGAGGCCGAACGTACTGGATCTTGCCTGGTGAGACCGGTACGACCTGGGACGATTATCGGGGCAATCCTGAAATTGTGGAAAATGCCAGACGGATTGTTACCCTGCTTAGGGGGGTAAAAGAGTTTAAAGAAATGGGCGGCGAAGCCATAAGAGGCTTGCTTCTATGCGGTCCGCCAGGCACAGGGAAGTCCTATTTGGCTCAAGTAATCGCCAACGAAGCACAGGTACCCTTTGCCTATGCCTCGGCTCCAAGCTTTCAAAATATGTTCTTTGGCGTAGGTAACCTTAAAGTGATGGGTCTCTATAAGAAAGCCCGGAAGCTCGCAGATGTATATGGCGCCTGTATTATTTTTATCGATGAGATCGACGCCATCGGGATGAGCCGCCAGGGCGGAGGAGGAGGAGGTGGAGGACTGATGGGCATGGCCGGTATGGGGGGAGCCGGGCTGCTTAATGAACTTCTATTACAAATGGACCCTCCGAACATCGATAACTCCAAAATCGCTAAGTTTCTTCGCTCCCTGGGCCTACGGAAAAAAGTAGCAGAGCGCCCAGCCGTTCTAACGATTGGCGCAACCAACCTTCCTGATGTCCTCGACCAGGCATTGCTCCGGCCGGGCCGCTTTGACCGCAAGCTTTGGGTCGACTCCCCTGATTATGATGGCCGGGTAGATGTTTTCCAATACTATCTTAAAAAAGTAAAAATCGATTCATCGCTGACTTCTGAGAAGGCCGCTCTTGACACAATTGGCTATAGTCCAGCGCAAATCAAGCATATTGTCAATGAGTCTGTCGTTATCGCCCACCAGCGTGGGGCCCAGCTAGCCAGTTACGAAGACTTCCGGGCTGCGATGGAAACCTATGAGTGGGGGCTTAAACAGCCATTAAGCTCTATGATGGATGATGAGAAGCGTAACGTCGCCTATCATGAGGCTGGCCATGCGGTGGCACAATATCTCTTGAAGCCTCACGAACGAGTATGGAAGGTCACGATTATTCGGCGCGGCGGTGCGCTTGGCCTTGCGGCTACTAAACCGACCGAAGAGCGGTATAACGAAAGTGACAGTGAATTGCTCGCTGAAATTCAAGTTTGTTTGGCTGCCAGGGCAGTGGAAGAGGAATTCCTCGGCAAGAAATTAAACGGGGTTACCTCAGATCTACGGCAGGCTACTATGGTAGCAGGTGTTTACCTTGGCATGGTCGGTATGGGCGATGAACTGTTCAGCTGGCTTGCGGTAGGAACCCGAATCGATGGTCTTCGAGCACTGCGTCCAAAAATAAATTTGTTGTTAAAAGACCAGATGCAACAAGTGAAAAAACTTGTCAATGACCATGCTGACTTTGTCCACTCAATTGCCGCAGAGTTATTGAAGCGTGGCGATTTGACAGGAGAAGAGATTGAAGAAATTTATGTGAGCTTGTATGGCCAAACTAGGCCAGAACCGCCAAAGGTAAAACCATTAGTGAATTTTGATATACCTGCGTTAAATGCTCTTGCTGGAACCATCAATGAGAATGATGTTGAGTCAAAGGAATCTGAATAAATGAAAAAATGGATGGTTTAAGAAACCATCCATTTTTTTTATGTTTCAGAAGACCATTCTTTTACTTTACGGTTACTTGGAAGGAAGTAACCGAGTAATCCTATGAGTGGCAAGAAGCTTACCAGATTCAAAACCGTTTTGAGGGAGTAGGTGTCGATTAACGATCCAAGTGCAACGGCACCAAGGGCTCCGAGGCCGAACGATAGTCCCGTCGTAAGACCTGAAACGGTTCCGATCATACTTGGTACAAGTTCCTGAGCATAAACAACGGTCACAGACCAGCCAGTCATTAAAATAAATCCATTAAAAATCAAAATTACAAACGCCTGACGGTAAACCAGATTGCCCCAAATTGGCCAAATGGTACAAAAATGAGAATCGTCATTAAGGAGGCAAGGGACTGGCCGAAGTTTCCGCCTACTTGGAAGATGGATTGTGCCAGGCCCCGCTTCTTGCCAGCGGCCATAAAGGCTACCCGGGATGCTTCCGGATGAAATACGACTGAACCTATTCCGATAAAAACGGTCGAGAGTAAGACCATCCAATAGCTGGGTGATAAAGCTAAGACTAATACACCAATAAATGTAAGAACCATTCCGAGCGGGAGTAAATATGGAGCTCGGCGGCGGTCAGAATAAAATCCAATCGGCGGCTGTAATATCGATGCTGTGATGTTAAGGGTAAAAATAATCGCTCCTGCTTGCAAGTAGGACAGCTCCATTTTGGTTTTTAAAATCGGTAAAATAGATGGAATAATGGCTTGGATGGTATCGTTAAATAAGTGAACGACACTAATCAGCAACAGGATCCGGTACAATGTTGTTTTCTGCCCTGCTGCAGGCAGCCCTTCTGTTAACCCGATTGTCTTTGATGTTCCTGTTTGCAAGCTTCCTTCTCCTTCCTGTTATCCATAATTCCATATAATTATAACTTCATTTCCGTTTTAGAGTACAAACCAGATAATTTTTGTTTTTTTATGACCATTACAAAAAGACTTGCAAGTAAACAGAAGATTCCCCCCAGGAAAAAGGCCCATGTGTAAGAATTAAAGATTTTATAAATGATGCCGCCGCCATATGCGGCCACTGCTGCCCCTACCTGATGAGCTGCGAAAATCCATCCATACACAATGCCGCTTTTTTCAATTCCAAAAACCTGCCTTGAAATGCTGATTGTTGGAGGAACAGTGGCAATCCAATCTAATCCATAAAAAATGGAAAAAATGATTAGTAGAGTAATAGAGCCACTATTTAATGCAATAGGAAGTATTACAAGAGATGCCCCTCTAAGACCGTAATACCAAAACAACAACCAGCGGTTATCAAAACGGTCAGATAACCAACCCGATACCGTTGTTCCAATCAGGTCAAAGATTCCCATAAAAGAAAGCAGGGAAGCGGCTGTAACTACAGGGATTCCAAAGCTGATACAATAAGATATAAAATGTGTTCCGATCAAGCCGCTAGTTGAAAGACCGCAAATAAAAAAGCTGCCAGCTAACAACCAAAATTCTTTAATTCTCACTGCGTCTTGTAATGCATGAAAAGCCATCACAATTGGATTTTTCTTTTCAAGGATATTGGACTCGTCAGGCTCATTATCTAAGCCATAAGGAAATATCCCCGCCTCCTTGGGTGTGTTTTTCATAAATAAGAGAATAATTACGAACATAACGAAGCATAGAATTAGAATTAAGCCAATAGCCCAGCGCCAGGAATAATTTTTTATCACAATCGCTAAAATCGGAAGTAAAATTAACTGGCCTGTAGCTGTACTAGCCGTTAGGATTCCAAGCGCTAAGCCCCGTCGACTCACAAACCAGCGATTAGAAACATATGTACTTAGAACGGTTAAAAACAATCCTGAACCCAATCCAATAATGATTCCCCAAATGAGAAGCAACTGCCATTCCTGCTTCATGAAAAAGGTAAGGAAAAGACCGCTCAATAATGTAGTCATAGACGCTGCCATCATTTTTCTTAGCCCAAAAACTTCAAGCAGAGCCGCCATAAATGGACCTGAAAAACCATATAAAAACAGACTGATAGCAAAAGCTAAAGAAATGACTGACCGATCCCATCCAAATTCTTTTTCAAATGGGACAATAAATACTCCAGATGATGACCGGATGATACCTGCGACTATAATTGAGAAAAAAGCAACAATCAAGATAATCCAACTGTAATGAATCCGTTTCAAATCCTCACCTACAATCCTAACCAAAAATGTGAAAATAATATTAAGAATATTACATTATTTAATCTATTGTACAATAAAATGGCTTAAATCCAGACAGTAGCCTGAAAGGTGCATGTTTTTTATGAAAATGGTCTAACATGGATGAATAGGAACAGAACAAGCGGAAGGGTCAGATCGCCATGGAAATCCTAGTATCTTTTTTACATATGTTGCTGCTAAGTTTTATAGAATTGATCTATCTGGTGGGATCCATCATCGCGGTGGGGCTAATTTTAGGATTTCTTGAACGTTATTCAAATTCGTACCTCGTACGCGCCTTTGGCCCCCGAGGGGTGTTGGTAACTGCATGGATTGGCACACCCATTCATGAAATCGGCCATCTCATCCAGTGCTTCCTATGGGGACACCGGGTTACGAGGGTCAAACTTCTGCAGCTGAACAGTCCGAATGGCGTGCTTGGATTTGTCGAGCATCAATATAACCGGAACAGCATGTATCAGCAGGTGGGGAACTTCTTTATTGGCTTAGGACCCATTTTTAGTGGAATTGGTTCGCTGATTTTGGGAATGTATCTTTTCGTGCCTCAATCCTTTAAAACTTTTCAGGAGCAGTTTCATCAACATGTTTCTCTTGAAAAGTTGGATATAAATGTTATTAAATCAATAGTGGGCGCCATATTTGCGATAAGTAAAAGTCTTTTTACCCTAGGAAATTTCATCAACCCGCTTTTTTGGATATTTTTAGCCATAGCTATCAGTATTTCTTCCCATATTGCATTAAGCAAAGCGGATATCCAAGGCTCAGCAAAAGGGCTAATGATGATGTTCTTTTTATTAGTTTTGTTTAATATTGCTGCTGGCCTGCTCCAAATAGACAGTTACCGCTTGATTGTCAAACTCGCGGAATATAATGCTTATGTTCTTGCTTTTTCAGGTATTGCTTTCCTGTTTTCACTGTTTACCTTGGTGTTAAGTTATATCTTTTATCAAATAAAAATGTATAGTAAGTGAGGATAGAAATTGCTAAATTTAGTATTATTAAGTGATTTTTCCAAGAAAAATAATCTTCAGTTAGAAGCGCGAATCAAAAGTCTTATCGCAGGTAAATCATTTAAGCTTGGATATATTCCCTCCCAGTTAGATAAAGAAAGGAAATACTTTATCGCGGCAAAGGAATATTTTCTTTCTTTGGATATAACCGAGTTCCTCTTTTTTGATGTAGACGAGGAGTATGACGAATCCCTGTTGGGAGAGCTCGAAAGCTGTGATGGCCTCTACTTATCTGGCGGGAATACCTTCTATTTTTTAAAAAACTTACAAAAGAGAAACCTGCTTGGAAAAATCAATGAGATGGCGGTAAACGGGAAACTATTGATAGGTGTAAGTGCTGGAAGCATTTTAATGTCAAAGACGATAAAAATCGCGGCGTACATAGATGAAAATTTCGTTTACTTGGAACAATTAAACGCTTTAGATTTAATAGATTTTGAGTTTATGCCGCATTGGGATAAACAAAATACCCAGTTGCCGGAGCTTTTGGGGTATTCTAACCAGAAGACAATTTATACCTGTAATGACGGTGATGGCATTGTCATTCAAGGTGAGCATATTGAGTTTTATGGAAAAATCAACGAAATACGTAATGGAAAAATTATTGAAGGGGGCTCACATCATGCATGAAGAAGGGTTTATTGAAGTAACAGGCGGCAAGGTTTGGTATGAAATGTACAATAAAGAAGGCGCTGGGACGCCCGTCATCATATTACACGGAGGACCAGGGTCCTCGTGTTATTCGCTCCAAGGGCTAAAAGCTTTGTCTCTGGATCGTCCGGTAATTTTTTATGATCAACTTGGTTGTGGCAAGTCGGAGCGGCCAACGGACACCACTTTATGGCAGCTTGAGCGGTTTGTCGAGGAATTAGGCCAAGTTAGAGGTGCCCTTAACTTAAATGAAGTACATATTTTAGGTCATTCATGGGGGACGACGCTAGCTGCAGCTTATTGTTTAACAAAGCCAAGCGGTGTAAAAAGTGTTATTTTTTCAAGCCCTTGCCTTAGCGCTCCTTTGTGGGAGGAAGATCAGCGAAAGAACCTTAAAAAGCTGCCACAAGAGATTCAGGAAATCATTTTACGCTGTGAAGAATCGGAAATGACCAATTCTAAGGAATATCAGGATGCAACCCTGGTGTTTAATAAAAACTTCGTAAACAGATTGGATCCGTATCCAGAGTGGTTGAAACAAGGCTCCCAATATCGCAATCCAGAAGTATACAATATCATGTGGGGTCCTTCTGAATTCACAGTCCTAGGAAACTTGAAAAATTTTGATTGCACTTCCCAATTAAAGGAAATCACTTGTCCCACTTTGTACACATGCGGTCGTTTTGATGAGGCGACTCCGGAATCAACCGAATATTTTAGCAGCCTTACATCTAACGCCAAATTCCATGTATTTGAGAACAGTGCTCATATGCCATATGTCGAAGAGCCGGAAAAGTATTTGCAAGTGGTAAGAGAGTATCTGAAATTTGTCGACTAAAATTTACAAAAAATCCACCATTTCATCATGGTGGATTTTTCCTTTTAAAAAAAGATAATTACCTTCTATTATTATTTTGCTATTATTAAAAAGAAAAATAGATTTATAAGAAGGAAAATATAGGATTATGACGAAATGTGTTATAAGACAATTTTCCTATATAAGGGGCAAAACAATGAAAAACATGGGTCAAATCTCTTTAGTATCCATTTCGATACTTTTTTCAATATATCAAAGATTCTATGAACATCATCCTTTTTTCACGCTTGATTTTTTAATTTTTACCGGAATCGCCTGGGTGGTCGGATGGCAATATGATAAAGCACGCTACCTTGGGAAAAAAGCTCGTGACAGTGAGGAAAGTTACAAGAAATTGATCGATTCTTTACCTGAACCGGTTTATATTACCCATAACCATAAATTTATTTATGTAAATCATGCTGCTTTATGCATGGCTGGTGCGAAACAGATAGAGGACTTGTTCGGAAAAACCGTTATGGATTTCATTGTTCCTGAATATAAGGAACGTTTATTGGAGCGATATAAGCAAATTAAAAAAGCAAAACAGCCGGTCAATACGATCGTATACAAAGCGAAGCGGCTCGACGGAACAATATTCTATTTTGAATCCTCCTCTATGAATATCGTATTTGGCGGTAAAGAGGCGATGCTTTCGATTGGGAAGGACATCACTGATCGAAAGGAGCAAACGGACCGCTTGTTACAAAAGTCTGAGAAGCTGGCATTATTAGGGCAAATGGCCGCGGGTATTGCCCATGAAATCCGCAATCCACTTACCTCCATCAAGGGTTTTATCCAGCTATTTAAGGCCAATCAGCAACAGGATGAGTATTTTGATATAGTTTTAGCTGAGCTAGAACGAATAAATTCGATTGTTGGTGAATTCCTCTTTTTGGCAAAACCCACCGCGGCTGTTTTTATTGAAAAAGATGTAACGGTTTTAATTAACGATGTCATCACCTTAATGAACACCCAATCCATATTAAACAGTGTGGAAATCTTCGTTGATTTTGAAGGGGAGATTCCGACCATCACTTGTGAGGAAAACCAGTTAAAACAAGTATTTTTAAACCTTTTAAAAAATGCTATTGAATCCATGCCGGATGGCGGTAATATTTTTGTGAAGGTGAAGGAAAGAGAAGAGGGAAATATTTCGATAAAAATTTCTGACCAAGGGATTGGAATTCCTATGGAACGGATTGCGACTCTTGGGGAGCCTTTTTATACGACCAAAGAAAAAGGGACGGGTCTTGGTTTAATGACCTGTTACCGGATTATTGAAAGTCATAATGGACAGCTTTTGATCCAAAGTGAAGTAAATCAAGGTACAACGATTGAAATCGTCTTGCCGACGATCACACAGCCGTTGCTGAAAAAGGAATTCAGCTATTCATAGACCAAAAAGAATCTCCGCTTACAGAGGAATTCTTTTTTTTTATGAGAATGTCGATTTTGGTAGTTCGTTGTACGAAAAGGTCGAAAACATTGGAATCCCGTCTTTTTTTAGCTTGTTTTAGCGAAACGATTCTACTAAAACGATAACGTGATATAATACATTTTGCGGCAATTGTTTACAGTATTCGAAATTATCACATATTTTTTGAGGTGTATTTTTGCTATGAGACAGGAACAGTTAGAAAAGGCAATAAGTAAGAAAAGAGACGAGATGATAAAAATAGGGATGGCAAAAGGACTGCATTGTGAAGAAACGATCCTTTGCAGCCAAGAACTGGATGATATGCTAAACGAATATAATCGATTATATTTACGGCCTAACCGTTTTAAGCCCATCCAACAATATCATGAATTTATACTTTTCTTAAATGAATGCACCTTTAAGCTATTAATGCTAGGGTGCAGTTCATACATTCGGTACTTCCAATTTTAATAGGATTTATATTTGGAAATAATGTTCCATTGAGGACTTCTGAACTATTAATATATGATAACTCTAGCACTTGGTACTATTAATAGTTTCGGAGGGAAAAAAGATTGAAAAAAGTCCTGCTAAATGTGATTACTTTTACAATCATTGTTTCTTTGTTTCCTCAAATTAAGGGTTTTGCCGAACAGCCTGAACCAATCATTAAAGTGAAGTTGATTAATTTTTTAGGAAACAAAACGGAAATTACCCTAAAACCAAATGGCGATTATCTTACGAGTAACCAAAATCTAAAGTTAATTTCAGGTAATAGTTATCTATTAAAACAGGAAAATGGAAAAATTGCATTATATAAAGACGGTGTTCTTCTATATTCCTCTGTTGTATTATCAGCCAATCCTGTACAGCCTAATTCTCAGATTTCCATCAATAATCGCGCATACCTTGGCAGTTTTGATTTTGTGGTGGAAAATATGCGCTATGTTCGTCCGATTAATTCAGTGTTCATGTAGGACTATCCAATTGAAATGTATCCTTCGTGGAAAATTCTCAAGCGTCTAGCCATTGCCGATGTGAGTGCATCAAAAGTTCGCTCCATTATTGGGAATCGTGTAATGTGAAGTTATTTAGTGTCTGAATTTAAATCTGATAATGAAACGTTTTCTGTCAAAGGATTAGGTGATGGTCATGGTGTCGGCATGAGTCAATGGGGCGCCAAAAACATGGGCGATGTCGGGAAGATTTACGATGAAATTTTAAAATTTTATTACACAGGTATTTCCATTGTTAACATGTATAACCCATCATCGATTGCAGTGCAAACCAGCAAACGAATTGGCTGGGTGAACGGTCATGGGAAATGGTACTTTTTAAATCCCAATGGTTTAAAGGTAACAGGATGGTTAAACAATGCCAGTCAGTGGTATTATCTAAATGGCAATGGTGAAATGCAAACAGGCTGGGAGTCTGTCAGTGGGAAATGGTATTACTTAAAGCCATCAGGAGCAATGGCAACTGGATGGCTGAAGGAAAATAATAAATGGTACTATTTAACTTCCACAGGTCCCATGGCAACCGGCTGGATCAAAGATAAAGGAAAAGCCTACTATTTATCAAAAAACGGCGAAATGGTTCAAAACCGTCAATATATTGCAGGAAAATGGTATCAATTCCATACGAGCGGGTATTTAATCCGATAAAAAAGGCTGAAATCCTTCAGCCTTTTTTTAGTGTAAAACATTAGATAAATAGTTTCCCATTTTGCTATAATGATATATGGGGGAAATATTGTAAAAAATAGGTAGTTGAAAATCAACAGGTCTTTTTTTCAGGAGGTTTTATGAACAAAAATAAATATGTATTTTGGGGGTTAGTAATTACAACCCTAATTTCGGCACTCGATGCCAACATCATGCAAACGGCAAGCCCGACCATCGTGAAGCAGCTGGGCGGGATGGAGTTATTTGCCTGGATATTTGTCGTTTATATGCTAGCAAGCACCGTTACCGTACCGCTTTACGGAAAACTTTCAGATATGTACGGCCGAAAAAAATTATTAATGTTCGCGGTCGGCTTATTTACTCTTGGTTCCATCCTTTGCGGCATGGCGAACTCGATGGTGACGCTGATTATTTTCAGAGGTATTCAGGGCTTGGGAGCCGGCGGGATGATTCCACTCTCCATCATCATCGTTGGTGACCTATTTACAATCGAAACACGAGGGAAAATCCAAGCTGTCTTTAGCAGTATTTGGGCAATTTCCTCCATTGTCGGTCCTGTCTTAGGTTCTTTTTTTGTTGAAGCATTATCCTGGAGATGGATCTTCTTCATCAATATCCCCATAGGTATTGCAACCGTGCTTTGTTTAATACCATATCAGGAACAAAGCGAATTTAAAAAGACTCACATCGACTTTAAAGGTTTTTTCCTTTTCGGGATATCTATCTCGCTGTTATTGCTAGCTACAAATGTCAGCCATGCCATTTGGTTCGTGATCATTGGTTTTATTGGATTGATCGTCTTTGTTTTTGTGGAAAAGAAAGAGCAACATCCATTCCTTCCTGTTTCGTTGTTTAAAAACAAGGGAATCCTCATGTCCAACCTTTTTATGTTGGTTTACTGTCTTTCCTTTTTCGGAACATCCAACTTTATTCCTCTGTATTTACAAGAAGGAAACCATATGAGCATTTATAAAAGCGGACTGATTCTTTTAAGTATTGCCATCGGCTGGATGTTTGGAAGCACGCCGGCTGGGAAATGGATTATCCGCTTCGGTTATAAAAAATTATTTATCATTGGAAGCTTTATCACGGCTATATCAGGCTTGGCATTATTTTTATTCCTTAATGAACTATCCTACCTAGGGATGTTTTTAATACTGGCCGTCCAAGGTGTTTCCTTTGGCTTATTATTTGCAGTTGGCACCATTGCCTCCCAAGAATTTGCTGACGCGGATATTAAAGGGGTATCAACATCCTTGCAAATGTTCTTAAGAAACATCGGGACCTCAATTGGGGTAACCATCATGGGTGTCCTTATTAACCAAGCTGCCAGTATTTCTATCGGTATGAAAAACGTCTTCCTATATGCATTATGCTTAAGCCTGGTAACGGTATTATTAAGCTTCTTCATTCCAGCCAAAACGGCCGCTTTACGAGGAAATTAAGATAAAAACCCACCTTCCGTTGTAGACGAGGGTGGGATTTTATATTTATACTATAGAAAAAGAATTTAAGGAGTCTCTTTCAATGAATTCACAAAAAACGGTTATTGATAAATTAAATCTTACGAAATATCCAACGAAGCTCGTTCTTGGATTACCAGAAGATGTGAAAGATTTTAGTGAACTTGAATTTGATTCATCGATTCAAAAAGATCAATATGACATGTGCTTTTTCTTTGTTTTTAGCTTAGAAGAATTTTCTAGTAAAATAAAGCTTGTGATTGAAAAGAAGCTACTGAAGGATAAAGGATATCTGTTCTTTGCTTATCCGAAAAAAGGGAATCCGACGTATAAGGAATACATAGAGCGCGACAGTATATTCCCCGGCATAGGTGTAGATGAAGATGGCTATGTTTCTGGCAGTGAAATCAAGTTCGCCAGAATGGTGAGTTTAAATGATGTGTTTACAGTTGTAGGCTTGAAATCCGAACCAAAGAAAGCGAACAAAGCCGCAAGTTCAAAAGCTAGTCAATGTGTGGATGACTATATTAATAATGTGGAAGACATTAAGCAGTACTTAAACAATAAAGAGGATTTATTAAATTTCTATAATGACCTAACTCCCGGCTATCAAAAGGATTGGGCACGGTATGTATACAGCGCCAAAAGAAAAGAAACCCAGGAAAAGCGTCTGCTCGAAATGGAAACCGTTTTGGGGGATGGGTTTAAATCAATGGAATTATATCGACAAAGTAAGCGGAATTAAGATGCATGAAGGGCCTTTGAAATGCAGAGGGCTTTTATCATTGTTTTTCTTGGATTTTTCACGCAACTAAAGGTAAAATATTAAAATGATTACAATAAAATAAAGAGTAGGTAGTATACGATGATAGCAAAGACAGAAGAAGATTTTAAAAGTTTAAAGGAAATAGGTAAGATTGTAGCATCCATTCGGGATGAAATGGTTCGTCAAACGAAGCCGGGAATTACGACTAAAGAATTGGATGATATCGCTGGTGAGCTTTTTGAAAAAGCAGGTGCCATTTCTGCTCCAAAAGGAGAGTACGATTTCCCAGGATTTACGTGTATAAGTGTCAATGATGAGGTGGCACATGGTATTCCTGGAAAGCGCGTTATTCAGGAAGGCGACCTTGTCAATATCGATGTATCGGGTTCTAAAAACGGTTATTTCGCTGACACTGGCATTTCCTTTGTAGTCGGTGAAGGGAAAGACATTTTGCAGAAAATTTGTGATGTAGCAAAATTGTCTTTTGAAGCAGGTCTAAAGAAAGCAAGACCAGGCGCTAAAAAAAGCGGGATCGGCAAAGCCGTCCACCAAACAGCTAGACAGCATGGTTTAACCGTTATTAAAAACCTAACGGGACATGGAATTGGCCGCAGGATTCATGAAGCACCAGACCATGTTTATAATTATTATGAACCATGGGATGATGAGCTGCTAAAAGAGGGGATGGTCATTGCCTTCGAACCGTTTATCTCCACCGATGAAGAAGAAGTGTTCCAAAAGGACGACGAATGGACTTATGCAACTGAAAAAAGCTTTGTCGCTCAGATTGAACATACATTGATCCTTACGAAAGAGGGACCAATCATCATAACTCTATAATTGGTTTCTTATTATTACGAAAAATACAAGGTTCAATAATAGAGAAGATGACTTTAGAGCTTCACACAGTACATTGACCGAAACGAGGAAAATAGAGCTCCCACGGTCAATGAAACCCCAGTTCATTGACCGTGACGAGGAAAATAGAGTTCCCATGGTAAATGAAAGCCCATTTCATTTACCGAAATGAGGAAAAGAGTGCTTCCACGGTAAATGAAAGCTCACTACTATTCCCAATCAAACTGAAAGAGGTGCTATCCCGCACCTCTTTTTCTATTATTTCAATATATCTTTAAATTCCTTTCCTTTTTGAACATAATGCTCACTGGACATCTGAAGCATTTGTAGGTCCTTTTCGTTTAACTCTCTTACCACTTTACCTGGTGATCCGAGAACAAGGGAGCGCGGCGGGATTTTGATTCCGCCAGCTAGGAGCGTATTGGCACCTATAATGCATTCCTCACCAACCTCAACATTGTCCAATAGTGTAGAGCCCATTCCAATTATCGAATTTCTGCCAACTTTACACCCATGCAAAATAACATTATGGCCAACAGTTACATCATCCTCAATAATGACGGGAAATCCTTCGTATAAGTGGATGGTGGTGTTATCCTGGATGCTGCATCTTTCACCGACAATAATCGGGCCATCGTCCGCCCTTAATACCGCATTAAACCAAACCGTCGAATCCTTCCCAATTTGTACATCCCCAACTAAATATGCCCCTGGTGCGACAAATACAGATTCATGAATAGCAGGGGATTTCCCATTGTATGGAATTTTCATTTTTCATCTCTCCTATGTATTTCGAATCTTTTGAATTTAATATAGCATAAGAGAGTCTAAAAAAGGTCTCTTGTTTTAAGAAAAATACTCTTTAATTGGCAACTATTCGAATATTCTAAATTTTTATTGTTTTCATCCACCTTTTTTCTCTAAAATTATCTTGAATACAGAATTTTGAGGAGGTAAAGGGATATGATTGAGAAAGTCGTTGATATTCAGAAATTGGTTGAAGCCGTTGAAGAGGAAGTAGTTGAGTGGCGCAGGCATTTCCATGAAAATCCTGAGCTTTCGTTTAAAGAGTTTGAAACATCCAAATACGTTTTTGAAAAGCTCCAAGCCTTCGGTAATATCGAAGTTTCAAAAGTAACTCCTACAAGTGTATTGGGACGGATCGTTGGCAGTCAGCCAGGCAGAGTCGTGGCCTTAAGAGCGGATATGGATGCGCTTCCAATTCAAGAGGAAACAGGACTGCCATTTGCCTCCAAAAACAAGGATGTCATGCACGCATGTGGTCATGATGGACATACTGCCATGTTGTTAGGAGCCGCAAAGGTCCTTTCTCAATTAAAAGACGAAATAAAAGGGGAAATCAGATTTTTCTTCCAGCATGCTGAAGAACTTTTCCCAGGTGGTGCAGCAGAAATGGTTAAAGCCGGTGTTACAGAAGGAATTGATGGTGTAATTGGACTCCATCTTGCGTCGCAGATTCCTGCTGGAAAATTTTTCGTATGCTATGGTCCTGTAACAGCTGGAACGGATGCTTTTGATATTGAGATCCAAGGTAAGGGTGGACATGGGTCCGCACCCTTTGCAACTGTAGACCCTATTGCAATTGGTGTTCAGATTGTGAATGGAATTAATCAGATTATTTCTCGAAAAGTGGATGCCAGTAAACGTGCGGTCATTTCGGTTACAAAATTTAATGGAGGAACAGCCAATAACATCATCCCTGACCGTGTGACCCTTGGCGGGACAGTTCGTACCTTTGATCCGGAAATCCGCAGTCAAATTCCAGTTTGGATTGAACAAATTACCAAAGGGCTAACCGAAGCCCATGATGCTTCCTATCAATTGAATTATCAGTTGGGCTACTCTTCCGTTGTGAATGAGGAGAAGATCACCGCATTGGTGGATCAAACCATTGTGGAAACGTTTGGAGAAAGCAATCGCGTGATTGCCGAAGCCATCATGGGAGGAGAGGATTTCTCAGCATTTTCGGCAGTTGCCCCAGGTTGTTTTGTTTTCTTAGGTGCAGGTAGTGAAAAACCGGAGGAGAATTACCCGCATCATCATCCTAAATTCGATGTAAAAGAAGAGTCCCTGATTCTTGGTGTACAGTATTACGTGCAATCAGCCTTAAAATTCTTGAATGAAAAATAGGGGAGGCTAAAATTGTGATTGAAAAAATCGTCGATATTCAAAACTTGGTAGAAGCCGTTGAGGCGGAAGTGGTCCAATGGCGCAGGCATTTCCATGAAAATCCTGAGCTTTCATTTGAAGAAGTCGAGACCTCTAAATACGTATTTGAAAAACTTCAATCCTTCGGAAATATTGAGGTTTCTTGGGTAACTCCTACAAGTGTTATGGGACGTCTTTTTGGCAGACAGCCGGGCAGGGTGATTGGCTTGAGAGCCGATATGGATGCTCTGCCCATTCAGGAGGAATCGGGTTTGCCCTTTGCCTCGAAAAAAAGCGGGGTCATGCATGCTTGTGGACATGATGGACATACGGCCATGCTTCTGGGCGCTGCAAAAGTCCTTTCCCAGTTAAAGGACGAAATAAATGGGGAAATTCGATTTTTCTTTCAACATGCGGAGGAATTGTCCCCTGGCGGTGCACAGGAGATGATCAAGGCTGGTGCAGCTGAGGGGCTCGATGGGGTAATTGGGCTTCACCTTGGTTCTCAAGGTCCTTTAGGAAAATTTTCCCTTTGTTATGGAAATGTGACAGCAGCATGTGATGATTTTGATATCGTAATTCAAGGCAAGGGGGGGCATGGTTCAGAACCCAATGGCACGGTTGATCCCATTGCGATAGGTGTACAGCTTGTGAACGGAATCAATCAGCTTATTTCCCGAAAAGTGGATGCAAGCCAGCGTGCTGTAATTTCAGTTACCCAGTTCCATGGAGGAACCGCCAATAATATCATACCTGATCGTGTAACGATCGGGGGAACCGTCCGTACGTTTGACCCCGAAATTCGTAAGCAAATTCCAGTTTGGATTGAAAAGTTAACAAAGGGGCTGACAGCGGCTCACGATGCAACCTATCAATTAGACTATAACTTTGGATATAGTCCAACAATAAATGAAGAAAATATCACCTCTCTTGTAGAACATACGATTGTGGAAACCTTTGGGGAAAGGAACTTTGTCAGGTCACAAGCCTTGATGGGAAGTGAAGATTTCTCAGCTTTTGCCGAGGTTGCTCCGGGCTGTTTTGCCTTCCTGGGCGCAGGAAGCGAAAATCCTGCTGAAAATTATCCGCATCATCATCCAAAATTTGATATAAAAGAAGAGGCTCTGATTCTTGGGGTTCATTATTTTGTACGGACTTCCTTAAAATTTTTAAATGAAAAATAAACATGAAGCGTAAAGAAGCCGGCGAGGCAGTTTGTTTTGCTCTTCGCCGGCTTCATTTTTATATATTCTAAATTTAATTGATTGGTATCTGCACATCCACTATCGTTCCCCATCCGAGCTTACTTCGAATGGTAATTCCGTGTTTTTCTCCATAGGTTAATTGTAAACGCTTGTTCGTATTATAAAGACCGATATGATCAGAAGAGGAATAAGCTGACTCCAATTTTGAGCGAATATCCATTAATTTCTCCGCTCCAATTCCCGTACCATTGTCAATGACCGATACATTTAGGAATGATGCACTGCTTTTGATTCGCACCTTTATGGATAGAGTTCTTTCCAATCCCGCCATGCCATGCTCGAGCGAATTTTCAATAAGGGGCTGCAGAAAAAGCTTTACGACATAATATTTTTCAACACCCTCATCACATTCCCATACACATGTAAATTGATCTTTGTGCCTGATCTTTTGGATTTCTACATAACTTTTCGTATGTTTAATTTCATCCTTTAATACCACTAAATCATCATTTGAATCTAAAGAAAAACGAAGGATATTCGCCAAATGATCGATCATATCATTAATTTCATTTGGTCTCTTCGTAAGACTAATAACCTTCCAATTAATCGTTTCTAGTGTATTAAATAAAAAATGTGGATTTAATTGTGATTGATGCATAGAAAGTTCCAGTGCTTGCATTTTATACTTTCGTTCCGAAAGAAGAACTTTCATATAAGATTGCTCCATAAAGTTCGTCACGATTTTATGAATAATAAAGCTGTGAACATCCTTTACCACGGTTGGTAAATGTGGGAGCGGTTCACCTTTTTCTGCTTTATTTAAAATGGTGATAATGGAACGGATGTCTGCGAAATTTCTTCTCGTTAAATAATAAGCTGAAATTCCCCCAACTATGATAGACAAGATTAGTAGAATTATTGTAACCATAATCAATTGATACGGGAGTTTATAAAGAGAACTCTTCGGAATGGATGAAAAAAACAACCAACTATATTTTTCAGATTCCAATTTAAAAACGATAGAGGCTTCATTCTGAATTTTCATGGTGTCGATTTTATTTGGTGTAGTAACCATTTTTTCAATATCAGAAAAGGTTAAATGGACTGGATGGTTTTCAAAGAGAACCTGGTTAGTCATATCCATCACCAAAATATTTTGTCCTGGCATTTTATATAAACTATTTAGATAATCTTTCAAATAAGTTGTGTTTACATTCAAGACAATGTAACCAAGATCGCCATTTGCAAGAGTAAAACTTCGATACACGGAAATGACTTCTATCTTTTTAGCTGGAAAATTTTCTGGCTTCCGAACGATGGTTCTTTTCTTTGTCCAAACTTTATCACTGCTTTTCCCTTTATTTAAACTCTCGTACCAAGAAGTGTCTTCAAAAGTATTAAGGTCGACCACTCCGCCGGTTGTAGAGGTTAAAAATCGATTTTTGTCATTTTCTATGTAAATGTAAATGGAATCAACATAGGGATGTGCAATAGCAGGGGAATCAATCGTATTTTTGATCGATGCCAGCTTTACATAATCCTCTTGGTCAAGCCATTCTTTTTCTAGCATGTTTTGCAGATCAATAAATTCAACCGCACTAGCAGCAATGGTTAAATTAATCGAATCCAATTCATCAAAAATCATTACCACATTCATTTGAATTTGATTGAGCAGGTTCAGATTTTCCTGATTAATTTTTTCCTTTAAATTGAAATGAATTAAGGGTATCGCAGCTGATCCTAGAATGAAAATAGGAATGAGCATTGGAATGAGAAGTTTGATTAAATTTTTAATATAAAAAGAACGTTTATGTGAGTCCATGTATCGTGAGTCCTTAATTTATGAGTCTATATTCTTTCGGACTAATACCGAAATATTTACGGAAAGCTCTGGTAAAATTCTTGGCGTTGCTGTATCCGACCATTTCACTGACTTCATATGCCTTATATTTCATCGTTTTCAATAAATTCGCTGCTTCTTCCATTTTTATTTGAAAGACAAAGTCAGAGAAATTTTCTTCAGTTTTTTGTTTAAAATATTTGCTCACATAATGGGGGTTCATAAAAACAATTTGAGCGGCATCTTCTAAGGTGGCGTTTTTATAATTGGTTTTTACATAATCTCTTATTTTTTGAATAATAGGGTCCTCATCTTTTACGTTTGCTGCAATTTCCGGTAGGGGAGGGGAGGGATTTCTTATATCGAGTTCTTTCTTGATTTGCGTAAACGCTTCTGTTAGATCCGAAAATTTAGTTGGTTTCAAAATATAATTCTTTACCCCATATTTAATGGCTGACTGAGCGAAGTGAAAGTCCTGATAACCGCTTAGAAAAATAGTCATTACAGGTGAATTCTGCTGGTGAATTTCTCTTATCACCTCAATGCCAGTCATGATTGGCATTTGGATGTCACAAAGTAATACATCAGTATTGCCCTCGGAAATCAGATCCAGTACCTCTTTACCATTTGATGCCTGTCCAATCACTTCGAAACCAATCTCTTCCCATGGGAAAAAGTTTACTAATCCATGTCGGATTTCATATTCGTCATCAGCAATCACCAAATTATACATTAAGTACACCTCCTGTGAAATTATTATAATATTCAAAATATACAATACTTTTAATAGTTCAACAAGAGGAATCCTTTTTTGCTTGTCAATTAATGATACGAAATGTCAATCCAAGTCCCTTTTTTTCATTTCTATACTTTGATTAAATAGTGTTAATCAAGTTAAACGGTAATGAAACAGCTTTTAAAAAGACTGAATATTTTTAATATTATCTTTGGAAGAGTGGTGAGGAAATGAGACCTTTGCTTGAAGTTGATCATGTAAGAATTGCCTTTGAGTCGGACAAGGAAGAAGTGATTTCGGTTGAAGAGGTTAGTTTTTCTGTCAAACCGGGTGAAACAATCGGAATTGTAGGTGAATCAGGTTGCGGCAAAAGTGTTACTTCATTGTCGATTATGGGTCTGCTCGGTAAAAACGGAAAAGTAAAAAATGGACATATTTTTTTCGGTGATGAAGATCTGACACAGGTAACACAGCAACGCCTTAGAGAAATCAGAGGGAATGAAATTTCTATGATTTTTCAGGAACCTATGACCTCCCTAAATCCTGTTTTCAGCATTGGCAATCAAATGATAGAGGGAATCCAGCTTCATCTGAAAATGAATAATAAGGAAGCTAAGGAATATGCTGTGGAAATGTTAAAAAAGGTTGGTATTCCGAGGGCAAAGGAAATCATGAAGGAGTATCCGCATGCGTTATCGGGAGGGATGAGGCAGAGGGTGATGATTGCCATGGCCTTGGCTTGTAAACCGAAGCTTCTGATCGCGGATGAACCAACTACAGCACTGGATGTAACGATACAGGCACAAATTTTACATTTAATGAAAAACTTGCAAAAGGATTCAGATACGGCCATCATGCTCATTACCCACGATCTTGGAGTTATTGCCGAGACTGCCGATCGAGTCATTGTCATGTACGCAGGGCAGGTCGTGGAGGAGGCCGATGTATTCACGCTTTTTAAAGAACCGAAGCATCCTTATACACAAGGTTTAATGGCGTCCATACCTCATTTGGAATATGAAAATGAAAAGCGGCTTGCCTCAATTCCTGGTTCGGTCCCAAGTTTGAAGAATATGCCACAAGGCTGCAGATTTCATGCAAGATGTCCACATGCCACAAAGCGATGTCAGCAGGAACAGCCTGGACTTGAGCAAATTCAGGAAAGGCACAAAGTGAGATGCTGGTTAATCGAGGAGGTTCAACCAAGTATGATCACTGGAATGCCAAAGGAGGCATTAGTCAAATGACCATCACGAAGGAAAAGGTAACGAATCCTCTATTAAGAGTAGAAAAATTAAAAACCTATTATCCTATTAAAAAAGGGATCCTTTCTAGAACGGTTGGACATGTTAAAGCAGTGGATGGGGTGGATTTTTTCATCCAATCCGGTGAAACACTCGGATTGGTAGGGGAATCTGGCTGCGGTAAATCAACCATTGGAAAAACACTTGTAAGGCTTGAAAATGCATCGGAGGGTAAGGTGTTCTTTCAGGAGCAGGAAATTACGAAAGCAAATAGTGAAACGATGAAAAGTATTCGCAGGGACCTGCAAATTATTTTTCAAGATCCCTATTCTTCTTTAAATCCTAGGAAGCGAATCAAGGATCTATTAGAGGAGCCGATGAAAATTCATCGAGTAGTGGAGAAAGAAAACCTCCATAAACGAGTGGATGAACTTATGGAATTGGTCGGACTACCTAAAAGCTATAAAAATCGTTATCCGCATGAATTTTCCGGCGGTCAAAGGCAGCGGATTGGAATTGCTAGAGCCTTATCTCTTAATCCAAAATTGATTATTTGTGATGAACCCGTTTCTGCTTTGGATGTTTCGATTCAGGCCCAAATCCTAAACCTTTTAAAGGATTTGCAAAAGGAATTTAACCTGACCTATTTATTTATTGCCCATGGATTAGGTGCCGTGAAATACATCAGTGATCGAATTGCCGTCATGTATTTAGGGAAAATCGTTGAAGTAGCGAAAACAGAAGAAATTTTTCGCAATCCAAAGCATCCGTATACAAAAGCATTATTAAGCTCCTATCCTATTCCGAATCCTGAACTAAGATCGAAAGAAAGAATCATCATACCAGGCGATGTTCCGAGCCCAGCCAATCCACCGAGCGGATGCAGCTTTCATACACGGTGTCCAATCGCAACCGCGATTTGCCGGGAGCAAAGTCCGGTTCTTAAAGGGAAGGAACATAGCGTTGCATGCTTTGCCATTCATGAATCGTAGAAGATATGTTTTAGAAGGAGGGGGCAAATTTGGTTCCATATATTATTCGCAGGCTATTAATTGCGATTCCAGTCTTATTTGGGGTAACGATTGTCAACTTTATCATTATTAATATGGCGCCCGGGAACCCGGTTGATATGTATGTTGACCCCAACACTTCACAAGAGCTCCTCAATTTACGGAAAGAACAATTGGGCTTGAATGACCCTTTATGGGTTCAATTTTTCCATTGGCTCGGTAATCTGGTGCAGGGCAATCTAGGCTATTCCTTTTCCACCTTTGAACCTGTTTCGAAAGTAATCTTAGAAAGGATTGGCCCTACTTTTCAATTAACGTTTCTTGCCCTTATCGTGGGATTAATCATTGCGCTGCCGATCGGAATTATTAGTGCAGTAAAGCAATATAGCAAACTTGATTATTTGGCGACCGGTACTTCCTTTTTCGGGATCTCGATTCCGCATTTTTTCCTTGGCTTAGGTCTTATTTATATCTTCGCCGTACAATTACAATGGCTGCCTGCAGGAGGGATGTCGACCCTAGGAAGTGAAGATGATTTCTTTGACAAGATCAAGCATCTCATCCTACCGGTTATGGTTCTGGCGGTAGGAATTGCCGGACAATACGTCCGCTATGTCAGGGCAAGTCTCCTAGAGGTACTTGGACAGGATTATTTGCGGACTGCCAGGGCTAAGGGATTAAAAGAAATCGTCATCACAAATAAACATGCTTTAAAAAATGCACTCATTCCGATTATCACGATTATCGGTCTTGAAATTCCTTTTTTACTTGGCGGTGCGGTTATTACGGAACAGGTCTTTCAGTGGCCGGGAATGGGACAGCTTACCATCCAATCCATCATGTCAAGGGATTATCCAACTCTGATGGCGCTCAATCTTTTAACAGCTTTTATGGTTTTATTTGCAAACCTATTTACGGACATTCTCTATTCGTTTGTGGATCCACGGATAAAATATAAGTAGGAGAGGAGGGATCGTTTATGCCAATGCTGGAAACTGGTATCAAAAATGAAATGGAAATACCACCCATTTCCCATACAGAGCTGGGGAGGGAGGAAACACCTTTACAGCTTATCGTAAAACGTTTTATGAAGCATCGTTTAGCGGTGGCAGGGAGTATTTTTATGCTTTTCATTATCCTCGTTGCTATTTTTGCTCCTTGGATTGCACCAAAGGAACCCTTTCAGGTTTATGATGAATTTTCAGCGCCGCCGTCTGCGGAGCACTGGTTAGGCACCGATCAAGTTGGACGGGATCTTTTTACCCGCTTAATCTATGCTTCCCGGGTATCGATGATAGTCGGCCTTGGTGCCGTTTTAATTTATAGTATCATAGGTACGATTGTCGGGGCGGTTTCTGGCTACTTTGGAGGATGGGTGGATATCGTGTTAATGCGCTTAACCGATGTCTTTATGTCATTCCCAAGTCTGATGTTAATCCTTGTAGTCGTCAGTATTCTGGGACCAAATTTGTTAAATATTATCTGGATATTGGGACTTCTCGGCTGGCCTTCCGTTGCCAGACTTGTCCGCGGCAGCGTCCTTTCGTTAAAGCATGTTGATTTTGTGAAATCTGGAGTAGTGCTTGGGTTAAGTACTCCAAGGATTTTATTTCAGCATATATTGCCGAATGCGATTGCACCTATTCTTGTCCAGGCAACCTTTGGAATTGCGGCAGCCATCATTGTTGAAGCTTCGCTTAGTTTTCTAGGTATGGGGGTTCAGCCGCCGACAGCGAGCTGGGGAAATATGCTGACTGATGCTCAATCCTTAACAGTATTAACCTCGCAGCCATGGCTTTGGCTTCCACCAGGGATTATGATTGTTCTTGTTGTTTTAGCCATCAATTTTATCGGAGACGGGCTGCGAGATGCACTTGATCCGAAAACATTGAAATAGTTTTGTAAAAACTATTCAAATATTTTATAAGGAAAAGAGGGACAGAGATGAGAAATGGGAAGGTAAAGTTTTTAACCATTTTTTCCATTGCTTTGCTGCTATTATTAAGTGCATGTTCTGGTGCAAATGAAACATCGTCTTCATCAAAGGACAAAGGAAAGGGGAATGCATCTGCAAGTTTGGGTGATACCATTGTTGTGGGTGTTTCAAACGCCATAGGTACACTTAATCCGATTAACGCCCGTGATTTAGGAGCTATGACTCTATCATCGATTCTATTCGACCCTTTCTTTGAACTAAACGAAAATATGGAATTCCAATTTAAGTTAGCAGAAAGCTTTGAAACAAAGGATAATCAAGCCTTTACAATTAAACTTAATTCAAAAGCAAATTGGACGGATGGGAAGCCCGTTACAACAGAGGATGTTAAATTCACCTTTGACACATTGGCAAATCCTGCTGTTCAAAGCGTTGGCCTGAAAACTCTTAATATCATTGAAGGCTTAGATGATAATGGGCAGCTGCCTAAAGGTGAAAAAACGGTAAAAGGCATCGAAATCGTCGATGATAAAACGTTTATCATTCATACAAAAAAACCAACTGACCCTAACTATATTAAAGGGAACTTAATCAATATCCGAACCATTCCAAGCCATATTCTAAAAGATAAAGATCCTGCAAAGCTTCATCAAGATCCATTTATGCTGAAACCGACTGTAACAGATGGCGCTTATACACTTGTAAATTTCAAAGGGGAAACACAGGTGGAATATAAGGCGAACCCTGATTATTACCGCGGGGCACCGAAGACCGAAAAGCTTTTCTTTAAAGTTGTGCCTCAAGCCAATATGACTGCACAGCTGCAAACAGGGGAAATTCATTTGAATTACCCATCCACTGGAGCCATTGCCATCCAAGATGTTGAAAAAGTGAAAAATATGGCGAATGTCGAGGCTGTAGACGGGAAGGGCTATGATTATCAAGAAATCTACATGAATACTAAAACGTTTACTGATCCGAAGATGCGTCAAGCTATTGCCTATGCGATTAACCGACCTCAAATTGTTGAGAAGCTGTTAAAAGGGAAAGCTGAGATCATTGATGGGCCGTATACAAAACTGCACCCTTATTTTGATAAAGATATTAAGAACTATGAATATGATCCGGAGAAAGCAAAACAGCTTATTGAGGAATCAGGCTGGGATAAGAGTAAGCCAATTCGAGTCAATGTTCCAATTGGCAATCAGGTTCGTGAACAATCAGCCGTTATTATAGCTGAGAATTTAAAAGCAGTCGGCTTAAATGTTCAAATTCAAAAGTTTGATTTCCCTACCCATATGCAAAAAGGGGCAAAACATGATTTTGATTTAATGTTCCTTGGAATACCTTATCAAGTGGATCCTGATGTAAGTGCCTTCTATGGAACAGGCGGACCTTATAACTTTGCCGGTTATAGTAATCCAGAGTTGGATGAATTGTTGAATAAAGGAAAGTTAGAACCAAACCCTGAAAATCGCAGAGTCATTTACAATAAAGTTCAAGAAATTTTACATGAAGACTTGCCTACTATATCACTTTATTCCGATTACCTGATGGGAGCCGTATCTAAAAAGGTAAAAGTAGGTTTACCAAAACAATTTGGTATGTTCTATAATGTTCAAGATTGGGTAGTACAAAAATAAAAGCATTAAGAAGAGACTACTTTCCTGAATGAATGTGGTCTCTTTTTCTTAGTTTAACTAAAATGAAATTGTCGAGTAATCTATCATCTTTGGTATTATATATAGAAGAAATATGTCAAACAATTTTTATGGCTAGGGGGAGCGGCTATGTCAAAGACGATTTTTACAAATGGAAAAATCTATACGCTTGATTCGAATTTGCCAATAGTGGAAGCGGTTGTGGTTGAAAAAAGCAGAATTATTGATTTAGGAAGCCATCGCGATATGGTTCTTCAATGGGGAAGAGAAGATGCTGAAATCATTGATTTACAGGGCAGAATGGTTACACCTGGTCTGATTGACAGCCATTTGCATCTTTCAGGTGTGGCTTTTAATTTTTTAGATCTTGATTTAACAGGAGTAAGATCCAAAGACGAAATGCTTAGGAAAATTGAGGCAAGGGCGAAAACCGTTGCTCCAGGGGCCTGGCTAATCGGGATGGGCTGGGATGAAAATCTTTTCACTGAGGGCACTATTCCTACAATCGAGGAGCTGGATTATGTTGCGCCACATTGTCCCATCTATTTGAAGCGTATATGCCACCATGCATTTTTGGTAAATAGCAAGGCATTAGAAATGAGCGGATACCATCCTTCTATTGAGGTGCCAGTTGGTGGAACCGTAGTCTTGGATCCACTTTCGAAAAAGCCGACTGGACTACTGCTGGAATCTGCATCGAAGATCGTGACGAAAAACATGCCAGATAAAACCTACGATGAATTAAAAAATGGATTGCGGGATGCCATGAATTTTTCCGTTTCGAAGGGGTTAACAAGTGTCCATACTAATGACCCTGCCTATTTTGGAGGGCTTGATCAAACGTATCAGTTGTATGATGAATTGTTAAACCAGGAGCAAGTTGGTTTACGGAGTAACCTCCTCATTGATTATCCTTTTCTTAAACGATTAAAAGAAAGAGAAATGCAAGCAGGTTTTGGCAATGAGACATTACAAATAGGGGCTATCAAAATTTTTGCTGATGGGGCCTTCGGCCGGCGAACAGCTCTTCTTTCTGAGCCGTATCATGATGCGCCAAGCGAATTTGGAGATGCAATGCTATCCCAAGAAGCTTTATATGAAATTGTCAAAGAGGCACGTGATTTCTCTATGCCTATTGCTGTTCACACTATCGGTGACCAAGCGTTGGAAAATGTTTTAGATATCCTTGACCAGTTTCCGACAGTGGGCCATCGTGATCGCATCATTCATACCTCTCTTGTTCGTCCGGATTTAGTCCGCAGATTAGCGGACAAGAGTCGAATCGCTGACATCCAGCCAAGATTTGTCGTAGGGGACTATCCTTGGGTACGCGAAAGAGTAGGAGAGGTGCGGGAGCAATATTTATATGCGTGGAAAACTTTATTGTCTGCAGGTGTCTTGTGTGCGGGAGGTTCTGATGCACCAGTAGAGCCCGTTGACCCTTTGCTTGGTATCCATTCGGCCATAACCCGGAGAGCTCCAGGAGAAACACATCAAGGCTGGAATGCGAATGAAAAATTATCCATGTTGGAAGCAATTAAATTGTTTACAATAGGCGGAGCCTACGCCACCAATGAAGAACATATTAAAGGAACCATCTCACGCGGAAAACTGGCCGACATGACCATCTATACCAAAAACCTAATGACAATAGAAAACCCAGATGCAATCCTCGCAACAGAGATTGAAATGACCATCATAAACGGCGAAATAAAATACCAAAAATAACGCGAAAAGATGATTAATGGTGTCAGGCACCGTTCGTGGACAAATGTCCTCCCGTAGAGGACGTTTTGTCTTTGTGAAATGTAAGCGCTTTATAAATTGTCTAAATATAAAAAATAGTCAAAAAATATTGACAGGGATTTTTTTCGATGGTAACCTAATAAAAAATTAATCTTAAATCAATGACGAGAAGAGTAAGAATGCTACTTGTTCCCTAGAGAGTCGACGTTTGGTGGGAGTCGATAGCAGGACATTCTGAAGATCATCTCCGAGATGTATAGCTGAACGGTATCAGTAGGCTATACCGGCAATTCCTCCGTTATATTGGAATGCGTACAAGTACGAATTACAAAGTGCTAAGTGCTGTACGTCTATCGAGAGCCGCAACGAAAGATTTGTTGCGGAAGTAGGGTGGTAACGCGAGAACAACTCGTCCCTATCCATATGGGACGGGTTTTTTTTGTTGTTTTCAAACCCTCAACTAATGAGAAAAAATGATGTTTGAATATGAGGAGGAACCGAGAAAATGAGTCAACAAGTAGACAAAAAAACGCTGAATGTCGAGGATATCATCATTGCAAGTCACACGATTAGGGACGTGATTTCGCCAACTCCACTGCAATTTAACCATTTATTATCTGAAAGGTATGGCTGTAATGTTTATTTAAAGCGGGAAGACATGCAAAGTGTCCGTTCCTTTAAAATTCGCGGGGCCTATAATCGGATTAAAAAGTTAAGCCCTGAGGAAATGCAAAACGGAATTATCTGCGCTAGTGCAGGCAACCATGCCCAAGGAGTGGCCTACTCTTGCCATCTATTAAAAATTAGCGGCAAAATTTTCATGCCAACCACAACCCCTAAACAAAAGGTAAACTCAGTGAAATTCTGGGGCAAGGATAGTGTTGAAATTGTATTAGTAGGCGATACCTTTGATGATGCTTCTGAAAAGGCGCTGGAATGCAGCCGTGCTGAAAACCGGACGTTTATTCATCCTTTTGATGACTTTGACGTCATCGCGGGTCAAGGTACGGTGGCGGTTGAACTTCTTAATGATTGTCCTGAAAAAGTTGATTATCTATTCGGCGCAATCGGCGGTGGCGGGCTTATGGCCGGGGTAGGAACATATTTAAAGCACATCTCTCCGGAGACCCATTTAATTGGTGTAGAGCCTGAAGGAGCACCTGGAATGAAGGAATCGATTTTAAAGGGTGAAGTAACTTCACTTGCAAAAATTGATCCGTTTGTAGATGGTGCTGCGGTTAAAAAAGTTGGGTCTAATACCTTCAACATTTGTAAAGAGATTGTTGATGATATCGTCGTTGTTCCAGAAGGAAAGGTATGTACGACCCTATTAACTCTTTATAACGAAAATGCTATTGTCGTAGAACCAACAGGAGCACTTTCCGTTGCAGCCTTAGATACATACGCAGATGAAATTAAAGGCAAGACGGTTGTTTGTATCATCAGCGGCGGAAACAATGATATCGGAAGAATGCAGGAAATTAAAGAGCGCTCGAAGCTTTATGAAGGTTTGCAGCATTATTTTATTGTCCAGTTCCCGCAGCGACCTGGAGCATTACGTGAATTCTTATTAGACGTTCTTGGTCCAAACGATGATATTAGCCATTTCGAATATACGAAAAAAAATAATCGTGAAACCGGACCGGCTTTGGTTGGAATTGAGTTGAAGGATAAAGACGATTACTATCCATTAATTGATCGGATTAAAACGAAGGGATTCGTTTATCGGGAAGTCAATAAAGATAGCACCTTATTTCAAATGCTTGTATAGTCATAATTTGAAAAAAAGTGGTTCAGAGAAACTGAACCACTTTTTTGTATTTAATCACACCAAAATAGCAAGCTTATTGGAATATTTATATTAAATTGGTAAAAGTTATAAAAGGGTGGTGGTGGTGTGTCTTTATTTCGAAATACTAAGAAAAGAAAATTAAACACAATAAAAGCAAAACCTTTGGTTCCAAGTAAAGTAATGGAGGAGCACAGTAACACCACAGCCTCTAGTTCGTTAAAAGAGACAGAGGAATTAATAATAGAAATTTTGGGTGAAAATGATGACCTTGATATAAAGTATTTCAAAATTTTCGGACAATACAACGCAGCACTTTTCTATTTCCCCAATCTAGTTAATATCGAAATCATCAATATAGATATTTTAAAACCGTTAATGTATGTTCCTGAACATTTGATAGGAAGAGAGAAGCCGCTCCCACAATTAATTTATTTGATTCTCAATGAAGCTTTATATCATTGTCAAGCAAGAACTGAAGCGAATATTGAAAAATTAATAGAGGTACTTCTGCGCGGTGAAACTGTGATTTGCATTGATGGAGTAGGAGAAGCTCTTCATATTGGTACGAGAAGCATTGAAAAGCGGTCCATCACCCAACCGGAAACAGAACAAGTTATTTTAGGTCCTCGGGAGGGGTATATCGAAAGTATTACTACGAATATTGCATTACTGCGATACCGACTTCCAACGGCAGATTTCCAAGTGAAAACAATGAAGATTGGCAGGCTTACAAAATCAACCGTAGCGTATTGTTATTTAAAAGGAATTGCTAACGAGACAGTCATTAAGGAAGTTGAAAAAAGATTATCTGAAATTGATATTGATGCGATTATGGATGTTGGCTATTTAGAACAATTTATCGAGGATAATCCTTTTTCGCCATTTCCGCAAACGCAAAGTACTGAAAGGCCCGATAGGACAGTGGCTAATTTAATCGAAGGCAGGGTGGCTATACTTGTGGATGGTTCCCCCTTTGCCTTAATGGTTCCTGTTGTGTTTAACCAATTTTATCAAACAACGGAGGATTACTCTTCCAGGTTTTTGATGGGCAGCTTTGTCAGAATGGCACGTATATTAGCTTTAGTTTTCTCATTAGTTTTTCCATCCCTTTATGTATCCTTAATTTCTTTTAATCCTGAATTGCTGCCAACAGAATTTGCTGTTGCTGTCGCTGGAGGAAGAGCAGGAGTTCCGTATCCTGCTGTTTTTGAAGTATTGATTATTGAAGTTGCGATGGAGGTATTAAGGGAGGCTACTGTCCGGCTCCCTAAACAAGTGGGTGGTGCCCTATCAATCGTAGGTGTGCTGGTTATTGGACAGGCGGCGGTTGAAGCCGGGTTAGCAAGCCCAATTACCGTAGTAGTCATTGCCATAACTACCATTGGTTCATTTGCGACGCCAGCATATTCTGCCGCCTTTGCCCTAAGAATGCTCAGGTTTCCAATTATGATTATGGCTGGAATGTTCGGCCTATACGGAGTTGTCATTGGAATTATCTTTATCTTTAACCATATGCTGTCGTTAAAATCATTTGGTGTCCCATATATGGCTCCTGTTTCCCCAGAAGATTATCAAGGCGTAAAAGATGTAGTCTTTCGGAGTCCTTTATGGTGGATGCCAAAAAGACCGAATTTTCTCCACCCTGAGAATCGAAATAGACTTAAAAAAAATAATAATACAGTATTAAAAGACAGTAAGATTGGCAATGATCAACGGGAGGGTTTGAATAATGGGGGATCCGAAGGAAATCACAACACTTCAAACATCGACAATCATAATTAGTACCATTATTGGGGTTGGAGTCCTTCCGCTGCCCTTATTTGCAGTGCGAGCCGGTGATACAGGTGCTCCACTTGTTACATTAATTGGAATAATACTAGCAGCTATTGGTATATTTATTCTTACACTGTTGGGAATGCGTCATCCTGAAAAAACCATCATCACATATAGCCAGGATATAATAGGTAAATGGATGGGGAGATTTTGCAGTTTATTTATTATTTTCTTTTTTTTGGTTTTAACTGGACTGGCATCCCGTGAATTTGGGGCAGTTGTGGTTTCTGCAGTCTTAAGAGAGACCCCATTGGAGGTTACCGTCATTGTCATGCTTTTGCTTGCCTGTTTAAGCTGTCGAAACAACATTAACGTGTTTTCCTACATTCACAATTTTTATGTACCAATGATATTGGCACCTGCGATTATTGTTGTTGTTTTGTCATTAAAGAATGCCAATATCTTATATTTACGTCCTCTAATTGGCACAAATTTTTATAATATGTTTACGGGCATGTTAACAATCTCTGCGCTTTTTCAAGGTTCTTTCATCATCACGATGATTATTCCTTCGATGAAAACGCCCAATAAAGCGTTGAAGGCAAGCTTTTGGGGTATATTTATTTCTGGTGGTTTATACCTCTTATTGGTCATTGCGACAGTTGCTGTGTTTGGTCCAGAAGAGATCAAACAAATTTTCTGGCCTACATTGGAGTTGGCCAGAACAACCACAGTGCCAGGCAATATTTTGCAGAGGCTGGATGTAATTTTCCTAGCGGTTTGGGTAACTGCCGTTTTCACGACACTATTTTCGAGTTATTTCTTTACCATTCATTCCATTAAGGAATTATGTCATTTTAAGGACCATAAAATGCTGAGTTACTTTATTCTCCCCTTTGTTTTTATTTTGGCAATGCTTCCCAAAGACATATTACAATTGTATGAGGTTATCCAATACGTAGGCAGAGCAGGCTTATTGATCACAATTTTTTATCCTGGCTTGTTATTATTGATTGACTTCATAAAGAGCTGGAGGCGGAAAAAAAGTGTTTCGCAACAATTGTAAGCTTCCGCTGATTGTGCTTTTTTTTCTCCTTTTCCCATTACTATCAGGATGCTGGGACAGTCAAGAAATTGAGCAGCGCGCGACTGTGTTGGCGATAGGTATTGACGTGGTTGATTCGAAGGCGCCAAAAGAAGATGAAATTTCCCATTTAAAAAATCAATTTCCAATTCCAAAAGAACAAATGATTAAATTAACTGCACAAATTGCAGTTCCTGGTCGAATACCATTAGGTCCAGAGCAAACAGGAGGTGCTGAAAAGCCTGTATTAGTCATGGAAGTGGTTGGTCATACAGTAGATGATGCCATACTAAATCTTCAGCAAGAATTAGCGGATAAATTATTTCTTGGTCATTTACGGATAATTGTTTTAAATGAAAAGGTTGCGAAAAGAGGCACACAGCGGTTTAATGATTTCCTTAGGCGTAATCCAGAAATACGACGAACGGCTTCGCTAGTGGTTTCTAAAGAGCCAGCATCCAAATATATGAAATTGTCTCCAGAACTTGAACGTGTTCCATCACTCTATTTGGCTGACATGGTTGATAATCTTTCAGCTCTTGGAAAATTCCCCCCAAGTTTCATTGGACTATTTTGGACCATTCTATCAAGTAAAGGTCAGGATCCAATCCTACCTTACCTAGCACTCAAAAAAGGATCAAATATTCAATTAAACGGCTTTGCATATTTTCATAGCGATCGTATGGTCGGCAAGGCATCCCCTTCGGAGATAGGAGTTTATATGTCCATCATTGGAATAAAAAAAGGTGGGTATGGAGCTTTTACCAAAATACCAGGAAAGGAAGAAATGGTATTGGTAAGAGCTGTTTCCAGAAATACCAAAATTAAGGTAAGAATAAAGGACGGTAAACCCCATGTTGATATTAAGGTTCGATATGAGAGC
Organism: Neobacillus sp. DZ-9; assembly: GCF_059587065.1. Lineage (NCBI taxonomy): Bacteria > Bacillati > Bacillota > Bacilli > Caryophanales > Bacillaceae > Neobacillus > Neobacillus sp. DZ-9. The sequence goes on from NZ_JCAIOL010000005.1 coordinate 365,639, forward strand.
GAAATTGATGAAAAGTATAGTCCAAACATTTCATTATCAAAATCTAAAATGATTAAAGATATCGATAAGCAGGCATCAAAAGACACCGCTAAATCCATCAGGGATTTAATTAAAAAGACACAGAAAACCAAATCAGATATCTTTGGTTTTGGAGAACATTTTCGAGCAAAATTACCGAGATATTGGAATGGAAAAATTAAAACAAAAGAAAATTGGGATAGGATTTATAAAGATTTAACTGTTAATGTTCATGTTGAAACAAACATTCATCGGGTTGGCATGAAAGCAAAATAGTAGAGAGAAAGGAAGTTGAATTTTGAATATTGGTTACTTAGGATTTTTGGTGACCTTATTTTACCTCGCAGGCGTATTAATTCTGTTGACGGATGTAAATGCATATAAAAATGCAAATCTAGAAAAAGAACAAAAAGCATCGAAGTTCTTAGGCTGGATTAACATCTCACTTGGGTTTGCCTTAATGAGTGTCAATTGGGTTTACAATATTTTTCTCTAGTTGGTGTAAGAATCCTTGCATTTTTCGATTATTAAACACTTAACAAATGGCCCATTTACGGTATAATATTATCTGTGCAAGTGGAGCATGTATAATTTATGGTTTAAAAGGCAATAGAATAGGCATTGAATCAAGAAGAAAGAGAGTGTTCAAAATGGGTCGTAAATGGAACAATATTAAAGAAAAGAAAGCGTCAAAGGATGCAAATACGAGTCGTATTTATGCAAAGTTTGGTGTTGAAATTTATGTAGCTGCAAAACAAGGTGAACCAAATCCAGAATCCAATCAATCGTTACGATTTGTCCTTGAACGGGCAAAAACATACAATGTACCGAGACATATTATTGATCGTGCGATTGATAAGGCAAAAGGCGGTTCAGAGGAAAGCTATACCGAACTTCGTTACGAGGGCTTTGGACCAAGCGGTTCTATGGTGATCGTCGATGCGTTGACAAATAACGTAAATCGTACCGCTTCTGATGTTCGTGCGGCATTTGGTAAAAATGGCGGAAACATGGGAGTCAGCGGTTCTGTAGCGTATATGTTTGATGCAACTGCAGTTATTGGAGTTGAAGGTAAAACGGAAGAAGAAGTCCTTGAGCTATTAATGGAAGCTGATTTAGATGTGCGCGACATCATCGATGAAGAAGATCAAGTGATCGTTTATGCAGAGCCTGAGCAGTTCCATGCTGTTCAAGAAGCATTCAGAAGTGCGGGAATAACAGAATTTACGGTTGCAGAATTGACTATGATGGCACAGAACGATGTTACTCTTCCAGAGGACGCACAAGCAAAGTTTGAAAAAATGATCGATGCTTTGGAAGATTTAGATGATGTGCAGCAAGTTTATCACAATGTTGATTTAGGGGAATAAAAATATTGGTGCCTGAAATTTTTAGTTCAGGCACTGTTTATTTTTATCATCTTTAATAATTAAAGACTTTTGGTAAAATAAAAATTTACTTCTTTTTCTTCGAACCAATCATTCCGTAATCCTTTATTGTTAACGTAACATCATAAGTAATTGGAATTTCACTAAATTTTTCATCCCAATCATTCTTAACATTTTTCCAAACTTCAGGATATTGAATTCGTAATTCGTCTCCAAATCCCACAACATCTGTATGGTACCCTTTTTGAATCTTTTTTGTTGTATTCTCTACCAAGCGCATCACTTCTTTTTCAGCCGCTTTTTCAATTCGTTTAAGATTTTTATTCTCAAAAGCCGGTTTAAAGTGTGGATTCCAATATTCAGCAATTTTTCCTTCTGACTCGATTTTTACATGAAACGATATTCTATCTCCTTTCACATGTGGCATAATTTTGCTGTTTATAGAATTGATCTGATAATAAGTGGGTTTATCAGACTCTTTTTCGAAGGCTTTCACCGCTCCGCTTTTCCTTTCTCCCATTATCCAATTGATTCCTTCTATCTCATCCTTATTAAGAATACCAATCATTTTGTTGCTTTTTCCTTTAATCACTGCAGCTCCATTAAATTCAATTCCCCCTTTTTTGGCATCAATTAGCTGCAAAAGGAAGCTTGTCTGTGAATTCGATTTTCCCCAAATCTTAATTAAAGAAATGTGTGTTAACATTCTTGTTGTTAATTCCTGTTCTGCCATTTCTACTAAGCGTAAAGCCGGAATAACACCGGCTTCTTTTGTTTCAAGAGTTTTTGCTGCTTCACCTCTAGAGATAAAAATGTAGGAGCTTCCTCTAATTTCTATAGACCGATAATATAAATCTGTTATTTCTCTAAGAGGCTCTTTGCGTACAAGTTCTTGACCAATAATGTAGACCTTTTCATGTGCACCAGATATGGGCCCCTCTCTTGTTAATGTCGTTTCCCAGCCTGCGGGCTCCAGTGATTTTCCTGTCGAGAAAACATTAATATAAGGTTTTTGTTGTGGCGCATTACTATTTGTTTTCCCAATAGCTTTAGGTATGACATATTGGAGAGTGGATTTAATTTTTCCATTTTCCGCCTTGTCGATTGCCGATCCAACTACGAAATTAAGATCTTCAATGTTTCTGCTGCTCCAGCAGCCTGTAAGTAAGAAGGGGAGGAGAACAATCATGAAAACAAGGTAATATAGCCGAAATTGATTACATTTTTTCATGTTTTCTTTCCTTTATGGTTGAAATAATGAGGAGAACGATTGGTATGATAAAAAATAAGAAAAAGGAAAAATTACCAATTTCGTCTGCCATTATAAATACTTCATTGATATTTTTAGGGACCATAGAAATAACATAAATAACAGGTAATAAACCATAAATAAAGGGACGGGCACTTTTTGCAAAAATCTGATTTAATCCGAGTGTTGCAATGAAATAGGCGATGACATACGTTGCAAATATTTGCATAATCCAAATGACAAGAATAAGGGAGTCGAAACGTTCAAATAAAAGACCAGTGATTTCAAAGCTTCGAATAAATGTGAGTACCGGCCATGTTTGTGACACTACGCCGTCTACTGAAATGGCACCGATCACGATTACTACTGTAATGGCGTAAAAGAAAAACGGTGTTCCAACTCCGATTATTGGGACTTTCGTTACTTTATTTTTTTCTTTCATAAACATAAAAATAAAAAGGAGAATTTCGAAGCCGGCAAAGGAAAGAGAAGAGGTTGTTAAACCTTTTAAAACGGGCATAACTCCCGAACCTAATACCGGCCTTAGGTTATTAATTTCAAATAATTCCATGCCTAAAAACATGACTGCAAGGAAAAATATAGCCGTTATTGGAAATATAATTTCTAAAAACCGTGCAATAGCAATAACTCCTCCACGGACTAAGTGCAGACCTATCCATAAAAATGGCATCATAATTGCCCATGTTGGTGTCCCCGGTAATAAGAATAGCCTTATGGTTTCAGACATTGTTCTAACCTCATACGCGGAGAGCACAATGTAATAGCTGATAACAGTTAAACTTAGCAATGATCCTATCCATCTTCCAAGGAGTTTTTGATTGAATTGATAGAAAGTTTCGTTTGGGTACCTTTGGCAAAGTTTTATTATTAATACTGCAATAAAAGTAATGATCAAACCACTTACAATGACAGCGATCCAAGAATCAGGAGTCTTTATTTTCTCTGTCAGGGTTCTTGGTAACGTTAAAATCCCTGCACCGAGAATAAAATTTGTGATAAACATTACTGCTTGATAAGTAGTTATTTGATTTAAAGGACTACTAGGCATCATTAGTCAATTCCTTTCGTACCGTTACCTTTTTCTTTCTGAATCTTTTGGATGTAACAGCTTTGGACGTCGTCTCAACATGAATAGGGGTACTCGTATAATAAAGTCCTTCCAATCATTCACTCGAAAAGATACAGCAGGACTGACGTATGGAATGCCAAAACTTTCAAGCTGGACCAAGTGGCTGCAAAGCAAAAGGAAGAACAAGACGACTCCATACAGTCCAAACACACTAGCAAACAGCATTGAGGCAAAGCGAAGCAATCTTAATGCAATCCCTACATTATATTGCGGGAGCGCAAATGAAGAAATGGCAGTGACGGCCACAACTATTACCATGATCGGACTGACAATTCCTGCTTGTACTGCAGCTTCTCCAATGATTAATCCGCCAACAATGCCTAACGATTGACCAAATGGTCTTGGTAAACGAAGCCCAGCTTCTCTTAATACTTCAATCGATATTTCCATAATAAGTGCTTCAATTAGAGGAGGAAAAGGGACTCCTTCTCTGGATGCTGCAATGGAAAAAACAAGCTTGGTTGGTATTAACCCAGGATGAAAGGAAGTAAAAGAAATATATAAAGAAGGAACAAATAAAGAAGTAAAGGCTGCAAAATAACGTAAGATCCGAATTAATGATGCTGAAAGCCATCTTTCGTAATAATCCTCAGGTGATTGAAGGAGCATGTTAAAGGTAACAGGAACTATTAAGGCAAAGGGTGAACCGTCTAATAGTATAGCTACCCTTCCTTCCATTAATGCACACATCACACGATCCGGCCGTTCTGTACTCTGTACTTGAGGAAAAGGACTTAAGAAATTGTCTTCAATTAATTGTTCAATATAGCCGGAATCATGGACATCATCTATTTTTATTTTGTTAATCCGCTCCTTCACTTCTTTTAATAATTGCGGATCAACAATATCCTTCATATATGTGATCACTAGTTCTTTTTTTGACCGTTCTCCTATTTTAAAGCTAATTATGGCTAAGTTTTGATCTTTGCCATGCCGGCGTAAAAGTGCGGTATTATCACTGATATTTTCAATAAACCCTATCCTCGGCCCTCGAACCAATACCTCTGTTGGCGGCTCATCCATATTTCTTGTTTTTACTTTTGCATCTCCAACTAGGAAAACGTCTGATATACCATCAACTAATAAAGCAATCGAACCAAACATGACTCCGGAGGTTATTTCTTTAAGTGTATGAACTTCATTAATACCGTGAACAGAAAGGGCTTGGTTTTTAATATAATCTTTTAAGGAGGGACTTTTAAGAGGGCGGCCAGTTTCAATTGGTGAAGCGGACATCAATTCCATCAAAATATGATTATTTATAAGGTCCGTGTCTGCTAATCCATCTATAAATACTATGGCTGCTCCAATATCCAATTTTCCCAGGTGAAATTCACGAAATCTCACATCAGAATTGTGGCCAATTTCTTCTCGAATTAAATCTAAATCTGTAGTGAGATTGCCGGTCAATTGAGCAGGCTGTTTTGGTACTTGTGTTTGTTTGTGCTTTTCTTGTTTATTCACCTGCTGGATTTTGAACCTCCGCCATTGCACTTTAATCACTCTTTCTCTAATGAAATTGTTCTTTTTAAAGAAAATGGTATATGGACAAACAAAAACCATCACCTAGATAATCTTTGGAAGTAACTAGAAATCATCGTTGATATTATTTACTAATCATGCTAGAATTAACCTTTTTTTTACATCTACCTGCCTAATACAAAATGATTCAAAAACAAAATAATTCAAAAAGAAAGGTAAGCCCCTTTTATGGCTTACCATTTTTGTACCAGCTAAAGATTTGTGTAACCCTAATCTTAGCCTATTTTATTAACGACAAATTCACCGATTTCATCTATCGACTGCTGGCCTTCAGGAATTTGAAAGGTTTGGAAGACATGCCACATTTCATCCCAAACTTTAAAGCTGACTTCGACTCCCGCAGCACGGGCACGGTCTACAAGGCGGGCCGAATCGCTTAAAAGGATTTCATCATTGCCGACATGGACCAGCATTTGCGGCAGATCTGATAAATCGGCGTAGATTGGTGAAACAATCGGATGACGACGATCCGTATCACCAATATATAAAGCTGGAACAATACGAGTAGAATCAGGTGATAACCAAGGGTCAGCAGCCGCACGAGTTTCCATCGATTCACCTGTTCCTTCCAAATCAGTCCATGGTGATAAAAGTACTGCTAAGGCAGGTAACTTATCACCCTCAGCCTTTAACGTTAACAGCGTTGATAAGGTTAGACCGCCGCCAGCTGAATCTCCGCCAATGACAATTTGTTCAGGAGAAATACCTGATGAAATCAACGAGCGATACACTTTAACCGCATCCTCAACCGCTGCAGGGAAAGGATTTTCTGGTGCAAGTCGATATTCAGGGACTAAAACACGAGCAGCAGTAGACCTAGAAAGCTTAGAAGCTAAATAACGATGAGTATTACAGCTTCCCATTATGTAGGCTCCGCCATGAAGGTAGAGGAATACACGATCTTCAATAGCATTTGGAGCCGTTACCCACTCAGCTGGAACTCCTTCAAATTCTGTTTTTTCTACGTTAATATCCGATGCAACGGGAGTTAAACCAGATAAAGTCTCCAAGCCTTTTCGTGCTGCGTCAAGATTAAATTCTGCCGATTGGTTGGATGAAAAAGACTTTAAATATTGCCGAACTAACAAACTTTCTTGACTTGCCATTTCCTCATTGCCCCTTTCAAATGGTATGTAAGTGTTTACATATATGTATTTCTTCATCATTCGTGAAAATCCTCCATTATTTAACAACAATGAAAAAAGAACCTACATATCAAACATATAGGTTCCTTCTTCATTATAAATGATTTATCTAGGTGATAAAGGCTTTACGGAAATCGCTGGGGTAGTAGTAGTAATAATACAGTCATCCAACTGATCCGCTTTTAAAAATCCTAGATTTAGAGCGGCTTTAATTTTAACATCATCTGGCTTTTTCACTACTTGGATGAGGTCATTCATCTTTAAATCTTCTAATCTTTTAATTGTTTCTACTTCATGATATTTTTCCGTTTTCCGAATTTGCCTTTGCAGCTTATAGCCGCTGATGGTGATTTCGCCTTTATGGTCTATGCCAACTAAATGATTAAAATAACTTTGAAAAGCCTCTTTTAATTCATTCATTTCCAGCTCGATTTCTTTTTTCTGTTTATTGAGTTCGTAATACCTGACTAACATCTCACCTGTAATCAAGGATTGTTTAACCAAAATCCTCGCCTCCCTACGAACGTATATTCTATTTTATGTTCAGATCTGGAGAATATGACATTTTTTAGGAGGAGGGGATTTTTTTGAAAATTTATCTTATTGGTTTTTGGATTCCACCATATCTTCCGCCGAATCATTTGCTGCTTTCGCGGGTTCTGCAAGGGTATTTGCAGTGATGTGGTCGGTGGTGTTTAAAGAATCATCTTTAGCTGCCAGGCTGTAGGTATGCAAACTATTAATTTGGTTTGCAGCCTCTAGAAGCTCTTCTTCGTGAGCTTGTTTGCTGTCGCTCATTTTTTCATCTCCATTTTCATTGGTTTAAGTTTCATGTATTAACATCCCCATTTCAAAGGAATATATAGGTATTTCATCCTAATATTGCTGAAATAATGTGTGTCCCTATTTTACTAAACGCATAGGAATAATTGAACAGATTTTACAATAATATGGACTTAGGAATTGCCGTTTACTCTAATAATAGGTGAAGAGACATATAGGCAATTCTAAGAATCTATAAGAATAGAGGTGGCGGCTTGAAAAAGATTTTTGGATTTGCCATTTTTTTTATTCTTTTGATTGGTATAGTGAGCGCTTGCGGCAAAGATGATAGCGCGAAGGAACCAGCGAAAGAACCGGCAAAACAGGAAGAGAGTACACCGGCGACTGCTTTAGCAGGGGATGAAGTATTTCAAAAAAGCTGTATTACCTGCCATAGTTCAGGCGATATTACAGGTGGTCAAAAAGTACTGGATGCAAACAGAATCCATACCGATTTTAAAACGAAAGAAGATTTACAAGCTTTCATTTCTAAGAATATGCCAAAATCAGCACCCGCTTCATTATCTAAAGAAGAGTATGATGCTGTTGTAAGTTACTTATGGGATCAAAAATAATCTATACTTAAGTTGTGGAGTAGTCCGGACAAGGTTCGGACTATTTTGATTTATTATACAAATCAACAACAATCAATCCTTCAATTTGATATACTATCAAAATATCAGCTTCGTTTTTTAAGGGGGAAATAGAGTATGGAACAATCCATTTCGAAGTCTATAACTCGTTTAGAATTTTATCAACCTGAGTATTTGCACTTGTTTAAAAATTATTATTTGAGTGAGGAACAGTCTAGATTTACTGCACAACCGGTAGATGCCATTCGCGCTTGTGAAAATGAAGAAGAGCGTGTTCCCATAATGATTCTTTATGAAGAAAAGATTGCAGGTTTTTTCGTCCTCCATGGCTGGAATGGGGCAAAGGATTATTCTGATAATAAGCAGGCTATGTTATTGAGAGCTTATTCAGTGGATTCATCCTTCCAAGGAAAAGGAATTGCTCAGAAGTCATTGGAGTTGTTGCCGTCATTCGTGAAAGAGCATTTTCCAGGGAAAAATGAAATTATCCTAGCTGTAAACCAAATCAATACTATTGCGCAGCATGTTTATAAAAAATCCGGCTTTGTTGATGAAGGAATACGTGCTGTGGGCCGGCAGGGGCCGATGTACATATTGCACATGAAAATATAGTAATAAACCCCTTAACCATCGAGGAAAAGGGGTTTTGTATTATTTTGATAACATCTCATCCAAGTATTTGATAATCGCTTCCCGGCTACCGGAAATACCAGCTTCTCTAGCTTGATCCTTTTTCAATTTATCAAGGGAATTTGTTAATACTTCCTGTTCGATTGTTTGAGGGATGACCACGACTCCGTCGGCATCGCCAACGAGAATATCGCCTGGATTGACTGCAGTACCACCGCATGATATCGGAACATTTATTTCACCCACGCCAGCTTTTCCACTTGCTGCAACAGCTGTTCCTTTAGAGAAGACTGGAAAATCCAGTTGCTTGATTCCAACGATGTCGCGTATCACACCGTCAACAACGATTCCGCCAATACCAAGGGTTTGTGCCATTCCAGCGATAAAATCTCCTGCAATCGCTCGATATTGATCACCTTTTGCATCAACAACGAGAATATCGCCAGGCTTTGCTTCCCGAATTGCTTTTAGGACAGCAAGGTTGTCACCAACCGGAATTTTAACCGTGAAGGCTCGTCCAGCTATTTTATATTCTTCCTTAAGCGGTTTAATCGAAGGGTGGAGGTTATTTAATCCATCCATAGCGTCTGAAATGCACGTTGTAGGAATATTTCGAAAATTATCGACGATCTGATCCATCCAAATTCTCCTCTCCATTTTCCAATTCTTTATCCATTATAAGGGATTTTAATTGGGAGGAAAATAAAAAAAAGAAAGTGGCGTAACCACTTTCCAAAGAAGGAAAACTTTTATGGGTAATACATCATATGAACAAGCATGGACGTGCATGTAGTGAACATGTCCATTTTCAAAAAAATTTTTAACAAATTTTTTGAATGAGATTAATGCTGTTATTTTTAGGAGAATTTACTTGTGAAGAAACCTCATAAGCCTCCATAAGATTTTGATCAAACGGCACTAGGTATTGATTTAAAAAGTTAGTATCGGAAATAGTGGGATTGAGCCAGGTATTTTCATCATCGGGTTTTAAAATCACGGGCATCCGATCATGAATATCCTCCATTAATTCATTTGGAGTGGTTGTAATAACCGAGCAAGAGAACACTGATTTACCCTCTGGTGATTTCCATTGCTCCCAAAGACCTGCCATCGCAAATAATTCATCCGTTTTAAGTTTAATTCGCATCGGTGTTTTCGTTTTATCTTCATGCCTTTTCCATTCATAGAAACTATCAGCAACGATTAGACATCGCTTTCTCATAAAAGCTTTGCGAAAACTTGGCTTTTCAGTTAAAGTTTCGGCACGGGCATTGATCATTTTATTACCAATGGACAAATCTTTTGCCCATGGCGGGATTAATCCCCATCTTAAAAATCCCATTCGGTTTGATTTTCCATCATTAATGACCGCTAAGACGGACTGTGAGGGGGCGATATTATAACTGGACGAAAATAATTCTTCTTCTAAAAAAGAATCGATCAAAAACCTCTCAATAATTTCCTCGACACTTGCTGTTAATGTGAACCGACCGCACATACTCATCCCCCCATAACTAATTACAATTATTTTACCTAATTAAGGATTCTTTTTTCAAAATTAATATAGAACTAGGATAATTTAACCTATTAATTTTCTGGAAATTTTGGTTTTAACGGGTTTACGTAGAGAAATAGTCAAGACATTGATTCATTTGGGTATAAATTTGGACCTGGTAGCGGATTTCAAAGGGACACTACAATTCGCTTTGAAAGATTATCTGGCAGTAAACAATACCTGAATGAAAAAAACATGAAAAAGGAGATCCCTTTGATATATTAGAGGTCTCCTTTTGAATTACCGCGATCTCCGCGCAAAGTCCACAAAGCGGAATTTATCAGGACGGTGCCTTGATTCTGTGTATTGGAAAAGGCTTGCATCATCTAAATAAACATAGTTTTTGATTACAACGATATTATGAAAGCCCTCCAAATCCAGAAGGGCGCGATCCTCGTTGGTAGGCTCTTCCACGACAATTTCTTTTCTGGCAAAACTGATGGTCATGTTTAAGTCGTTTTCAAGATACTGATAAATGGAATCCGCACAAATTTCTTCAGTTAAATTGGGGACATACTTTTTACTTAAGAAATCTTTATCTAAAATAATTTTTTCTCCGCCCATTTCCCGCGTTCTAACTACTTTCCAAACGAGATCTTTGCTTGAAAGGTGAAGTTGCTGCCGGATATAGGTTTCGGGTTTGATTAAGGAAAACTCATTCACAATAGTTTTTGGTTTTCTGCCCATTTTTTGTGCCAGTTCTTTAAAGCTGACCAAGCCGGAAACGGGAAAATCAAACTTCGAAAGATCAATCACAATCGAACCTTTGCCCCTAACTTTTTGAATATAGCCATTTTGCGACAGCAAATTCAACGCTTTTCTAATTGTTTCCCTGGAGGTGTTGAATTGTTCGGATAATTCATTTTCAGAAGGAAGAAGCGTCTGCGGTGGAATTTCACTGCTCTTGATTTGCTCGACAATGGTGTTATATATGGTTAGATACTTGTTCGTCATGTTGACCTCTCCGTTCATTTTTTCAGGTGATACACAAGCGACTCATATGGCCGCAGCTGGACTTCCCTTTTTAGTGAAGGGGAATCTGTATAGTTTGAGATTAACATTTCACTAATATAATCATCAAGATGTAAGTAGGCAGGAAGGGTGATCAACTTTTCGTTCGCATAAAAATTGTTAATGACCAGTAACTTTTCCGGCCCATTCGTCCTAACGTAAGCAAATACTTCTTCATCGTGATCTAAAATTAACTCGAAATTACCTTCCGTGATCACATCATATTCTTTTCTTAATTGTATTAGCTTTTGATAGTGATAGAAGATGGAAGTTGAATCCTGAAGTGCGTTCTCAGCATTAATCTCTGGATAATTGGCTGCTGTTTCAATCCAAGGGGATCCAGTTGTAAAGCCTGCATGAGAACTAGCATTCCACTGAAGAGGAGTTCTAGAGTTATCCCGGGATTTTTGCTTAAGGACTTTGATAATTTCTTGTTCATCCAGGCCTTCATTTTTCTTGATGTTAAAAATATTTATCGATTCAACATCGCGGTAATCGTCGATGGAATAAAAGTCCGGGTTGGTCATTCCGAATTCTTCCCCTTGATATATATAAGGGGTTCCTTGCATCATATGCAAAGCCGTTGCCAGCATTTTGGCCGACTCTTTGTGATATTTTTTGTCATCACCGAAACGGGATACTACACGAGGCTGGTCATGGTTGCACCAGAAAAGGGCATTCCAGCCGCCGCCCTCATTCATTTCCAACTGCCACTTGGAAAGAATTTGCTTCAAGGCATGAAAGTCAAATTCCGCACTCGTCCATTTATCACCATTTGGATAGTCTACTTTTAAGTGGTGGAAACTGAAAATCATGTTTAATTCTTCACGTTCAGGATTGGTATACCCAATACAGTTATCAATCGACGTTGAGGACATTTCACCAACTGTCATGATATCGTATTTTGAAAAAACTTTATCATTCATTTCATGAAGAAACTCATGAATCCGCGGTCCATCTGTATAAAATTTGCGTCCGTCACTGTCATCCTGAGGAAACTGCTGGTCTTTGGAAATAAGATTAATCACATCAAGCCGGAAGCCGTCGACACCTTTTTTGAGCCAAAAATGCATCAATTCATAAAGCTCTTCGCGAACTTTTTCATTTTCCCAATTTAAATCTGCCTGAGTGACGTCGAATAAGTGAAGGTAATATTGATCCGTATCCTGATCATATTCCCAAGCAGAACCTCCAAATTTTGATTCCCAGTTGGTCGGAGGTCCGCTGTTCACCCCATCCTTCCAAATATAGAAATCACGGTAAGGATTATCCTTAGAGGATCTTGCTTGTTTAAACCATTCATGTTCGGTTGACGTATGGTTGATGACAATATCCATAATGATTTTAAGCCCGCGTTTATGGGCCTCTTCAAGCAGCCGATCAACATCTTCCATTGTTCCATATTCATCGTGAATGCGGTAGTAATCACTTATATCATACCCGTTATCACGCTGAGGAGATTGATAGATAGGGGTGAGCCATAGGACATCAACACCGAGATTTTTTAAATAGTCGAGTTTCTCGATAATACCCTGGATATCCCCAGTACCATTTCCTGATGTATCATAAAAACTTTTTGGATAGATTTGATATACCACTGCGTTTCTCCACCATGATGTTGCCATTTCAAACACCCACCTAAAATTTTTTTGATTCTAATGTCAAAAAGGAGGGAGTCTGTCTCCCTCCTAATGGAGTTTTATTTTTTTACAGAAAACTTTTTAACACCTGTTTTTGCAAAGATGTTCGTTAATATGAATGGAACCACAATCGCAATTAACATACAGATAGCAAACATAGCCATATGTTTTGGTTGGATTGATAAAATACCAGGAAGTCCGCCGACACCAATGGAGTTTGCCATAACACCGCTAGCTACAGATACAACGCCTGCAACCATGGAACCAATCATCGCAGCAAGGAATGGGAAACCATATTTTAAGTTGATACCGAACATCGCAGGCTCTGTTACACCTAAGTAACATGAAATCGCTGCTGGAATGGATACTTGCTTTTCTTCCTCATTTTTTCGATTAATAAAGATCATAGCAAGAACGGCTGAACCTTGAGCGATATTTGAAAGGGCAATCATTGGCCATAGGTTTGTTCCGCCAAGTTCACTCATCAATTGAAGGTCAATCGCATTTGTCATATGATGTAGACCTGTGATAACAAGTGGAGCATAAGCAAAACCGAAGATTGCTGCGAATAGCCAGCCAAATGCTGAAGTTAAGCTAGAGTATACAACATGAGAGATACCAGAACCGATAGACCAGCCGATAGGGCCTAGAATCGTGTGAGCAATTAATACAGTTGGAACTAATGCCAGGAATGGTACAACAATCATAGAGATTGAGTTAGGAACAATTTTACGCAATCTAGTTTCTAAGAAACCTAAAACTAATCCAGCTAGAATAGCAGGGATTACTTGTGCTTGATACCCAATCATTTTAATGTGGGCAAAACCAAAATCCCAAGTTGGAATTTCTTTTGCACCTGCAACTGCATAAGCATTTAATAATTGCGGTGAGACTAAGGTAATACCAAGAACAATACCCAGGATCTGCGACGCACCCATTTTCTTCGCAACGGACCAGGTGATTCCAACTGGAAGGAAGTGAAAGATCGCTTCCCCAATCAACCATAGGAAGGAATGAACACCGGCCCAGAACTGGGATACTTCAATAATGGTTTTCGTGCCGTTATCTAATAATTTGATGTCACCGATTACATTTCGGAAACCAAGGATTAAACCGCCGACTACTAGAGCAGGGATTAATGGTGTGAAAATTTCCGCTAAATGACCCATCATACGCTGAATCCAATTTTGATTTTGCTTGGCCGCTTTTTTGGCTTCTTCCTTTGAAGTTCCGTCTACACCAGCTATCTTGACAAATTCGTTGTAGAAGCTAGAGACTTCATTTCCAATGATTACTTGGAACTGGCCCGCTTGGGTAAATGTACCCTTTACGAGTCCGATCGACTCGATTTCTTTTACATCAGCTTTGCTAGGATCGTTGAGTACAAATCGCATTCTGGTTACGCAATGGGTGACGGCTGCTATGTTTTCTTTACCGCCAATGTGTTTCAATAAATCTTTTGAAGGATCTTTGTACTTTGCCATTTGACTTCCCCCTGGTGAATGGGAATAACCCAATTCACATTATTTTTTATATAGATATACAGGTGTTGAATACCTTTTCAAACTGAGAATTTGTAACCTGTATATACAAGTTTTGATGACGTTTTCATTCTAACTTGTATATACAAGCTTGTCAACGGATTATTTTGAAACAAAAAATAGCAATTCAAATTAAATTGAGTCTTTCGAACCACTTTTGCTCTTTACAGCTTTGAAGTGTTGAAAGAATTTTTAGAAAATGGTAATATAAAGATGTTTAAATTCTTCTGAGTTTAGACCTCCTAATGTGAGAGCTTAGCCTTGACCACTAAGTTCTCGTTGGAACCTTTGACTTTTGTTCAAAGGTTTTTTTTTAGTTCCGAGGGCTATTTGGTAAAATTAGCAGCAAAGCTTTATTCATTTTTATGGAGGAATGCCACCTGTGATATTCGAAACGATTCATCAGTGGGATGAGAAGACATGGGAAATGGTCAGTTCTATTTATCATCACGCATTTGCTGAAAAGGGCGCTAAACCAGAAAAAATTATTCGTAATATGTTCCGGAAAGAAATCTGCTTTTTACATATTGGTTTTATCGGTGACCAAGTTGTATCGATGGCGCTAACTGGAAAGCTTAAGGATACCCAAACCTTGCTGATTGATTATTTAGCTGTTCACCATGACTATCAAAACCAAGGTTATGGTTTGAAAACGATTAATTATATTAAGGAATGGTCAATAACCTCCGGAACCTATGATAGTTTGGTCATTGAAGTGGAATCCGAGGCAACACCCGAGAATTTAGCAAGAATCCATTTTTGGCAAAAATGCGGTTTTGTTTTAACGGATTACATCCACCACTACATTTGGGTTCCTGAACCTTACCAAGCGATGTTCCTGAAGTTATCAAATGTTGCTGAAATACTTGGAGATGGGAAGTTGCTTTTTAAATATATTGGCCAATTTCATAAAGCATCTTATCAGGGTTCGTAGCTAATTACTTCATAAAGGTATAGAAAAATGATAAATAGAAAAAATAGTCTATTGTTGACTCGAAAATTTGTTATTTCAACAAAGGAATTTTACTTAGAATAATCGAATGATAAAGTGGTATTAAATTTAGAGGAGTGTTTAATTTGAAGGGACAAGCTACACCTTATTTGATGTTTGATGGCAATGCAAAAGAAGCATTAGAGTATTATCGAGAAGTATTTGGCGGGGAAGTAATAAACGTGCAAACATATGGAGAAGCAGATTACCCGACACCTCCTGAGGCAGCGGACAGAATAATTCACGCACAATTTAAAAAGGACGATTTATTTTTAATGGCTTCCGATGCTTTTCCAGGCAATCCAGTTACAGTAGGAAGTAATATCTCCTTGGCAATAGAATTAGATAGCGAAGAAGAAATTCAAAAAATTTATAACGCACTAAGTGAAAAAGGTACCGTTTTTATGGAACTACAGGATACTTTTTGGGGTGCAAAATATGCAAAAGTAAAAGACGCTTTCGGCATCATTTGGGATTTGAATCATCCAAAATCTTAAATAAAAAAAATCAATGCCATTCTTAGTTTGATGGCATTGATTTTTTTTGAAGGTATTTTGAGCGGTTCATAATGCCCCTGATTCCGAAAAAAGAAGCCCCACGGTCACTAAGGACGGTTCATAATGCCCCTGATTCCGAAAAAAGAAGCCCCACGGTCACTAAGGGCGGTTCATAATGCCCCTGATTACGAAAAAAGAAGCCCCATGGTCACTAAGGGCGGTTCATAATGCCCCCGATTCTGAAAAAAGTCGCTCCATGGTCACTAAGGACGGTTCATAATGCCCCTGATTCCGAAAAAAGAAGCCCCATGGTCACTAAGGGCGGTTCATAATGCCCCCGATTCTGAAAAAAGTCGCTCCATGGTCACTAAGGGCGGTTCATAATGCCCCTGATTCCGAAAAAAGAAGCCCCACGGTCACTAAGGGCGGTTCATAATGCCCCTGATTCCGAAAAAAGAAGCCCCATGGTCACTAAGGACGGTTCATAATGCCCCTGATTCCGAAAAAAGAAGCCCCACGGTCACTATGGACGACCCATACAGCCCTTGAGTCTGAAAAAAATTTTTCCGCTACCAATAAAGTAGATCACTCCAAAAACCTGTCCTTCCATTCGGGAGCAGGTAGCAGACAGCTTTCTTTTTTACCAAACCATTTATAACGATTAATGGCGACTACATCATAGACGAAATCTCTAATGGGTTTAGGGATGACTAAAAAGAAGGGAAATAATCTCCATGCACCTTTTAAGTTCATACAAACTCTTAATGCAGCAGTTGACTTTAGGTATGGTTTATTGTTTTCGATGAGTACAAAGCTATTCAGAGCGGTATTTAAGCCGTATTGTTTCAGAAGCTTTTGACCGGTTTCACCTTGGAGCGAAGCAAATTTAAAGGCTTTATCGGCATCCCGTTTTAAAATAAATTGAACACTTTGATTACAAAGATTACAGACCCCATCAAATAGAACAATCCGTTCCACATTTTCACCAACTTAATCTCAGATGGGTCAATCATATCACAATAACAAACTAGTCCTGAAATAATTTATTCTTGCTCCACATAAAAACAATGATAAAATTTATATAGGGAAATATTAGAAGTAAAATCGGGTCAAGGGGGCCGAATGTCTTGTGGGAAAATGATTTTACGAGATTGCTAAAGATTAAATATCCAATTATTCAAGCACCGATGGCAGGGGGGATTACGTCCTCTGAGTTAGTGGCCGCGGTTTCCAACACTGGCGGCCTTGGGATGATTGGAGCCGGTTATATGAGTCCTGAACAAGTCCGGCTTCAGATAAAGGAAGTTCAGCAGTTAACTGATAAACCATTCGGTGTAAATGTATTCGTACCTGCAATATATGAAGCTGATAAAAAAAATCTGCATCATGCCAAAACATTATTACAGCCAATATTGGAAGAACTAGGTGCTGAGGACCAATCCGTACTTCCAAGCTTCGAACAAGATCTACAAAGTTTTCATGAACAATTAAATATTATATTGGATGAAAATGTGCCTATTTGTTCCTTTACTTTTGGGATTCCACCGCTTGAAATGGTTAATCAACTTAAGGAAAACGGGGTCGTCTTAATCGGAACTGCCACAACGGTATCAGAAGCCCTTATTAATGAAAAGGCAGGGATGGATGCTGTTGTTGCCCAGGGGACAGAAGCAGGTGGCCATCGCGGGACCTTTCAAAATGAAAATAAACATAGCTTAATAGGCTTAATGTCATTACTCCCACAGGTGGCTGATCAACTTAGCATTCCTATTATTGCAGCTGGCGGAATCATGGACGGAAGAGGATTCATTGCTGCGAAATCCCTTGGTGCTCTTGGGGTCCAAATGGGTTCTGCATTTCTTGTTTGCGAAGAAAGCAGTGCAAACAAAATTCATAAAGAAGCGATTATTCAAGCAACTGAGGAGCAAATTGTAGTTACCAAAGCCTTTTCAGGAAAAATGGCCAGAGGTGTAAACAATCGCTTCATTGAAAAATTGTCCAATTATGAAGATGGATTGCCAGACTATCCGATACAAAACGAATTAACTAAAGCGATAAGAAAGAACTCAGCAGCAACGGGAAATCCCGAATATATGTCACTTTGGGCTGGCCAAAGCCCGAGGCTTGCTCGGAAATTACGTGCTAGTGACCTAATCAATCAGATTGTAAATGAGGCGGAAATAGTACGCTCAAAACTATAAACCGCTTAAATAAGCTTCAAATTTTTACTTCATTCTGAGTAAACTATTATATTAGTAATTTGGGGGTGACTGCGTGAAAAATCATTTGAAGAAAGCACCCTACTTGCTTTTCATGTTGGTGATTCCTCTCCTTGCCAAGATATATCAATTATTAAATCTCCGGGCACAAAAGGGAGTGGACCTTTCAACTCCAATTGATCATGCCATTCCGTTCTTATCGATATTTATCATTCCATACATTTTGTGGTATGGTTACATCTTTTTTTATTTAGTCTATTTTTGTTTTAAGGATACAAAGGTATATCTTAAAACTGTAATATTAATGGTTGTTGCTGAGTTTATTTGCTTCATTATTTATTTCTTTTTCCAAACAACCGTACCGAGGCCTGACCTTGAAGGAAATGATCTATTAACCAGCTTGGTTCAATGGATCTATAAGAAGGACCGTCCCTATAATTGTTTCCCAAGTATCCATGTACTTACAACCTTTGCGGTGATGCTTGCTTCACTTCATATAAAAAATAAGCATCTGATAAACAATTTATGTATTCATGTAACAGGTGGGTTAATTATCATATCGACCCTGTTTGTCAAGCAGCATGTTGTTTTTGACATGATTGGCTCCATGTATCTGGTTTCTTTTTTATTTGGAATATCCTTTGAACGCTTATACTTGCGTGTCCCAAATAAGTCCGAAACCGTTTATGTGAAAAATAAATAAAATTCCTTTAAAAAGAGTGTCATTTTAGACACTCTATTTAAGTTATTGAATTAATAAGCTTGTTTCATTCATTGCCAAAAATAATTTGAGGATTTTATGTCATATGAACCGTTTTAATATGCTGAAGATTTACATAAACTGGGTCTTCTTTAGCGCTAATTAATTCAACAAAATTATTCTTGATTCCTTGGATTTTTCCGATTACATTCTCATTTTCACCAATATTGAATACAATCAACTCTCCCGTTAATTTTTCAATTTGGACTTCAAACGATCTGGCAAAGGTAAGGTTGCTAGGGTTTACTGGAAGATTAGAATTGCTTAATCCATAAGGTCGTTGATTGTTTGTATATGGAATCAACCATTTTAGATGGTTAAGGGAGATAAACATTGTTTTATAAATGGGGGAGTAGAAAACAAAATAGTTATTCATAATGCTAATAATATACCCATGGAGTGCTTGTTTACTTGTTACATAAATTTCTGTGAAAATGCCTTTTGCTGCTGTTAGGGTTTTTCTTAATGAAATTTCTTCATTATGATTGTATATTGGCGCCAAATCGTCATTTAGGTTAATTTCATCTATTTCATCCTGTTTCAAAAATTGCCAGTTTTGACAATGAATAGTTGGAATGTAAAGGTAATCATATCCATTGTAAACAACCCATAGGTCACTGCCGATATCACAGAGTATTCCACTTATAAACTTTTTTCCAGAGATTTCTAGTTTAATATATTTACCGATATTGTCTTTTAAATTCATCAACTCACATCCTTTCCTTTTAATTTCAATTTACAAAAAGAGCTGGGTTGAAATGGATTTGCGATGAATTGAAAATATTTCATACCCAACACTATTTTGTAAATGTCTTAGGATGCTAAAAGGTTTAGTGAAATCGCAGTGATTTTTGGGATACTTCATATATGGTTTCATAAGCTATGAATTTGCGAGTTAGAATCTTGTCTTATTACTTCTATTTGGCCATCCGGAGAAGAATGAAGTTCTTTCGATTTCCTTTGATGTTGCAGGTTCACCAGCAAAACGGAAGCCTCTGACTGGCTGTTCCACTTTTCTTGTCTCATCCTTTTTATTCTGAGCAGTTTCATTCTTGTTCTCTTCCGCAGCCTGTTTAGGTACAGTAACGATTTCTTTAGCTTTATAAACTGGTGCGATAGGTTCTTGTTTTTGCGTCACCTGAGCTTCTTTTGCTTCTGTTACAACTTTTGCTTCTTTTACAACTTTTGCTTCTTTTATAACTTTTGCTTCTGTTACTACTTTTTGAGCTGCAGGTTTTTCTTCTTTGATGTGGATGTTTTTGTTCTCAACTGTTCGTGGTTTTTCTTCTTTGATGTGCGTGTATTTGTTCTCAGCTGCTCGTGGTTTTTCTTCTTTGATGTGCGTGTATTTGTTCTCAGCTGCTCGTGGTTTTTCTTGCTTTTGGATGTTTTGAACTTGTTCTTCTTTAGGCTTTCTAATTTCATTGTTGATTTTTTGAGTTGTAACCTCATTTAACTTTTTAGTGACATTCTTAATGGATTGAGACCAAACTTTTGTTTGTTGATCGTTTTCTTCCGATACAACTTTAACGTTTTCTTCGGATTTGTTCTCTGCTTTGCTTTCTTTTGATGAAGAGGCCACCGTTTGTTTTGAAGATTCGGTGGAAGTCACTTGTGCGGTAACTTCCGCTTTCTTTTCCTTTTTATTATCTTCTGCTTTTACATTTTCCTGTTTTTCAGATTGATTGGAGTTGGAGTTATCATTATTTTGGATAAAACCTTTTAAAATATTTGAAATATGGGTTAACTTAATTAAAATTCTTTCTTCACCACTAATCAATGTAGCATAATCTGAATCAACATGGCTCAATATACCGTTAAATGACCGCTTGTTTAAGCACAAAATTGTTACCCATGATTGTTTCAGTGAATGCAATACTTCCGTTAAGCTTTGTGTTTTTAAGAATTCAGTTTCTGTATCTTCGCCTTGAAATTGTTTCGTATTCTTCGTGATTGCTTGAACCTGATCGAGACTATAATAGAAGATATAGTTGTTTTCATTTTCTAAAATGACATGATCGGGTTCGACTCCAATTAATTTTCCTTTATATACTTCTTCACCTACGTATAGATTTACGTTAAATCCAATTAATAAATCTAATGTCGATGAAAAATTATTTCCACCCATTAAAAATCCTCCTTTTATAATGTTGTCGCTTCTCCTTCGAGAAGCGACAAGGTTCTTATCTTTAATTATCTTGCATATTGGCTTTTTGAGGATTCGGACTTTACGACTCGTTGTTTTGATGATTGTTTGTCAGAAGAAGACATTTTTTCTTGGCTATTTTGGTTATCTGATTTTTCTTCCTCTGCCTTTTCAATTTTTAATCCATAGCTGATATTGCGGATATGGTACATGGAAAGGCGAACAATTTCCTCCTTATTGATTAAGGAAACGAAATCATTATTAATATCGCTTAGGACACCTTCTAATTTTTCTGGACCGCCGCGATTAATTTTGACCCATTGGAACTTTAATTGATCCAACAGACCATGGAAGTTGTCTGCTTGTTTGTACGTAAAACCCTCAGGAACTTCAATGTTAAATTCCAGTTGTTCCTTTGCATTCTCCGTCACACTTTTAATATGATGCGTGTAGTAGTAAACCACACCTTCATCTTCTGTGAGAAGAACAAGATGATCCTCATTGACATCCAGTAACTTTCCAATTCTTGATTCTGGACCACCCCGGTCAATTTTTATAATTTTTCCGACCAAAGACTTCATCATGTCTTTATTCATAAAAGTATTTTCCTCCTTTAAATTAAATAAACATTTACACTACATCAATATGTATCACGGTGTGATGTTGTACTAAACAAGTAGCCTTTTTTTACCCATTTTGAAAAAAATAGGCAAAAAAACGTATATGATATTTAACTATATATTCAATTCAAGAAATGGAGCTTGTCAGCTCTATTTGGAAAAGGGGATATTAATAAACTTATTCTTTTCTTTGGATTTTGGTTAACACGTATAGCAAGTAATTACGATCGGTCATAAACTAAAACAGTATTTTAATAAATTTATAGAAAAAAAGGATTCTCCTACACAAAATGAACTCCTATGGAATATCTTTTGTTTAGGAATAAAAAAACGTCTGCTCATAAGCATTCTTTCTTGCTCATATTTATAAAGAATGATTGGCTAATTTTGAACTATATAAAAATATGAAGAAAGGAGCAGGAGATGAAAGAACTTTATTTAAATGAGATTAGCCCGATAATTGGTGGTGAATTGGTACAGGGAGAGGGTAATCCTCTTATAAAAAATGTAGTTACCAAACCTTCAAAGGTCGGCCCTAATACCCTTCTCATCGATATATATACAAAATCTAAAATTGACTCCGCGTTATTTAGAAAATCAACTCCTGTAATTGTTGTAACAGAAAAACCAAAGGATTTTTCCAGCTTTGGAGATGGAATTACGATCATTAAAGTGGATGACATTGATGATACTTACTGGAGGTTCATTGATTATTATCGAAGTCTTTTCAGTATCCCGATAATTGGAATCACAGGTACTGCAGGAAAGACAACAGCGAAGGAAATGCTTAAACATATCCTTGAAAAACGTTATACAGTCCAAGCAACCTATAAAAGCTTTAATGGTGGGCAGCGAAGTCACAGATATTTACTTGGAATTAATGAGAATACTGGAGCAGCTGTTATTGAAATGGGTGTAGATTACCCTGGCGATATTCTGGACTATTTGAAATATTTTCGCCCGAATATAAGGATGATATTAAACATTGATGTCTATCATTTAGTGGGCTGTAAAACACCAGAACGTTATTTGAAAGCAAAAGCCGAAATTCTTCATGATTTAGATCCAGTGCATGGAACACTGATCCTAAATGGTGATGATCCGAACATTAAAAAAATTGATGTAAGTAGGTACTCAAAAATTATTCAATATTTTGGCTTAAGTGAGGGCTGTCACTATCGAGCGGAAAACGTGACTGCCGATTCTAAAGGTATTCGGTTTACACTCCTTCATCAGAATCAATCCTATCCTGTCTTCGTACCTGGAAGTGGAAAACATAATGTATATAATGCACTTGCTGCCATTGCTGCTGCTTCGAGTGCAGGCGTAGAAATAAAAGAGGCCTGCGAAGATATGGCAACGTTCAACCATATGATTGAACATTTGGAGTTCAAGAATGGGGTGGGAGGGGCAACGATCATTGACGATACGTGGAATGTAACACCCATTTCCATGACATCAGCCCTTCAGGTATTGGATGAAATACCAGATTCCAAAAGAAAAATTGCGCTTTTAGGATATATGCCTCAGCTTGGCGATGGAGATTATGCACAGCAAGAGTATGCCAAGATGGGTGGCAGGGCATTCGATGCCAATTTGGATTTACTTATTGTTGTTGGGGATCAGGCAAAAAAAATTGGAAGTCGCGCAATAGAACTTGGGATGGACCCAAGTAATGTATTCTTTTCTAACGATGGGAATGAACTCTATCAAATTCTTCAACCATATTTGAACCAGGATTCGACAATACTTCTTAAACTTCCCCATCGAGTTATGATTCAAGATTCATTTCAAGAGCTAAAATCAAAAATCATTGAATCATGAGGGGGGAACGGTATGAAACCTCTATTTCTCCAAGATATTCTTGAACAGATAGGCGTTACCAATGTTAAGGGGTCGAGGAACCCTTTGATTCAGAATGTTGTTTATCGACCAAAAAAAATAAAAGACTTTACCCTACTTTTTTATCGCTATCATGATATGAAAATTGAAAAGAAATTATTTAATAAATACAAATCTGTTGTGGTGGTGACTGAACTCCCTGATAAATTCAAAGATTTGTCAGAGGATCTTATTATCATAAAAGTTTCGAATATTGAAAAAGCATACTGGAATTTTATTTCCTATTATCGCCAGCTTTTTCAGATACCTGTTATTGGTATCACAGGAACGTGCGGAAAAACAACAACAAAACAAATGGTAAAACATATCTTAAGACAACGTTATAAAGTCCAATCTACATTTCTAAGCAACAATCAAAGAGCACTCAATTTGAAATATTTGCTTGGAATTGATGATGAAACAGAGGCAGCCGTATTTGAAATGCCTGTTGCCTCACCTGGTTACCTAACGAATACAATCCAATATTTCCAACCTCAAATACGAATCCTTCTAAACATTGACGTATACCACCTAACAGACAGCAAAACACCAGAAGCCTATATGAAGGCAAAAGCAGAAATCATAAATGGGCTGGATCCTCAAACTGGTATCATCATTTTGAACGCAGATGATGAGAACATAAAAAAAGTTTTGGATGTAAATAGTTATCAGCATGTCATTTATTTCGGCTTCACTGATGGGTGCCACTTTCAGGCTAAGGATGTTCGATATGAAGATGGTGGAATGAAATTTTTACTGGCTCATCAAAATCAAACTTTTCCTGTTTTTGTCCCCGGATACGGCAAACCAAATGTCTATAATGCCCTTGCATCCATTGCAGCAGCTTCCTCTGCAGGAATGGATGTAAAGGAATGTTGTGAGAGAATGTCATCATTTGAACAAATGAACGAACATTTGGAATTCCATATTGGAGCAGGCGGGTGCACGATAATTGACGATACATGGAATGCTGCTCCTCTTTCTATGGCCTCTGCCCTCGAAGTATTACAAGAAACTTCAAGTACAAAAATGAAAATCGCCCTTTTAGGCTATATGCCTCAGTTGGGCGAGAGTATATATGCGCTGGAGCAGTATGCAAGAATGGGAGAGAAAGCAGTCGAAACAAAACTTGATCATCTCATAATTGTAGGCGATGAAGCAACAGAAATCGGCAGAAAAGCACTTGAAATCGGCATGGACCCTAGTAAAGTCCATTTTTGCCAAAATGGTATAGAAATTTATCAATTAATTGAACAGTATTTAAATCAAAATACTGCCCTTCTGATGAAAATACCCCACCGAGTCATGGTCCAGGATTCCTTCAAAGAGTTAAAGCAAAAAATCCTGGATAAAGGCCAATGATTTGTTTACAACTGAAAGGGAGATAGCAATGAAGAAGACAACAAAATTAAGAAACTTAATTAGTTCCAGCGAATTGGAATATATTATGGAGGCCCACAATGGTTTATCAGCAAAAATTGTTGAAGAAGCGGGCTTCAAAGGAATTTGGGGGAGCGGATTATCCATCTCAGCTTCAATGGGAGTTCGTGATAATAACGAAGCATCATGGACACAAGTTCTCGACACGCTGGACTTTATGAGTGAAGCCACTTCCATTCCCATTCTTCTCGATGGTGACACAGGATACGGTAACTTTAATAATGCGCGACGACTTGTAAAAAAATTAGAGTCCAGACAAATTGCCGGAGTTTGTATTGAGGACAAATTATTCCCAAAAACTAATTCTTTTATCGGTGGAGAGACACAGCCCTTAGCCGATATAGAAGAATTTTGCGGCAAAATTAAAGCAATGAAGGATAGTCAAATGGATGATGACTTTGTTGTCGTCTCTCGAGTTGAGGCATTTATTGCCGGCTGGGGACTTAGTGAGGCGCTTAGGAGGGCCGAGGCATATCGCCAGGCCGGAACCGATGCCATCCTAATGCATAGCAAGAGAAGCGATATAACTGAGATTGAGGCCTTTATGAAGGAGTGGGGAGGCAGACTGCCAGTCGTGCTTGTACCAACGAAATACTATACAGTTCCAACCCAAAAATTCAGAGAATTGGGTGCTAACCTTGTTATATGGGCAAATCATAATCTAAGATCAGCGATAACAGCCATGCAAAAAACCACAAAGCAAATCTTTGAAGAAGAAAGTCTAATCAATATTGAAAAACAGGTTGTTTCTGTTGATGAAGTATTTCGCATACAGGGAGCGGATGAGCTAAAGAGAGCGGAAAAAAGATATCTACCTGCCTCTGGGAAGAACGTAAATGCAGTCATCTTGGCAGCGAGCCGCGGGGATATGGAAGAGTTGACTGATGAAATCCCAAAAACCTTATTAGAGGTTGGGGGAAGGCCAATTCTATCAATCCAGGTGGACGAATTTAACAAGGTTGGTATTAAGGATATTTCCGTAGTCAGGGGATTTGCGAAAGACAGAGTTGCTGCAGCTAATTTTTCAGTGATTGATAATGATTTATATTCGGAAACGACGGAACTTTATTCCTTATATCTAGCTCGGGAAAAAATTAAAGAAAATACTATCATAAGCTATGGAGATATCATTTTTAAAAATTATATTCTTAACGACCTCTTAAATGATATGAGTGACATTACCCTCATTGTAGACGCAGATGTAGAAACCATCACCAATGATCGCGACTTAGTATCCACTTCCACACCATACTCCAAAAAGCTATATTCCAGTACTGTTAAATTTACGAAAATGTCCGGTGACTTAAAAGATAAAGAAATCCATGGGGAATTTATCGGCCTTTGGAAGATAAACAAAAATGGTTCTAACATTGTAAAAAAAGCTCTTGCGGATTTATCCGAAAGAGAAAACTTTAAACAACTGACCATGGCGGACCTCTTTAATCACATTAGTCTTTCACATCCAATTGCCGTGAAATATATTAAGGGATCTTGGCTTGATATTGATACAATTATAGATCTCCATAAAGCAGGTGATTTGTTTGATAAGCACTAAAGAATTTGGCAATGAATTAAGAAGGCATGGTTTTGATTTTTTCACAGGTGTCCCTTGTTCATTTTTAAAGAATTTAATTAACTATGCGATTAATGATTGTGATTATATTGCAGCAACCAATGAGGGAGAAGTAGTTGCTATTGCTGCAGGAGCTT
This sequence comes from Neobacillus sp. DZ-9, assembly GCF_059587065.1. Taxonomy (NCBI): domain Bacteria; kingdom Bacillati; phylum Bacillota; class Bacilli; order Caryophanales; family Bacillaceae; genus Neobacillus; species Neobacillus sp. DZ-9. The sequence continues at coordinate 392,187 of NZ_JCAIOL010000005.1, forward strand.
ATCTCGGTGGAAAAAAACCAGTTGTTCTCATGCAAAATTCTGGGTTAACCAATGCCGTTTCGCCATTGGTTTCCCTAAATTTCCCCTTCCGGCTTCCAGTTCTTGGCTTTGTCAGCCTAAGAGGGGAGCCAGGTATCCCAGATGAACCCCAACATGAGTTAATGGGTTGTATTACGACAGAAATGCTGGACCTAATGAATATTAAATGGGAGTATCTATCAAGTGATTTCGACGAGGTAAAGAAGCAATTAGTGAGGGCCAATGCTTTTTTCGAAAACGATCAATCTTTCTTTTTTGTTGTGAAAAAAAATACGTTTGAGAAAGAACCCTTAAACGATCAAAAACAACTTTCAAACCAAAATAAGATCAAAATAATGAAAACTAATGAAAATGAATTTCCTACAAGATTTGAAACATTAAAACTGATTAATTCATTAAAAGGAGAAAAAACTGTACAATTAGCGACTACAGGAAAAACGGGAAGAGAGCTTTATGAAGTTGAAGATTCATCCAATAACCTATATATGGTTGGTTCAATGGGCTGTATAAGTTCGATTGGCCTCGGTCTTGCAATAACTAAAAAGGATCATGAAATTGTTGTCATTGAAGGAGATGGGGCCCTTTTGATGCGGATGGGAAGTCTTGCAACTAATGGATACTACGCTCCCAAAAATATGCTTCATATTCTAGTAGATAATAATACTCATGATTCTACGGGCGGACAGCTCACGGTATCCCACAATGTACAATTCGTTGACATTGCTGCAGCCTCCGGTTACTCAAATTCTATTCACATCCATAACCTGACAGAATTAGAAGCCCAAATAAATGCTTGGAAGAAAGACAAACAACTGACCTTCCTTTATATTAACATTGCAAAAGGATCAAAAGAAAATCTAGGAAGACCTAAAATGAAGCCACATGAAATAAAAGAGAGATTGAAGGTGTTCCTGAATGGTTAAAACGGCCGTTATCTTAGCTGGGGGTATGGGAACCCGACTAGGTGAAAAAACAGAAAACCTGCCAAAAGGTTTTCTAAAATTGGATGACAAGCCCATTATTGAGCAATCTATTTTAAAGTTACTTCAATCAGGTATAGAGACGATTATCATAGGAACAGGGCATTTGTCTGAAGTCTATGAGCAGCTGACTACAAAATATCCACAAATTCACTGTGTACGGAATGATAAATATAGAACAACGGGCAGTATGTATACTCTTTATAACGTGAGGGGGCACGTTTCCGAGGACTTCCTTCTTCTGGAAAGTGATCTTATCTATGAAAAACAGGCTTTAGATCATTTAGTTCAGCAGAAAAAGCCAGACGTCATCCTAGCAAGTGGTTTTACAAATTCTAATGATGAAGTTTTTCTTGAAATCGATGAAAATCAGCATTTAGTAAATATGTCTAAAAACCGACATGATCTTAAGTCAATTGACGCAGAGTTAACGGGAATCTCAAAGATTTCCCATCAAGCTTTTCTCGCAATGTGTGACTATGCCAAGTCTAGTTTTATAGAAAATCCATTATTGGATTATGAATCGGCATTAATTGGCATATCGAAACAAATGAAATTATCTGTTGATAAGCTGGATCATTTAATCTGGTGTGAAATTGACAATGAAGCGCATTTGCTTGGAGCAAAGCAATTTATATATCCAATGGTTAAAATGAAAGAAAAGAATTTTCCGTCCGTAAATAGAAACATATTATTAAATCCTGGTCCTGCTACAACGACTGATACTGTAAAATTTGCCCAGGTTGTTCCAGACATTTGTCCGAGAGAAGAAGAATTCGGTGAAGTAATGGAAATGATCTCAACTGAACTTACAAAATTGGTTGCAGATCCGACAAATTATACTACCGTATTGTTTGGAGGGTCTGGAACTGCAGCGGTTGAGTCGATATTAAGCTCTGTTATTGGTGATGAAGCCGTGCTTATCATTAATAACGGTTCTTACGGAAAAAGGATGTGTCAGATAGCAGAAGTTTATAGGCTGAATTACCTTGAATATAAAAGTAGTTCGCATGAAGAGATAGATTTAATTGCCTTAGAGGATTTCATTCAAAAAGCAACTATGAAAATTTCTCATTTATGCGTGGTTCATAACGAAACCACAACCGGTCTGCTAAATGATATCGGGAAAATTGGACGTATTTGCAGAATTTATGACATTCAATTGATTGTCGATGCTATGAGCTCATTTGCGGCTATCCCAATCGACATGGAGCAAATGAATATTAGCTATCTGGCCGCCTCTTCTAACAAAAACCTGCAAGGCATGGCTGGTGTAAGTTTCGTTATTGCCAACACGGCCGATTTGGTTCAGACCCAGCACCTTAAACCAAGGAACTTGTATCTTCATCTTTATTCACAGTATCGCCATTTTTTAAAAACGAAGCAACTGCAGTTCACTCCTCCTGTTCAGACACTTTATGCTCTTAAACAAGCAATCATAGAAGTGATCATTGAGGGAGTTGGGAGGAGGTATGAGAGATATACCAAGACATGGGATGTTCTTATGAAAGGCATAGAAAGGCTAGGATTATCCCATTTAGTGAGGAAGGAACATCATTCCCGTATCATAACTGCGATTGTTGACCCTGATCACCCTAGCTATGATTTTGAAGATATGCATGATTATTTTTATAATCAAGGATTTACAATCTATCCAGGAAAGCTTGAAGGACAGAATACCTTTCGAGTTGCAAATATTGGGGAAATTACATGTACTGATATGGAAAAATTTATAGATCTTCTCGAACAATATTTTATAAAAATAGGTTATTGTCCTGAAAGGAACGAGATAAATGGCATTTCCTAAACATAGGTTAGCTGTTTCAGTTGCAATTCTAAATAATCAAAATGAGATTCTTTTGGTGAAAAATTGGAAAAGAGGCTGGGAGTTCCCTGGGGGGTACGTAGATAATGGGGAATCATTACATTCAGCAGCCATAAGGGAAGTGAAGGAGGAGGCTGGGATCGAGATTCAGTTGTCGAAAATGTGCGGACTGATTCAAGATGTAAAAAACAGCCGATGTACGGTTCTTTTTTTAGGCAGCCCATTCCGCGGCGAGGTAAGCGGAGGGGATGATGCCTTGGATGCTGGTTATTTTCCTATTGAAGAGGCATTAAATAAAGTAACCTGGAAAACGTATAAAGAAAGAATTATTAAATGCTTAAATGAAGATACACATCCGTTTATTATAGAATCCTAATCTTTAATAAGGAGTTAAGTAATGAGTGTCTCCTTTGTCTTATTAACTACAGAAGAAGCAATCGCTAAGTACAAAAAGAATTACAAGGACTATGTGCGAAAAGAATTGGTGAAGGTTGATAAGTATCGGGAAACCTATCGAAATTTAAAAGGCAGTCTGGCTGACCAAATTGTGGAAAGAGCAATCTGGTATATGCATCATGGCTATACTGTGTATGGAAGCGGCTATAATGGCTATCATTCCCATGGAGTGATCGATTGCTCTGGATTTGCCAAATTAGTTTTTGGTGATTTTGGTTTTAAATTATCGGGGGTCTCCAAAAAATATGAATCAATTGGAATTGGGCGGAGAGTTGAAGGTGTCCATCCTAAACTGGTTGATTCATATTGGAGGCTTGATGGTGTGGAAAATCTGCGGCTGGGTGATATTTTAACGTGGTGGAAGGAAAGAGCTGACGGAACCTATTTCATCGGTCATGTTGGAATATATATGGGGCAACTGGACGGGAAACCAACGGTAATTTGCACAGCAACAGGCGCACCAACGGCCATCGGGATTATCAGTAAATATAAACACTGGTATGGGAAGCATTTCTATAATGCCCAACGAATACTTCCGGAAGGCTCATGGACTCCTGGTTTGAAAATTTCTGGTCATAAAGATAAAGGGCCAGTAATTCCGAAGAGTTATGTTCTACCGCCTCAAAATCCTATAATCATGCCTTAATACTATGATTATTGCATACAATTACTCTACTTTATCAAGTCCTAGATTTTATTTAACAGATTTTGCTAATGGTTTTCGGTTTTGGGCATACATTTATGAATCCTTTTCATAAAATAAAGTATTGACTTTGTTACCCGTTGCAACAAAAGGGGTGTAGACCGTGCAACTCGATACCGTTGATTTTGGTTTCATTTATCATGAAAAAAAGCAAAAGCAGCTTTATACGATGATGATCGATCAATTCAGACATTTGTCAAAAAGTAAAAATATAAAAATTGTTCTCTTTACATTAGGTCATTTGGATTTAGAAGAACTGGTTGTTACCGGTACAATGATTGCAGGTGACAATATTAGTCATGGACCATGTAAAGTACCAGCTTATATTTATAATTTTGCTCTTCATTCAACAGCCGATAAAATTGATAAAATGCGCATTTTAAGGAAATTGGAGGCTATTACTGTTATAAATCCAGTAAATCGATTCATACAAGGAATCATTTTCGAAATGTTAGCATCTTGTCCATCCTTTCGGCCTTATCTCTTGCCATCAAAATCATTTAATACTTCCACCTTCATCGATTTTGATCACAAATATGATACATTTTTTCTTCTGCCGGAAAATTCATTTCTCCCGCCAAAAGCTGTTGTAATCAAAAATTTTCAGAACAATGACTATATGATTTACATTGGACAAAATGGGCAATTGCGAAAAAAGGACGATTTGGTTAGTTATATAAAAAAAATGATAAACAAAAAGAAATATATCTTATTCAAAGGGATCGAGCTCTTAAGAATGGGAAATGATCCATTAGAGACGAAGATATTTCTGCAGAAAAGTGAGAAGGGCGAATGGTGCAGTACTGTTATGGCAGTTAAAAAAGGGATTTTTTCGAGAAAAGAGTTGTCTTATTCTACATCAAGCGAAGCGACACGCGATTTAATAAGTCCAGTAAACGAAGAACAACTCTCAGATATTTCAATCCAAATCGGCAGGTTTTTAGATTTCCACATCCCATTCATTGGAAGTTATACATTTGACTTTATTTTCGACGAAAATAATTGCCCCTATCTGATTCATATTAGCGGTTTCGAACAAGATCAATCCTTCTTTCAACTCCTAGATTTCGATACTCAATTAACACTTCTCAATAATTCATTTAATTATCTGTATTATCAAATGAATAATTATGTAACGAAAAGGGTGCAGCCAAATGGATTGGATCAAAGTTGAGCGAGGTGCTGCGGATACTTCAAATCAATTCCAACATATTATTTACACTTCAATTGAAATGGCCAACAAACTAAAAACCAAGACTAAACTGATCTTTGGACAAAAAGAAATCTCTATAACGGTAAAAGCAAATCCTGACGTTTTATCTTCAACAGGAAATCATTTTGAAAATCCAGCAGTCTTTCAAATGTCTATAGAAACGATTGAAGAACTTCTCCTTCAAACATCGGCCACATATCAAATGTATTTTTCCGATTCGACGATTCGCATAGGACCAGTAATTGGCTTCTTGTTAGGTGATCAGCATTTTTATTATCATCACCGCAGAATGAAGGAGCTTACGGATGCTATGGGAGTCTATCAACAAGTAGGTGGACTCTTCATCGCGTTCCGATATTGTTCGATTGATTGGAATGAAAAATGTATTTACGGCCAATTTTTTAATTTTGTTACTCAAAAATGGGAGTATGGGAAATTGCCTTTACCTTCTGTCGTTTATCGAAGAGGTTTTAATTCTCGGAATAATTTTGTAAATCAGTATAAAGATGAGTTAAATTGGAAGGTTTTTAATGACGTTAGATTTGATAAATGGGAGTTATACAGTCGAATAAAGGATAATGAATCCCTAAGACCCATAATCCCTGAAACCGAAATATTGAACATATCAAATCTTTCAAGGTTTCTAAAACTATATAAAAATGTGATACTAAAACCCAAAAATCTTTCTAGAGGCAGAGGCATATCAATAATTACTGAGAAACCCAACGGATGGATAAAAATTCACGATCATCAACAATATAACGATATTATTATTCATTATACTCAATTAGAGGAATATTTAAGTAAGGGTATATACCAGCAAAATGAGTATATTATCCAGCCATATATTAATTTAGCTAAAATTGATGGAAGACCATGGGATATCAGAGTTGTAATGCAAAAAAACACAAGCAATGAATGGCAGTGTAATGGTATCGAGTGCAGACTTGCTCCTATGGGCAGAATGATTACAAATATTTCGAACGGAGGCAGGGCGCTTTACCTAAATGAGGCATTGGAACTAGCGTTCGGTGCGGATGTGGATATAGATCAAATCGAAAAAGAAATTTTATCAATATCGCTAGAGTTTTGCAAAATAATGGATGAAACAGGCTATCATTTTGCTGAATTTGGTTTAGATTTAGCCCTTGACCAGCAAAAACATTTTTGGTTTATAGAATCGAATGTACGACCAGCTTTTAAAGGATTTAAAGAGTTGGATGAGAGAATTTATCAGCGGATTTGCTACGAACCAATTCTATATTCTGCTCAGGTGGCAGGTTTTGGCAGGGAGGTGCAAGATGAGAACAAAATTCAACATCATTCCGGACCTGAATGCACTAAACTGCATAACCATGCATCCGAATATGGCAAAACGGAATAATATTTCAGCCCGAAAAAAATGGTTTCTGCGATTTGGTATTCAATCTTTGGAAATAAAGCTTAGAACATCCTCTTTTTTAGAAGAAAACGAGTTGAAAATATCAGTTGAAGTCATTGAACATCTTAGAATCCCTTTGAATTGCCTTTATGAGATTCGCCGGGAGATGAACGAAATAATACTCGGGCCTTATATCGGAATCCTTACAGCATCTAAAAAGTCGAGTTTGGATGAAACAGTACAGTATTTATCCAATTATTTATATGATTATAATCATATCGGAGGAGCTGCATTAGCCTTCTCACTCGAAGGAATCAATCCAATTGAAAAGACAATCGAAGGTTATTTATATAATCCGGAAATGAAAAAGTGGGAGCCAGGAGTTTACGCCTATCCTGCATCTGTTTTTAAAATTATCTATCTCAATAAAGATTGGCGAAATCATTTTCAAACTGTATATGGCAGTCGTTATTTTAACAGTTATGTGTTTAACAAATGGGAGATGTATAAATGGTTAAGTGAATCATCTGAGATCATTCCCTATCTGCCTAAAACCATGATTTATAATCATGCCGAAGATATTGATTACCTCCTTGGAATGTATAATGAAATCTTTGTAAAACCAGTTCATGGCAGCATGGGTGACCGGATATTTAAGGTATCAAAAAATGGGATAAATGGACTGAAGTTAGAATATCATCAAAATGGTGTTCCGTATGAAAAGCAATTTTCAAGCATTCAAGAGCTTGACTCATATTTTAAGGACCAGTTTAAGAGGAAAACCATTATTCTCCAGCAGGCTCTTGACTTAATCTCCTATGAGGGCAGAAAAATTGATTTCCGTATTGTTATGGTAAAAAACCAATCTGGTGTTTGGGAAGATATGTGTATGGTTGCAAAATATGGACAGCAAGGCAGCATAGTAACCAATATTCTTGCTGGTGGTACTGCTGAAATTGGAGAAATTACGATTCAAAAAATATTCGGTTTGTCAGATGAAGAGGTTTATAGGTTCCGGAAAGAAATTAATAGAATCATACTTAATGCTGCGGACCGAATTGAAGAATGTGGGGTACATTGTGGAAATTTAGGGGTAGATATCGCGATTGACACCTCGAAAAACATATGGATTATTGAAATGAACAACTTGAATCCTAGTCCATTGTTCGCTCTTGATATCAATGACAGACCACTTTTTTATCAAATCAAACGGCTGAATATGTTATATGCAAAAAGACTTGCTGGTTTTCCGGAGGATTTGCCATGAGTCAATATATAAAAAGAATGTCAACTATAAACGAAAAACTAATGCTTCTTCCAGAAGCTTTGTTGAAAATCGGGGAAGCCCGGCATCGCAGGATGATCGTGAATATTGGCAAGTGGAGACATGAGGTTAACGTTGAGTTCCAAAACGACTTGCCGGATTATGTTATTGGAATGGCTAGTGCTCTAAAATTACCTTTTGAACTCCCTGATCAGCTCCAATATGAAATGAAAATTAACGGCAGGAATATTCACATTGGTCCTGTCATTGGTTTTCTTGCTTTTAGGGAAAAACAGGATATGACCATTGAGGCATTAAATCAATATTTAAATTATTTTACAAGCTATGACCATATTAAGGGCCTCATTTTTATTTGTGCATCTGATAGCATTAATTATTCTAATCAAACCATCGAGGGATTTTATTATCAGGGTGAGGGTAATGGAGATGACGTTGTCTGGAAGTTTGGTACATTTCCATTTCCTGATTGCTTATACCTTCATATTGATGTAAACAAAACGGATTATGATAAAATGGTTTCGATTTTCGGAGATTCTATAGTTAACACGAATTTATGTAATAAGTGGGAATTATGGGAATGGCTTCACGATGATAAACAACTTCTAAAACACTTGCCATTTACTGTGTTATTGGAAGACATACAAAACCTCGATGAGCTGTTGGCGGAATTTGGATCCGCATATATTAAACCTGTCGAAGCTGGCAAGGGACAAAATTTTTTTAAGGTAGAAAAAACGGGTGAAAAATATCGATTCATCGATTATTTTTCAATGGAAAATAATTTTGATAGCTATGATGAAGCAAAAAAATTTCTAAACGGCTTGTTATCCAATGGAGTACATCTAGTTCAGCAAGCTGTGCCTGTTAAGAGATACGATCATCGTTGGGTAGATTTTATTGTTATGATGCAAAAAAATGCAAGGATGGATTGGAAATGTTCCTATATCGCTGCTCAACTTAGTGAAATTGGCAGTACACCTTCTTTTTCCAGTAAAACAGCATTCACAATAAATGGCAGAGATGCTTTTAGGAAATTATTTCAAATGGACGAAAGAGAGGTTTTTTTAAAGGAACAGGAAATCATTGAGTTTTGTATCTATCTTTGTAAAAATCTAGAAAAATCCGGCGGGAACTACGCTGAAATGGGTATACAAATGATTTTAGATGAGACACAGAAATTATGGCTGATAACCATCAGTCCATTAAAAGATCATATAGCATTAATAAATTCAGATAAGCAATTGTATTTAAAAGTTGTTACAGCTCCATTAGATTACGCAAAATCAATTTCTGGCTTTAAGTAAAAGGCTATGTTAAACGATATTTTCAAAAAGCCCTTAAATTATGACATCATAATTTAGGGCTTTTTAATTTATTGGCTTTGTTAAATTTGTCTGTTGATTTCCGCTCCAGGCGCTAATAATTCTATCATACATGTTAAACATACTAGATTGAATTACTATTATTTCCATTAATAGATTATGAAAAAAGCAAAAGAAGTATATGATACTAGACCATATACTTCTACTTAAATGTTGTTAATTCATCCATAATGTAGGAACTTCTTTTTTGTATAAAATTAAAAATGACTTTCTTTTCTTCATCTATTGCTTCGGGATTTGAAGTAATATATGGGTCAAGGCTCATGTATGGCTTTAATGTCTCAAAAAGATTATTAATAATAGGCTCTTGAACTTTAAAAGTAAAATCATTTTCTAAGATATTTGATAGGATATCCTTGTATTGTCTCTTAAATCGTGTAAGATGAAGGAGCCTTGCTGTAAGGGTGTTATATCCAGTAAATGGAACATAGTCATATTCCATCAACCGGCCGCGTATATTTCGTCCCCAAGTGCCATCATGGTCCCATGGGCTGATTTCATATAATTGTGTTTTACTATTTTTATATAAAGCATAATTATGAATAAAACCATCATAGTTTTGGGTACAAACAACTCCAGCTACCCATTTTAGATATTGATCGACGTCCAGTACTTTAGGAATTTCTTTTTCAAAATCTTCATTACTAAAAGTGTTAATCATGGCAATAAATTGTTCTAATTCCTCTATATCTTCGTTCGTACCAAATTTTAAAGTATAGCCCTGGCTCAACCGGGTTTTCAGTTCTTTCTTTTTGGTTAGTAATGAGAAATTTGCCCGATTATTGGTCGCATAAATAATTGGGCCTGTTGGTAAATTTCTTTTTTCTAGTAGATATTGGTCGACAGATTCAATCTCTAGGTAAATGCCCTTACAATATCCGTTAATATAGAGGAGAACATGCTTCGAGTGGGGGGCCAAAACACCGATCCTATTAAATAAATCAAAGGAGAGTTTGTTTCTGCTCATAGTAACATCAATGTATTCCGCATTTAGAATTATTTCATGGGCTCCATCTACAACAGAAGGCTTATCGAAAATAATTCGATAAGATTTTTTTTTCTTATCTCTAATGACATTCCCTCTGTAGGAAATTTTTACTGCATATCGATTTTCCCCGATCATTAATTCAGCAGGCACTAAATCATCATTCCAAATGTCCTTATTCAATTTTCTTAACCACTTAGGATTGATAAAAATCTCATATTTTAACACTTGAATTCCCCTAAACAACTTTTTTCTAGATATATGCATTTATGTATATGTATGTGTTTATGAACTTAAAAAAATTACGAGCAAAAAATTAAATGTTTGTCTATGGCAAATGTGCTAATTCCACATAAATTGGAATAGAGAATAAAATACCTAGAAAGTGGTGGAAAAATGGTTTTAAAACTTGATATTGCAGAGTTGCTTTCGCAAGCAGAACAAAATAATGTTGTCGGCTTTATGGATAATAACCCTATTGGAAGAAAATACAAACAATGTGTTGTTGCACAAAGGAGGTCTTCAAGCTCCTCCAGTACAGGAAGTACAGGCAGATCTAGCAGTACGGGCTCTAGCAGCAGCAGTAGCGGCAGCAGTAGCAGTAACAGTAGCAGTAGCAGTAGCAGTAGAGGCAAAAAAGGTCCTGGTAAAAGGGGTAGCAGTGGATCCAGCAGCAGCTCTAGCAGTAGCTCGAGCAGCCGAGGAAGCAGCTCCAGCAGCAGATCGAGTAGCCGAGGAAGCAGCTCCAGCAGCAGATCGAGCAGCCGAGGAAGCAGCTCCAGCAGCAGATCGAGCAGCCGAGGATTCAGCTCTAGTAGCAGATCGAGCAGCCGAGGATTCAGCTCTAGTAGCGGCACTGTGGGTGGTACAGGTACTGTTTCTACAGGCAGCGGCTCTGGTAGAAGTTCCAGCAGCCGAGGAAGCAGCTCGAGTATGGGCACTGTAGGTGGTACAGGTACTGGTTCTACAGGAAGCGGTTCCAGCGGCCGAGTAAGCAGTGCAAGAAGCAGCGGCTCTTCGTGCAGCTCCTGGAGCGGCTCTTGGACCGGTTCCAGCAGCAGCTCAGGAAGCGGTTCCAGAAGCCGAAGAAGAAGCTCAGGAAGCGGTTCCAGAAGCCGAAGAAGCAGCTCAGGAAGCGGTTCCAGAAGCCGAAGAAGCAGCTCAGGAAGCGGTTCCAGAAGCCGAAGAAGAAGCTCAGGAAGCGGTTCCAGAAGCCGAAGAAGAAGCTCAGGAAGCAGTTCCAGAAGACGAAGAAGCAGCTCCAGTAGCAGCTCTTAGGCGGTACAGGTACTGATTTTACAGGCAGCTAAGGTAAGAGCGGCAAGGGTTAAGGTGAAAAATCAATATTCAATTCCACCAGTCAAAAAAGAAGACGCCGATACTGACCATCAGTATCGGTTATTTATTTGTTATAAATTTCTTTTAACTTAATGAATTCAATATTCATCTAATTTATCGTACATAAGCCTAGTAATCTAGTATTGTGATATCTGCCTATATAGAAAAAAATAGGTAAAAATCTATATGAAATTTATAGATTAATGCTGATTTATTACTTATCCGAGATATTCGTTTAGGTCAAGCCTCACAAAACGGACGTAATATAGAGCAAGGACAAGAAATGAAGAAACGGAAAATTAAGAACGAAACTCTTTGAAAGGAGTAAATTAATTTTTATGTACCATCAATCGACGGTTCTCATTACCATATTTGCTTTTATTCTAACAATGGTTATGATCTTTATCCGTCCAAAAAACATGAACGAAGCAATTCCGGCATCCATTGGAGCCATTCTTGTTTTTTTAAGTGGAAGCGTTTCGACAGGGGATTTACTAGATATCAGCTCCAAGGTCACCGGAGCAGCGATTACCATTATCGCAACCATTGTTATGGCAATTGTGCTTGAAAGCTTTGGTTTTTTTAACTGGACTGCAGCTCTAATGTTAAAATTATCAAAAGGGAAAGGTTTTCGCTTATTTTGGTTCACCCTACTGCTCTGCTTTCTAATGACGCTTTTCTTTAATAATGATGGCAGTATATTAATAACAACACCGATATTAATATTAATATTAAATAATTTAGGATTGAAAAATAAACAAAAAATTCCATTCCTGTTGAGTGGGGCGTTAATTGCTACTGCGTCCAGTGCACCGATCGGTGTCAGTAATATTGTGAATCTAATTGCATTAAAAATAATTGGAATGGACCTTTATATACAAACAGAAATGATGTTTGTGCCAGGGGTAATTGGGTTACTATTTCTTTCCTTTTTATTGTTTCTAGTATTCAAGAATGACATTCCCCGTGAGATCGGACACCATTCCTATTGTATCCCTTTACAAAAAAACCGGCGGTACCACCCATTGCAGAATAATAAGGAAGATTTATTTAATCAACAACAAAAGCTAATGATTAGAATGCTAATCTTTGTATTTTTTGTAAGAATTAGTTTATTTGCAGCATCTTTTGTTGGAATATCGGTATCCCTAGTCGCCGTACTTGGATCGATGATTTTATTAATTTGGAGATGGGTATATTTAAAGACCAATCCAAAGGACGTCGTCAAAAAGATTCCTTGGCATATTTTAATCTTTGCTTTTAGTATGTATGTTATCATCTTTGGTTTACACAATATTGGTCTTTCAAGCTTTTTAATTGACCATTTAAAACCATTAGTCTCCGGTAGCTTATTGCATGCAAGTTTAACCATGGGATTAATAACCGCACTGCTTTCCAACATCTTTAACAATCACCCCGCATTAATGATCTCAACCTTGGCATTAACGGATATGGGATTAAGTCCGCTCCTAATAAAAACCGTTTACCTAGGTAATATAATTGGCAGTGATGTGGGCTCGCTTATTCTTCCAATCGGAACTTTAGCAACGTTAATCTGGATGCATATCCTAAAGAAAAATAAAATTAGAATAACCTGGATGGAGTATATTAAAGTGACAATCCTGGTTATTCCGCTAACGTTGGTCTTCACGCTCATCTGCTTGTATTTTTGGTTATTACTCGTTTTTGTACCATAATTTTGCTAGGATTCATCAAAGGATGAGTCCTTTTAATTTTTAATTTTTTATCATTAATTTCTAATCTTTGATCCTTTCTTTTCACTTTCTTTCTCCTTGAATAATAAAATAAATGGATAATTCAGCGTTAACAAGGAAGTGAATAGAATGTGGTTAATGTCTCAATTAATCAACCAGAACTTTCTCAAAAAGTATCAAGCCTTTATCATCAAGTGATTCAAGAAAGTGAACAGGCATTAGAAAAATTCCCATTGGAAAATGGGCAGCAAAATCGGGATAACTTGCTGGCTTTTTTAGCACTTCGAAAATATCATTTACGTGAATTATATTTTCCATTAGCGGCTGAAGGGCTTCCGCCTTTGGAATTCTCCACTTTGCACGTTTTATTTACCATGGAAAAAATATTAAACCACTTAAAGGTCAAAACTGAGCCACCCGCCAGGCTCACTATTCCAACACCAATTGAATCAAAAGAAATTTCGGAAAGAAATTCAGCAGAACTTTTTGGAAAATGGGAAAAGCAGGCTCAATCTGCAATCATGGTTACTTTAGATGCCAAGATGATACATGAGCCTGAAATAATGGAAGCGTTATTATTGAACGGAATGGAGATTGCCAGGATAAACTGTGCACACAATCACCAAGGGATATGGAAACAAATTATTGAAGGATTGCGAGGGGCGGAAAAAAAGTTAAAGGCAGAGGGGAATCATGATCATCGCACTTGCAAAATATACATGGACATGGCAGGTCCAAAGGTGCGAATCGGCAAGCTTGAGCAGTTCGAAATATCTGTCATAAAAGGCGACATTTTACGTTTATATCTTGATCCAGAAATAACAGGGCACCCTGCTGCCGCTGATGTTCCGGCTGGCGTACCCGTTACACTAGAAAAAGCGTTTCGAAATGTGAGACTAAAGGATAGGATTTTTATCGACGATGGTAAAATCAAGGGAGTCGTGAAATATATTACATCAAAATATATTGAAATTTCCATCCTTTCACCGGTCATTAAACCGCTTCGAATAAAGGAAGGTAAGGGGGTAAATTTGCCTGATTCACTTCCAAGCTTAAACGTTCCAGCTTTAACGGAAAAGGACCTTTATGATTTACCCTTTATTATTGAGCATGCCGACATTGTTGGAATTTCATTTGTTCATTCTCCTATAGACTTGGAAAAACTTCGTGAGGCAATGAAACGATATAATGGAATGAATCTCGCGGTTGTAGCAAAAATCGAAACAAAGGATGCTGTTCACCAGTTAGCTAGAATTATCCTCGAGGGCTTAAAGTTTAAAAGCTTTGGCATTATGATCGCAAGAGGGGATTTAGCCGTAGAGGTAGGACCGGAAAACTTGGCCATCGCCCAGGATGAAATCCTTAAAATTTGTTCTGCTGCTTATATCCCCGCCATTTGGGCAACAGGTGTCTTAGAAAAATTAACGAAAACAGGTGTTCCATCTCGGGCAGAAATAACCGATGCTTCTTATGGAAAGCAAGCTGCTTGTATTATGCTAAACAAAGGTCCTTATATCATTGAGTCCTTAAAAATGCTTCGAACTATACTGCAAACAGATCAAAGTACTTCACCAAGGATCCACCCAAGTACTTACCAAATTTTATAGTTGATGAAGAGTCGACGCAGCGCGGCTCTTTTTGTGTTATCGGGGGAATGTCTATATCCATTCTTTCCACTTTGAATACTATTAAAATAAAAGGCAGGTGAGTAAAGTGTATTTGGTCGGCTTTTATTCGCCAAAAGCAAAGTCTGGTGTAACAGAATTGTCCCTGTCCGTTTTTCAGTGGCTGAAAACAAACACCAATTTATCTGTTGCATTCATTTCCTATGGATCATTAGAAAAAGAGGATCCTTCCAACCATCTCCTTCATGAATTCTCCAAATTAACTCTGGCTGAACAAAAACAAAAAGTTAAAAAGATGAAGAAGGAGCACGACATCATCATCTATGATGCCTCGAGCCAGTTATCCGAAGGGGTTTTAAAGCTTTTGCCAATCGTGGATCGACTTTTTGTCGTCGGAGAGGAACACAAGGACTTTGCGGTGAAACTGCATCAAATCATTCAATTTAACAAAATTTTTGATAAAAGCGTGAAAAATTTTATTACTCATTTACAGGGGAATAAAACCTTCATCATCCGTGAAAATAAAGAAGACCGTGTAATTGGTTTTAATTATTCCAAGAAAGAAACCAATGATATTGGCCAAATGATTTATACTGATTATGTAACCCATTACTTAAATGAAAAATTTATTGAAAAAAACGAAAAAATTTATCGAAAAATTAAAAAAATACCTAAGGCAGATTTGTTTAGAGGCCTTTACGAGCTGGGTATTGATTTCGAAAAAGCACTGCTTTTTAATAAATATGTCATTCTCCGGGAAGTATTAGGCCAGGATTACTACGAAGCACTCGAAAATCTTTTTCCCCATTTAATTAATTCCTCCTTTGAAGAGTTTTTAGATATGTTCCAAAACGAATTGTTTTTTATTACGAAACTGAAAATCTAAAATAAAACGCCATTCGAAGTGAATGGCGTCAGATTGTCGAGAAAGGTTATTTATCTCGGCAATTTTTATTTCGTTTAAATCAAAATTACCGATGTTTTATTACAGGAATACAGTAGTAACCACCATTTTTTTGGTCATATTCCTTGCGTTTTTTTGAAACTTTAACAAATAATAATAAAAAAAGGGGGAATCCATTTGAAGCAAACCAAATTAGAGCCAAAGGTTCTTTCGGTTTTAGAAGATAAAATCCAATTAATTAAAACCCAAAAGGGCGCTATTTATTTAGTAGGACCCATTCGCCTCCCTGTTAATTTATACGGTGAAACGGTTATTTTTAAATGGTATTGCTGGTTAAATTGCGACGAAGTAACAGAGGATTTTGAAAGGATCATTGACAAACTTTCATCTGTCAATTTAGCGGAATTCCAGCAGTCGAGTGTCCTTGCCTATGGGGACTTTGAATTCGGCGAAGACGCGATCATACGGATGCATTCCATTTGTCATACTGGTGATATTTTTGGCAGTAAAAGATGTGATTGCGGGTATCAATTGAAACAATCCATGAAAATGATAGTTGAACATGGGACAGGCGCTTTATTCTATTTAGCGAACCATGAAGGAAGAGGGATTGGTTTATTCAGCAAGGCAATGGCCTATATCCTTCAGGAAAATGGCTATGATACCGTTGAAGCGAATCAAGCACTTGGGTTTGTAGATGATTCTAGAAACTACAGCGATGCCATCCAAGTTCTTAAAGCCCTACGTTCAAAGCCAGTTACTCTTATGACAAACAATCCCAAAAAATTAGATGCCTTGAAGAATTCCGGTTTACCTGTTTCAGGGAGAAGGCCATTATGGGGAGATGTATCTGAGTATAATGAAAAATACCTTCAGACAAAAATTAATCGCTCCGGTCATTTAAAAGAAGAAGAGGGGTCTTGCCCAAATGACTAGTCACGAATTCTATATGGATTTGGCCCTGCAAAATGCAACAGCCATGAAGGGTCAGACAGATCCCAATCCTTTGGTCGGTTCTGTTATTGTCAATGATAACCGGGTTGTTGGTATTGGAGCCCATTTAAAGGCCGGTGAACCGCATGCGGAAATTCATGCCCTCCGAATGGCGGGGGATAAAGCGAAGGGGGGCACCATATATGTAACCCTCGAGCCTTGTTCCCATCATGGACGAACTGGCCCATGTGCCGTTGCTATTGTAGAGTCAGGACTTAAACGTGTAGTGATTGCAACACTTGATCCAAATCCAATCGTTGCAGGAAACGGAGTTAAAATCCTTGAAGATGCTGGGATCGAAGTCATAATTGGGGTCCGTGAAAAGGAATCTCAACAAATGAATGAGGTATTTAATAAATTTATTGTACAGAAAAAGCCTTTTGTGACCTTGAAATCAGGAATTACCTTAGATGGCAAAATCGCGACTCACACTTCGCACAGCAAGTGGATTACTTCTGCAGAAGCAAGGAAAGATGTCCATCACCTAAGAAATGAAAATATGGCGATTTTAGTCGGTGTAAATACCGTCATAAAAGATAATCCTGAGTTGACGACAAGGATTCCGAATGGACGGAACCCAATCCGTGTCATAATGGATTCCTCTTTAAAAATTCCTTTAGAATCTAAAGTTGTCACCGATAAACAGGCAGAAACATGGATTTTTACAAGTAAGAATTATGACAAGGAAAAGGAAGCCGCACTTTTATCACTAGGAATAAAGGTTTTTCAAACCAACGGCCCCAAACATGTCGATCCAAATGACGTGGTACATATCCTGGGAGAAAATTTAGTTTCTTCTTTATTAATCGAGGGTGGGGGAACAATCAACGCTTCTTTCTTAGAAAATCAACTCATTGATAAAGTGGTCTTATATTTTGCTCCTAAACTAATCGGCGGAAAGCATGCCCCAACCTTCCTTGAAGGGGAAGGATTTGAACAAATGAGCGAGGCTGTCGAGCTTTCGGATGGATCTTTTACAAAAATCGGGCCTGATTTTAAATTTATCGGCTATCCGCTTTACAATAAATGAGGGGTATTTAAAATGAAATTCGGCTTTGATATAGACGATACGTTAATAAATTTAAGAGAGCACGCTTTCCATCTTTATAATAAAAAATTAAATCAAAAGGTGCCGATTGACCATTTTCATGAACTAAAAAGAGTAGAGATCCATGGTCCCTTTGGGTTAACGGATGAACAAGGGAAGGACATGTGGATGCAATCATTAGAAGAAATTTATTTTACATCCTGTCCGCCTTATCCCGATGCAGTTGAAACGTTGCAGCAACTGGATAAACAAGGGCATGAGATCTATTACATCACCTCAAGGCCAAAGGGCTATAGGGATCGCACAATGGAATGGTTAAAGGAAAGAGGTTTTCCCATCCGTGATGAACGTTTTTTCTATGGCATGCAAGATCATGAAAAAGTGGACATCATCAAAAATTTAAAATTGGATTATTACTTCGATGATAAGCCGGAAGTTCTAAATACACTTCTTCAAGAATCAACAAAGGTGTTTGTAAGAGATCAATCCTATAATCGAGATTTGGATTTACCGCGAATTGTAAATTGGTCAGATTTCTCTACTGTTATAGAGTGCGAAGTAGAAAAAAGGGAAGTTTAATATTAACAGCCTGTTCCAAAAGGAACAGGCTATTTTTCTCCAAACCATTGATGAGGTGAACAAATGACAATTGTACGTCTCGGTTATGTAGCTATGAGCATGGAACTAAAAAACGCTTCCCCTTCAAAAACAATGACATTCGCTCAATTCCAGAAAATTGATGACCGGGAGGCTGCGATTCGTAAATTAGAGCGTATTTCACAAGAAAACCTGCAGAATACGTTAAGAATCCTTAAGCATAATGCCGCTTCTGACATTCATTTTTATCGGTTAACCTCACGATTAATCCCTTTAGCCAATCATGAGGAACTTCTTGATTGGGATTATATGAAACCTCTTAAAAGTAGTTTGCATGAAGTGGGTGATTTTGTCCAAAAGCATAAGATGAGAGTTGATTTCCATCCAGATCATTTCGTTCTCCTTAATTCCCAACAGGATCACATATTAAAGAATTCAATCAAAACCTTGAAGCTGCATTATTTATTACTAAAGGGGATGGGAATTGATCCCACTCACCGCTGCGTCATGCATGTTGGCGGGAACTATAAAGAAACCGAAACATCACTCGAACGCTTTGTTGATAATTGGATGACCGTTCCAAGAGGGATTCAGAAAATGATTATGCTTGAAAATGACGATACCTCCTTTACCTTAGAAGATACGCTTTATTTATGTGAAAAATTAGAAATACCGCTTGTATTTGATTACCATCATCATCTTGCCCTTCACCAGGATTCAAATTGGGAGGGGAATTGGGAGCGCGTGGTCCATACCTGGAAGTATTCTCAGCTTCCCATAAAGATGCATATTTCAAGTCCAAAAAGTCAAAAAGAATTTCGCCACCATTCGGATTATGTTGATATTAATATGTTTTTCAAGTTTCTTACAGAAATTAAGGGAAGCATTCCGCAAATTGACTGTATGATTGAAGCTAAAAGAAAAGATGAGGCACTTTTTCATTTAATGGAGGAGATAAGAACTCAAGAGGATGTTGAAATCATTGATGGCTCTTCTTTTCGTTTGAAATAATCGGAAAGAAGAGCCAAAGGTTCTTATAAAGTAAATTCTTGTGGAGGTTCACCATTAAGATTCAAGATCCGAACAGTTTCAGGAACGATTTGAAGAAACACATAGTTCGGATCATCTGGACCGTCGAACCATTGTTTGAATGATTCATCCCAATATTGCTTTTTAAGATTTTGTGAGTCATTTATGCTAGAAGTTCCTGTAATTTCTACATAGGCATCGCTTTGTCCATTTTTTTCATAACCTAATAAGACAGAGACGGATGAGTTCTTCTTTATTTCTTCAATTTTCTCAGTATCCTTTTTTGTTGGTGTATACAGGGTTAGGTCATCATTGTAAAACGTTATATAGCGTGAATGGGGCTTATTATTTTCAACTGATGAAAGTACACCAGTTTTGTGATCAGAGATAATCTGGATAACCTTTCTTTTAAATTTCGATCGTTCATTGAATCTGCTCCTTTTTTAAAAGTCAATTTTAATTTCCTCATAATTAACTAACCTATACTAATCGATGGTTAATTTCCATTATCAAGAAAACATAATTTAAGCTGCGAAAAGGGAAAAATTTAATAATGGGTTACAATGGTTAATTGCGAAGAAGAAAAGGTGATGGAATGAAAAACGAAAATTACCATGCTGGAGATATCGTTTATGTTTTTTACCGAAATCCCCATACACAGGATGTTGCAAACATCCAAGCAGCAGCGGTTGTCAATAACCCTGAGCATCCCAATGAATTAGCGTTATTTTTGTATGAAACCTATTACCCACTTTCCAATGAGATGGCCATTTATTCTACAGAAGAAGAGGCAAACCAAGCCTTTGATTACTATTATGGCAGTGCTTCAGAAGGGATATTGGAATGAATAACCCTTTCACACCTAAACTGGTTTACTTTGAGCCAAATGCATTGGACTACCCATTAGGGCAAGAACTTTTAGAAAAATTTGAAAAGATGGATGTCGAAATCCGTTACACCACATCCCATAATCAAGTTAGAAATTTGCCCGGTGACAATGACTTCCAAAGATATCGAGTTGCTAAGTCAACACTTGTGGTTGGAATTAGAAAAACACTGAAATTCGATACTTCTAAGCCTTCGGCAGAGTATGCCATTCCATTCGCGACTGGATGTATGGGGCATTGTCATTATTGTTATTTACAAACAACAATGGGAAGCAAACCATATATCCGTACATACGTGAATGTTGAGGAGATTCTTGAAGCTGCCGATAAATACATGGAGGAGCGGGCTCCAGAGCAGACTAGGTTTGAAGCCTCTTGTACCTCTGATATTGTCGGGATTGATCATTTAACACATACGCTAAAAAGAGCAATTGAGCATTTTGGAAAATCTGAACTTGGAAAACTTAGATTTGTAACCAAGTTTCATCATGTGGATCACCTACTTGGTGCCAATCATAATGGGAAAACAAGATTTAGGTTTAGCGTTAACGCCGATTATGTCATTAAAAACTTTGAGCCTGGGACCTCGCCATTAGAGAAAAGGATAGAGGCGGCTGGGAAAGTAGCAAGAGCAGGGTACCCACTTGGATTTATTGTTGCACCGATTTATCTTCATGAAGGATGGGAAGACGGTTATTACAAAATGTTTGAGCGTTTGGAAGTTGAATTGCCTCCAGAGGCAAAGGAGGACTTAACCTTTGAATTTATTCAACACCGTTTTACCAAACCGGCTAAAAAAGTCATTGAAAAAAACTATCCGATGACAAAATTAGAATTGGATGAAGAAAAGCGAAGATACAAATGGGGGAAATATGGAATTGGCAAATACATTTATCAAAAAGAAGATGAAGAAGATTTAAAAACTCATCTTTACGGTTATATGGAAAAGTTTTTCCCAAATGCAAAATTGGAATATTTCACATGAAAAAGGTCTTGGGGATTATTTTCCAAGACCTTTTCGCTGTTGTACTCTCATGATGTAAAATATATTTTTTCCTATATTTGGAAAATTATTCAGTTGCAAATGAAGGTATATTCCTTCAGAGGGGAGACGGACCTTACTGTTTAAACAAAATTCTGTGTAGAATTGTTTCTGCTGAATTTATAAACGGCGATAAGGAAAAAGGAAGCTGCAAAGGCAATTAGAATCATAAAATTTAAAGATAAACTACTGAAGGAGCTTCCTTCTTGCAGCTTTGTTAAGGTAGCTAAGGTCCAGCGCTGCGGGAGGAAATCAGCGATTTTTTGTAACGTTTTTGGCATCACCTCTACCGGCCAGAAGCATCCGGAAATCATAACCGTTGGTGTAATAATCAAATTTTGCATCGCTCCTGCAGCACTACGGCTATTAGAAAATGCAATAATCACCAAGTTGAGCCCTACTGAAATAAATGAAAATAGAATCATCACGAAGGCAGCCTGCCAAAATGACATGTTAATACCGATATTAAAAAGGATTTTCATAATCGTTAATGTGATGAGAACCTGTATCGACATAATAATCATGTTGACTGAGACATTAGCCAATAAATATTTTCTAGCATTAATGGGTGTCGAAAGCAAGCGGAAATAGGTTCTGTTTTCTTTGTCAAGAAGAATGATCTCTGACATATTACCTGCAGACATAAGCATGATCATTATAAGGAACCCAATGGTTTGATTGGTCATATTCTTGTTTTTAGATGTATCAACTAACGGATGAGTAGTCAACTTGAAGTTCGTTTGTTGAAAATCCTGATACATCTGCTTAAAGGTTTGTTGATTACCTGCAGCTGCAATACTAATTGTAGAAATATTATCGATGTACTGATATAAATAGGATTTAACAAATCCCGTGATTTGAGCTCCTTTTATCGAAGTAATCTGGACATTATCAGGATTACCCGCTAAAACACTTTCTGAATACCCTTTTTCAAGGGTAATAACACTATCTAGCTCGCCCGAAATTATTTTACCCTGAACCTTATCAGCGGGAATTTCTACAATTTTAACATTCTCCAAGCCTTTTAAAAATTTGATTGTATCGGATGCGATTTCACTTTTGTCTTGATTGACAATTCCGACATGCAGGATTAATTTTTGATCTCCGCCATACACGAGCAGGGAAATTAAGATGCCGATTAAGGGCATACAAAGATATAAAATAATATTTTTCTTTTTTCGGAATGTTACACTTAGCGTATTTTGAATTAACCAGAGGATATCCTTCATTATAGTCCCTCCCGTTTTTGTAAAGAGATGACAGCCACTAGTAAGAATATTAGTGCTCCAGTCAAATGGATGGTCACTGCAGGAATGGCTGCTGAAAGATCATTTGCATAAATCATTTTGGTAATGGCTGAATTTATCCAGGTAAGGGGAGAGAGATCCGTGATAATCTTAAAGATTCCTGACGGATTATCAATTTTAAAATAGGCTCCACCAAAAAATGACGCTAACTGGACAAACAGCATGATGATAATTCTTGGAGCCGCACTTGTCTTTGTCAAAAAGCTGAGTCCAATTCCCATGCTGACCGCAAAAATGATTTCGGTCAGTAAGACGAGAATGACCATCCCCAAATGATCGCCCCAATTGGCTTTAAAAAATAGTTTGCTACACAAAATAACTAATAAGATACAAACAGTATTGCTGACAAGACTTCCTAGAACTTTCCCGATAAAAATTTCACTTTTCCTCACAGGTGAGGCAATTAAACGATCTGCCGTTTTTCTGACCCTTTCACTGACGATTAAAGAGCTTGATGACATTGCTCCATATAGGACAATCATCGTTGTAATCACTATCGCATAATAATCCATCGAACCTGGCTGTTTATTTGGAAGAATGGAAGTTTCCTTAATAAAATCGTCCTTTTTCTCGCGAGTAAAGGCACTTGCCAGCTTTTCAGGGGCAACCTTCATGATCTCTGAAGCAATATTATATTTATCGACATAGGAAGTGAGCATTCCTTGAAGAATATTCCCTTCGATGCTGTTCCCGTTATTGACATACAGCTGTAAACCTTTTTGTGTCACTTCTACATATCCATCATATTTGCCTTGTTTCACTTCATTTTTTGGATTGATTTTTTTGGTCACTTTTTGAAAGTGAATCCCAGATTTTTCTGCTGCATCGATAAATTGATTAAAATTTTTACTTTGTGAAGAATCTTGATATAAAACATGAATGTCATCCACTGGAAGACTGTCGCCAAATGTGTTCGATAAGGCAGATCCGAGTACAAGCATAAGCAGGATGGGGAAAGCGAGCATAAAAAACAAGGTCCGAGTATCCCTAAAGTCCGTTTTAATTCCTTTCCAAGCAATATTGAGTATATTCAAAGTACATCCTCCTTATTGGTCACGCAAATTTCTACCTGTTAATGTTAAGAAAACGGTCTCTAAGTTCGGCGCTTTTTCTTGGAGGGAGCGGATTTCAATATGACTATTGATAAAATGCTCAATGATTTTATTAAGATTGTTAACGCCTGTGTCAGAGTTTATTTTGATAAGATTTTCATCAACCTGAACGGCTTCCACACCATTGATTGCTTTGATAGATTCCACATTCACATTTTCCGTTGATTTGACTTCAATCCATAAATCCTTTGTATTGGTGATGATGGATTTTAGCTGTTCCTTAGTACCCTCGGCAATGATCTTGCCGTGATCAATGATCGCGATGCGCGAACAGATTTCCTCGACTTCCTCCATATAGTGACTGGTGTAAATAATCGTGCAGCCCATATCATTTAATTTTCGAACGGAATTTAAGATATAATTCCGTGATTGTGGATCAATTCCGACCGTTGGTTCATCCATGATGATTAGTTTTGGACGGTGAGCAATGGCACAGGCAATATTCAGCCGTCGTTTCATGCCGCCTGAAAAACTATTAGGATAACTTTTGTGTTTATCCTGTAGACCTACGAATTCCAGTGCTTCTTCCACCCTTGCATTTAACTCCGTACCGCGCAGTCCGTAAAGTCCAGCAAAGAATTTCACATTTTCAAAGGCGGTCATATCCTCATAAATCGCTAAATCTTGAGGGACCATCCCGATGTTCATTTTAGCAAAACGGCTTTTTTTGGAAGCATTTTTTCCTAGAATATTGATGACACCCTCATTACTCCGCAGAAGGCCAGCAATCATATTGATGGTGGTACTTTTTCCTGCACCATTAGCGCCTAAAAATCCAAATATTTCACCTTCGGCAACTGTTAATGACATATTATCGACAGCAATAAAATCACTGAATTTTTTGGTTAAATTTTTAATCTCTAAAACGTTCATCTTTTCACCCCTAAATCGTTTGTATGGTCTAAGTATAAAAAAAAGAATGAACGGTGATAAGTGCAATCGTTCATTCTTTTCACATGAGAAAATTCATATTGTTTGCGTGAGTTTTTCACGGTTGAATAGGGAGGAGGGTGGTGACAGAAAAACCACGGGTTCCATCGACAATCATTTTCCCGTTAACGGAAGCAGTTCGTTCTTCCATCCCGATGATCCCTAGCCCTTTTTTAATTTTTTCCGCTCCTGAACCATTGTCCTTAACTTCGACTCTAATCATTTTGTTCAACACTTTCAATTCAACTGAAACGTGCGTTGCAGTGGAATATTTCATGGTATTGGTTAAGGCTTCTGTGATATTTTCAAGTATAATTTTCCATTGGATCGGGGTAATGATATCTAAATTGCCATCATGAGTCAGGACCGTTTTATATTGATGTTTTGCGGCAAATTCGTCAATTATCAGCTTGATCCGATGAATCCCCACCTGCTCAGAAGGCGGCTTCATATTTTTAAGTGTCAATCGAATGTTTTCAATCCCATCCTTGGAAATATTAATGGCATTTTGGAGCAGCTCTGTTGCTTTGCGTTTGTCAGTTTCAATTAAACGCTTGGCTGCTTCCATTTGAAAAAGCGCCCCCGTCATCGAGTGCCCAATTTTATCGTGGATTTCCTGTGAGATTCGATTTCGTTCTTCTAATTTAAAGGTGTATTCCGACTGGCGGATGTATTCTGTATTTTCATTTAAGTTTTTGGTCATTTTTTGAAGTGTTTTTCTCATTGAATCCAGTTGTTTTTCATCTTTTAACAGTCTATCCCCATACACGAATGTAATGGTAAAAATCATGAAACAAAAAATCGACACTAAACCATATAGAGGCTGTAGTGTTTCATTAATGTTTAATATAGGGACTATGGAAATGAGCAGGGTGATTATTTTTTTATTGAAAAAATCAGCTGCCAATTCAATTAGTGCTAAAGGTAAAAGTAAAATAAACAACGAATTTATCTCGAAATAGGATGAAATCGATATTCCGATTGAGAGTAATAACAGGATTCTTTTTAATGAATTTTTTTTAAAGATATTTAGGGTGATATTTATACAGAAATAAAGCAGAATAGTGAAAACAACCCATGAAATATGACTAATGTCAGTCCTGACACAGGTAAAGGCTATAAAAATCAATAAAGCCAGCTTGCTAAAAATAATCCAAAAATCCATCTTATTCTACTTTCCCAGTAATATAGTAAATGGCAATTTGTGTTCGATGCTCAAGTCCTGTTTTCCCCAATATAGAGGTGATGTAATTGGCGACCGTTCCTTCTGAAATAAATAATTGCTTGGAAATGGCTTTGTTTGAATAGCCCTTGGCTATTAGAGACATGATTTCCCGTTCTCTTTCTGTAAACAATGTAGGATCAATTTTTGTTTCTGTTTCTTTTTTCTCCGTTAAGTTTGATTTGATTTTTTCCAAAACAACATCCTGAATAATGCTATTTCCATTCATGACGCTTTTGATGGCATCGCGAATCCGTTCAGGATCATTATTTTTCAGCAAGTAACCTTTTGCACCATTTTTGATAGCATCTAATATGTACTCATCGTCATCAAAGGTCGTTATAATGATCGGTTTTGTTTTCGTTTGTTCACTGATGAGTTTCGTTGCTTCCACGCCATTCATATTCGGCATACGAACATCGAGCAAGGCAATATTTACCTCATGCTTCATGCAGTATTCCAAAGCTTCTTTTCCATTATTCACCGTATCCAACACTTCAAATTCTTCGTATGTATTTAAAATAATTTTTAATCCTTCCCGGATAAATGAATTATCATCGGCAATAATCAATTTAATTTTTTTAGGTTGTAGTGGAGCCATATCCTCGCCGGTCACTTCCTTTTTTCTCCATTATAACTCATTTATGGGAAGCCAGTAATCTTGCTTTGTAAAATTTCCACTTTCTATATTTGTCTATTACAATACCGATATATATATAGTAAAAAATTGGGATTATAACTGAAGATTTAGGATTATAAGCTAAAAAAGCGATTCTTGATGTTGAAATCACGAATCGCTTTTTATTTTTGGAATCTATTTATAGTGCATTGAAAACTCACTAATTTCGTAAACTAAAAAGAGTTTGCATAATGTTATTTTTATTAACATGTGAGGAGGAGATAAAAGATGAATATGCAAAAATGGCAGCTGCCTCTTCAAACCTTAAGTCTCGTCATTGGGTTTATGGTCTGGGTAATTATTTCATCCTTAATGCCATTTATAAAAAAAGGAATTTCTCTAACTCCTAATGAAATTGCTATGGTAACAGCCGTGCCCGTAATATTAGGGTCGCTTTTGCGAATCCTTCTGGGCTACTGGACAAACCGTTTTGGCGCCCGAATCATTTTTTTTATCAGTTTTATTATCTTAATTTTTCCCGTCTACTTTATTAGTTTGGCAGATTCACTTTCCGATTTGATCATTGGCGGATTGGTTCTGGGTCTGGGAGGGGCCCTTTTTTCTATCGGAGTGACTTCGTTGCCCAAGTACTATCCAAAGGAGAGACACGGCTTTGTAAATGGAATTTATGGTGCAGGAAATATCGGGACAGCCATTACTTCGTTTTCAGCACCCATCCTGGCGAATACTATAGGATGGCAAAACACAGTAAGATTATTTTTAATTCCAATCATCCTATTTGCCTTATTAAATTTTCTTTTTGGAGACCGAAAAGAGACAAAGGTTAATGTTCCATTATCAGGACAAATAAAAGCCGTATATAAGAACGAGAAACTATGGTTTTTAAGCCTGTTTTATTTCATTACCTTTGGTTCATTCGTGGCATTTACCGTCTACCTGCCAAACTTTTTAGTATCTAACTTTAAGTTGACATCAGTGGATGCCGGGATGAGGACAGCTGGATTTATTACCATTGCCACCCTATTACGACCCGTTGGCGGGTGGCTCGGTGACAAATTCAATCCTTTTCTCATCATGCTATTTGTATTCGGCGGATTAACTTTCTCAGGTGTTTTACTTTCCTTTTCACCAACGATAACGTTGTATTCGATTGGCTGTTTAACAGTTGCGTTTTGTGCAGGGATTGGCAATGGAACGATTTTTAAGCTTGTCCCGTATTATTTTTCAAAACAGGCAGGAATCGTTAATGGGATCGTCTCTGCTATGGGTGGACTGGGGGGATTTTTCCCGCCGCTTGTCCTTACCACGGTGTTTAACATAACCGGACATTTCGCGATTGGTTTTATGTCCCTTGCGATGTTTGCGCTCGCGAGCTTTGTCATTATAGTGTGGATGTATTACTTAGAAAGATTGAGCTTGGAAACAAAGATTATGGAAAACGTTGGGCAAAGTATGATGGTGACCGATACAAAAGGAATGATTGCAAAAGTCAACCGGGCATTTACACAGGTAACAGGCTACCAGTCGGAAGAGGTAATCGGAAAGAATCCAAACATTTTACAGTCCGGCAAGCATGAACCGGTTTTTTATCAAAACATGTGGAAATCCCTTAAAGAGGAGGGTTATTGGCAAGGAGAAATCTGGAACAAACGGAAAAATGGGGAAACCTATTTGGAATGGCTTACCATCAGTGAAGTGAGAAATGACGCTGGGGAAGTAAAGTATTTCCTTGGTTTATTTAGTGATATGACAGTGCCGAAAAGCTGAAGGGATATCCTTCGGCTCTTTTGTTGTACATATTACATAATTTGGAGTCCTTTTACCGTTTTACATAAATACCATCCAACCGAGTTTAGAGAAAAGGAGAATGGAAAGGATTATGAAGAATAGAATAGATTCATATTTGATAAAGGAGAAAAAATTATGTCAGGACCAAGCTTAAGAAAACAAGATGCCCATTCTTCTATCCATGATGCGGCCTTGAATGAAGCGAAAGAATTAAAAGACCTATTTCAAAAATGTTTAGTGGAAGGGGAAAAAGACAAAGCTTTGCAGGTTTTAGATGTAGTAATTGAACACTGGGAATCCCGGACATTAAAACATGCAGAGGCAGAAGAAGAAGGGTTATATAAAGAAATGGTCAAGGAAAATCCCGTGCTAAAAACCCTTGTCATTCAACTAACACGTGACCATGATTTGATGCGTCGAATCGTAGAGAAAATAAAAGAACAAATGACAAATAATGAGATTGACTTCAGAATCATTTCCTTATTGGATTCCCTTATTGTGGTTGACTCCATCCATAATGAAGATGAAATGAATAAACTGCTGGCTGGTAACGAATGATAAAAATTAGGAAGTAATGGAAAAAGGAGAGGAAAATACCAGTGGAAAAATTGTTGCGTTTTGCTGCTCCCGAATTATATAAGGAAATGGTTGAAACTTTATCCAGCCATCATATCCATCCACATGATATACAAGCCACAGTGTTGAAACATGAGAATGGTTTAGTTGTCACCTTAAGGTTCTCAAATGATTTTTCACAATCTATCACAAAGCAATTCAGCTTTGAACAGGCTAGCCGTCCAGATGAGGATGTTTCTGGCTTTTTTGATGAAGCCGCCAAACAATGTAAATCTATCTTAATAGCCGACTACTATAAAATGATCAAGTTATAAAAGGAGTGAGGGGGTCGTGTTTTCCTTTGAATCAGAGGCGCTGCTCGTGGATGACAGAGAAGATTTAATAATGGTCTTGCAGATGAGATTTGGCAGGCTGTCAGCTGAAATGATAGACAAAATCTATGATATTGATGACATGAATACCTTGCAGCACCTTATTTTATCTGCTGCAAATGCGGCAGATTGGAATGTTTTTTTAGAAGAATTAAACGCTGGAAAGGATTCGTTTCGATTAGTGGGAGAGGATTTTAATCCCTTAAGAGATCGGTTGAAAGGATGGGATGACGTCAATGGAACAGAAGAAAAATAATTTTCTGCATTCCCTAAAACACCTTGTTCGCGGCGAACGAATTAATGATGGCTGGACTGAAGAAAATCCCCGCCCTCGTGATTGGGAAACCGCTTATCGTAACCGGTGGGGACACGATAAGATCGTCCGTTCTACCCATGGGGTGAATTGTACCGGTTCCTGCAGCTGGAAAATTCATGTCAAAGACGGAATTATTACATGGGAAACTCAGCAAACGGACTACCCATCCACCGGAGATGATTTTCCTGAATATGAACCAAGGGGATGTCCGCGTGGTGCCAGTTTTTCTTGGTATACATACAGTCCTACCCGAGTGAAGTACCCCTATGTCCGCGGGGATCTTTATGCGTTATGGAAAGAAGAATTAGCAAAAGCCGATAATCCCATTCAAGCTTGGGAGAATATTGTCACAGACCCAGCAAAACGAGAACGATATGTGAAAGCGCGCGGGAAAGGCGGTTTTGTCAGAGGTACCTGGAAGGACATATGCCAAATGATTGGCGCAGCTTCCATTTATACGATTAAAAAGTATGGACCCGACCGGATTGTCGGCTTCAGTCCGATCCCGGCGATGTCAATGGCCAGCTATTCGGGAGGAACGAGATTCTTATCCCTCATTGGCGGGACCATTCTAAGCTTTTATGATTGGTATGCCGATTTGCCGCCCGCTTCACCGCAGGTATGGGGAGATCAGACGGATGTTCCGGAAAGCGGGGACTGGTATAACTCCAAGTATTTTATTATTTGGGGAACGAATATCCCGCAAACTCGAACACCAGATGCCCATTTTATGGTGGAATCGAGGTACAACGGCACAAAGGTAGTCGGGGTTAGTCCGGACTATGCTGAGTATGAAAAATTTGCGGACATGTGGCTGCCGGCTAAAGCAGGAACCGACGGGGCGTTGGCGATGGCGATGACGCATGTAATTTTAAAAGAATTCTACGTTGATAAGGAAACTCCTTATTTTATCGAGTATGCCAAACAATATACAGACCTTCCGTTCCTTGTCCTGTTAAACAAAAAGAATGAAGATTACCGCTCAGACCGGTTTTTACGGGCATCTGACATTTCCGATGAGCATGAGTTAGGGGAATGGAAAACGGTTGTATGGGATGAAGGGACCAACACGTTTGCCATCCCGAATGGCAGCGAAGGCTTTCAGTGGGATAACGGAAATAAGTGGAACCTCGATCTAAATGAAATTAACCCCAAAATGAGCTTTATCAAGGACTCAGACTCAACCGCCATGGTAGAATTCCCTTATTTTGGTGAAAAAGACGGCGGGATCGTGAAACGTGGCGTGCCTGTTAAGAAAATCAAAGACAAGTCAGGTAATGAATTAATTATTACGACCGTTTATGACGTAATGCTGGCTCATACGGGTGTTGGTAGAGGATTAATAGGCGATTATCCTCTAGACTATAACGATGCGGCAAACCCTTATACTCCTGCCTGGCAGGAAAGTATTACAGGTGTCAACAAAGCCCATGTAATTCAAGTAGCGAGAGAATTCGCGGAGAATGCAGCGCTGACCAAAGGAAAATCGATGATAGCGGTGGGCGGTGGAACTAATCACTGGTATCATAGCGATCAAATTTACCGTTCCATTTTGAATCTTGTTTTATTAACCGGCTCACAAGGAGTCAATGGCGGCGGCTGGGCCCATTATGTAGGACAGGAAAAAGTGCGCCCGCTTGAAGGATTTCAACAAATTGCTTTTGCTAATGATTGGGTGAAATCACCAAGACTGATGAATGGGACTTCGTTTTTTTATTTCCACACCGAACAATTCCGCTATGAGTATGAGAAACGTGAAGAAAAAACAGAATGGGGAAGCCAATACACAAGCATGCACCCAGCAGATTTTAATGCACTATCATGTCGTTTAGGATGGCTCCCAAGCTTTCCTCAGCTTTCACAAAATTCTTTGGACATCTTGCGGGAAGCTCGGGGACGGGATCAGGATGATCAAGCTGTCGTAAAGGATATTGCGAAGCAGCTTACCGAAGGAAAACTGGATTTTGCAATTGAACATCCGAATGACCCTCGTAATTTCCCTCGTGTCTTTTTTAATTGGCGCTCCAATCTATTGGGAGACAGCGGTAAGGGGCATGAGTACTTTGTGAAACATTTAATCGGTTCACAAGATTCATTGTTAACTGATATTGAGAACTCCTGGCAGCCAGAAAATGTCCATCTTTCTGAAAAACCGCCAGAAGGAAAAACAGACCTGTTTGTTAGTATGGATTTCCGGATGACCAGCTCTGGTTTATTCTCCGACATTATTTTGCCTGCCGCTACTTGGTATGAAAAATTCGATCTCAGCAGCACGGATTTACATCCATTTGTTCATCCGTTTAATCCGGCGATTAACCCTCCATGGGACACAAGAAGCGATTGGGACGCCTTCAGGGAAATTGCCAAGGCTTTTTCCGAGCTGGCAAAAGATCATCTTCCTGCCCAAGAAGACCTCGTCATGTCACCGCTCGCCCATGATACGATTAATCAAATTGCGCAGCCATTTGGAAAAGTAAAGGATTGGCGTAAAGGCGAGGTTGAAGGGATTCCAGGCAAAACAATGCCTAATTTCAATTTCGTGAAAAGGGATTATCCGCATGTGTATGATATGTGGATTACCATTGGACCGAATATAAAGAATGGCTATGGTACAAAGGGAGTCAAAATTCCTGGAGAGAGAGTATACGAAGAGCTGCTTGACCGCCTCGGACCTTCCAAGCACGAGGGCATTGGAAAAGGGTATCCGGATTTATATTCTGATAAAAAAGCCATTAATGCAATTCTTCTCATGTCTGGAGCGACAAATGGAAAACGCGCCGTAGAAGGCTGGAAATCCATGGAGGCGAAGACAGGGAAAAAGCTTGGCCATGTTTCAGAAGGTCGAGAAGAAGAGGACTACACGTTGGAATCCATCACGATTCAACCACGCCCAGCGATTTCAACACCGATTTGGAGTGGCTTAGAAAATGAAAACCGGCGCTACTCTCCATTTACCGTAAATAAAGAATTTCATATTCCTTGGCATACCCTTACCGGACGGCAAAGCTTTTATCTTGACCATGAGGTAATGCTGGATTTTGGCGAAGGACTTCCTTTATATATCCCGCCTATTTCTAGAGGCGCTTTTGTGAAAGGGGAAAAGGAAGTTGAGAATCATGGAAAATCCATTACCCTCCGTTATATGACGCCGCATCAAAAGTGGGGAATCCATACGATGTTCACCGATACGAACAACATGGTCCAGTTGTTCCGGGGCTGGCAGGTCGTGTGGATGAATGAAGAGGATGGGGCCGCTATCGGAATTAAAGATAATGATTGGATTGAGCTTTATAACCGAAATGGCGTGGTCGTGGCAAGGGCCGTTCTAACGTACCGAATGCCTAGAGGCGCGGTCTACATGTATCATGCGCAGGACCGAACAATGGGGGTTCCCGGAAATACCATCAATAAGACCCGCGGCGGTACCCATAATAGCGTAACGAGAATCTATCCAAAAGCCACTCATATGATTGGCGGGTATTCACAATTAAGCTACGGATTTAATTACTATGGACCAACCGGAAGTCAACGGGATACCATGACGATTGTCCGGCCGTTAAAGGAGGTCGATTGGCTTGAGGATTAAAGCTCAGGTTGCCATGGTCATGCATTTGGATAAATGCATTGGCTGTCATACTTGTTCTGTCACCTGTAAAAATGTTTGGACTAACCGGCCGGGAATGGAATATGTCTGGTTTAATAATGTCGAAACCCGTCCAGGCGTGGGATATCCAAAAGAGTGGGAGAATACCGACCGCTATAAAGGCGGCTGGGTGCTGCGAAATGGAAGATTGCACTTAAGAGCGGGAGGCCCGCTTTCGAAGTTAGCGAATATATTTTATAACCCAAACATGGCGGATTTAAATGAATTCTATGAGCCATGGACGTATGACTTCCAGCATCTTCATCACCGAAAAAAAGGCGATAGTATCCCGGTAGCACGGCCGCGGTCAATGATTACCGGCAACTATATCGATAAACCTGAATGGGGCCCAAACTGGGATGATGATTTGGCAGGTGGAAGTGAATCGGTTCCGAATGATCCGAATGTCCGTAAGCTCCAAGAACATATTAAAACGGAATATGAAAAAACCTTCATGATGTATTTGCCGAGGATTTGTGAACATTGTCTGAATCCATCATGTGTCGCCTCCTGTCCATCAGGTGCTTTATATAAACGAGATGAGGACGGAATTGTTTTGGTGGATCAAGATGCCTGCCGCGGCTGGCGCTTCTGTATGAACGGGTGTCCTTACCACAAGGTGTACTATAACTGGAATACACATAAAGCAGAAAAGTGTAATTTCTGTTATCCGCGGACGGAAGCTGGTCTTCCAACCATTTGTTCAGAGACTTGTGTGGGCCGGATTCGCTACATCGGTGTGGTTTTATATGATGCAGATAGGGTGAAAGCAGCTGCATCGGTTGAAGATCCAAAGGATTTGTATGAATCTCAGTTATCCGTCTTTTTAGATCCGTTTGATCCTGAGATAATCGAAAAAGCGCAAGAGCAAGGCATTAACCATAGCTGGATTCAAAGCGCCCAGGAATCACCGGTTTATAAAATGGCGATCAAATGGAAAATCGCCTTGCCGCTCCATCCGGAATACCGGACCTTGCCGATGGTATGGTATGTTCCTCCGCTAAGTCCGATCATGAATCATATCACAAATGAACAGGAATTAACCGCTGAGGGCTATATCCCTGCGGTTGATCAAATGAGAATCCCGATGGAATATTTAGCTTCCATTTTAACAGCAGATGATACAAGTGTTATCCGTAAGGTTTTGTTAAAAATGGCAGCAATGAGAGTTCATATGCGCGCCAAAACGGTTGGCGGGTTCGATGAATTAAAGAAGAGCAAACTTCTCGAAGAAGCTCATACAACCGCTGAAGAATTGGAAGACATGGCAAGGCTGCTGGCGGTTGCCAAATACAATGAGCGATTTGTCATTCCGACAGGGCGCCGTGATATGAATGATGATTTGCATTATAGGCAGGGTGCTTGCAGCATTGAAGACCTGGCCCCACCTGAAGGGATGACCACTTATCCATTTGAAAGAAGTGAAAGTTCATGACTAATGAGGAAAAAGCGATTATGGTTCTTTTGTCGAGACTGCTGAATTATCCTGATCAAGCGTTTGCAGAGGAACGGACAGCATTACTTTCGTTCCTCCATGAAAACATTCCATCAGAGGAAATTCGCCGGGAAATTTTCAATCGAATCAATCCTCTATATGAAATGACGTTAAAGGTTCTGCAGGAGCTATATGTGGAAACGTTTGATTATAAAGAGAAGACCAATCTGTATTTAACCGCTCATGAGCTGGGAGATAGCAGAAAGCGCGGCTTTGCGCTTATTCAATTACAAAAGCTGATTAGTGAAAGCGGCTATGATTATGCCGGCAAGGAGCTGGCTGATTATATTCCCTTGCTATTAGAGCTTTTAGCGGTATCTGAAGAGAATGAAAGTATTTCCAACCTTTCTAGACGGGTTGCTTACGCGATCAATCGGATTGTAACGAATCTCGCTGACAGCAATCCGTACCATAATGTGATTGAACTATTATTGAAGTTTGTCTTTGAAGCTCCAGGGTCTCAAGAAATCTCTTTACTGGAAAATTTACGTGAGGAAGCGGATTTGGACGAGCTGCCATATCCATTGATGTATCGCTAAGAGGGAGGCTATTTAATGGAAGTTGTGTTTTGGTGGACCATTTTTCCTTATTTATGCGGAACAATCCTAATTATCGCTACCTTTTACAGATTTATTTTTCGCGGAAAAAGCTGGACCGCCCCTTCAACAGAAATATTCGAAAAAAAATGGCTGCGAATAGGTTCAATGGTCTTTCATTATGGGATTATTTTTGCCTTTATCGGTCATGTCATGGGGATGTTGATTCCCATTGAAGTGTACCATGCGTTAGGTGTGGAAGATGAAGTTTATCATTTCATGGCCATTGCAGGCGGCGGTATTGCAGGTCTAATGGTGGTATTTGGATTGGTCGTCATGCTCATTCGCAAGTTCTCCTTTCCAAGGGTACGCGCTCACACGACAAGGGGCGGCTATTTTACTCTAGTATGGCTGCTATTAGTGGCAGGATTAGGGACGTACATGACTCTGATTTACAATACGACGGTCGGGGAATACGAGTATCGCCTGGCAATTGGCCCTTGGTTCAGGAGTTTATTTACCTTCCACCCACAGGCCCAACTCATGGTAGGCGTTCCTGCTCTCTTTAAGGTCCATATCATTTTCTCTTTTATTTTATTTGCCGCAATACCGTTTACCCATCTTGTCCATATGTTTAGTTTTCCTCTTCGTTATCCAACACGCGCTCCGCAGCAGTATCGCTCAAGAAACGGTTATAATAAGAATAGTCGATAGAGGGGGGAAACCTCCTCTTTTTTCCTATTAATCATATTATCCGATACTTTCACCAAGTTAACCCATCATATAACAAAAAATACCTCATTTAGAATTACACAATATGGATAAATTAATTTTGTACAAATAAAGGGGGTTTTAAAAGGATTATGTCCATTACAAAAATAGAAGATAAGCAGTCGTGGCAAGAGGTTTTAAAAACGGTTAAGGCTCTTGACCCACAAAAGCTCGAAATTATTAAAGCAACATTGCCAGTCGTAAAAGAGCACGGAGAAGCAATTACGAAAGCTTTTTATAAGAGGATGTTTAAGCAGCATCCAGAGCTTTTAAATATATTTAATCAGACACATCAAATTACAGGCCACCAGCCGAAAGCACTCGCGGATGCTGTTTATGGCGCTGCGGCTAACATTGAGGATTTTAGTCAAATTATGCCTGTATTAGAGAGAATCGGAGA
This sequence comes from Neobacillus sp. DZ-9, assembly GCF_059587065.1. Lineage (NCBI taxonomy): Bacteria > Bacillati > Bacillota > Bacilli > Caryophanales > Bacillaceae > Neobacillus > Neobacillus sp. DZ-9. The sequence goes on from NZ_JCAIOL010000005.1 coordinate 428,721, forward strand.
AAAACATAGAAGCTTGCAAATCAAACCGGAGCATTATCCGATTGTCGGTGAAAACCTTCTTGGAGCGATTAAAGAAATATTAGGGGATGCGGCTACAAGTGAAATTATTGATGCTTGGGCAGATGCTTATGGAGTGATAGCAGATGTTTTCATCCGAATGGAAAACAAAATGTACAAAACCACTGAAGCTATGCCAGGCGGATGGGCTGGTTACCGTGATTTCGTCGTCAATAAAAAGGTAGTAGAAAGCGACGTTATTACATCGTTTTACTTAAAACCGAAAGATGAGAAGGAGATTGCCGGCTTTATACCAGGGCAATACATAACCGTTAAACTAGAGATTCCAGGTGAGACCTACACCCATTTGCGACAATACAGTTTATCTGATCGTCCCGGATTAGACTATTACCGAATCAGCGTTAAACGTGAAGATATAAAAGGCGATAATGTTCCTGCAGGGATTGTGTCCACTTACCTGCATGATCATATCAATGAAGGAGATATCATCCCGGTAACAGCGCCAGCAGGTGATTTTTATTTGGATATGGATTCTAACCTGCCTTTAGTGTTAATTAGCGGCGGAGTAGGATTAACACCGATGATGTCTATGTTAAATACAACCGTAAAAGAAAAGCCGAACCGGGAAATCTATTATATTCATGCATCCCTCAATAGTAAGCTGCATGCTTTTAAAACACATGTGAATGATCTGGCAGCAGAACATAAAAATATGAAATCCTTCGAGATCTATGAGAAACCATCAGAAGAAGATAAAGAAATGCGGAACTTTGATAAAGAGGGATTTTTTAATCTAGAATGGCTACAACAAACTTTACCGTCAAAAGAAGCTGATTTTTATTTTTGCGGACCCGAGCCTTTCATGAAGGTAGTAAATAAAGCGTTAAAGCAGTGGGGAGTACCGGAAGAACATATTCATTACGAATTTTTTGGGTCTTTTGGTAGATTGGATGAAATGGATTAATGCAAAAAGGCAGCAGGTTTTCTAACCCTCCTGCCTTTTTTGCGCTAAATTTTCGCAAAAAATATAATGGTATTATTGGTTTCTAAAGGGAATCATACATTTATTAGCACGTTTACGATTAGAAAATTTGAATAATGAAAAGGGGGAAGACAAATGAAATGCCCGGAATGTGTTTATGTTAATCCGGATGGGGTAAAGTTTTGTTTAAACTGCGGAGAAAAGTTTATGCACCCTGACAACGGTAAGCAGGACGAAAACAGCTATTTCTATGAATTTGCCCATTATGTCGACATGGTTCCGAAATTTGAACGTTCAGTTGAACCAAAATTTCAAAATATATTCTCACGGGTGTTCCGAAATCATAGTATTCTTGAGGCTGAACGGCTTTTCATCGTTGGAACAGCTCTTACTACTCCTAAAATAGAGGAAGTAAAGGAAACATGGCCGAAACCTTGGCTATTTACGAGGGTTTTCATCATTGCACTCATTTCTTTCCTTGGATTGTTTTTGGGTGTGAGCTTGTTCAAAAATATTAACTTCTTACCAGGACTTATTATTGTCGGTGCTTTTGCAGTGCCATTTACCACTCTAATATTCTTCTGGGAAATGAACGCACCTCAGAATATTGCTTTTTATAGAGTCATTTACGTGGTGTTTATCGGCGGAATTCTATCGATGCTGGTCGCCCTTGTTTTTTTTAATATCTTAAAACATAACATCAATCCGATCACGATAGGGGTCGCCGAGGAACTGGCAAAGGTTGCGACGGTAATCCTTTTCGTGCGCAACATTAAATACAGATATATACTTAACGGTCTTCTGATAGGTGCTGCGGTAGGAGCCGGCTTCGCTGCTTTTGAAACCGCTGGTTATGCATTAAGGGCACTTCTTTCAGGTAGTTTCGAAAGCCTGTATTCCACTATCCTTTGGCGCAGTTTTCTAGCCCCTGGCGGCCATGTCGCTTGGGCCGCTTTGACAGGTGCCGCATTTTGCAGGGTACAAGGGGATAAAAATCCGGAATTAAACATGTTTATAAAAGCAAAATTCCTTCGGATATTTTTTATCGTTGTTATGTTGCATGCTTTATGGGACGCTCCGATTCCAGGCATTTTCCCGGTTGGACAAATCATTTTGATGACCGCCTCATGGATTCTCGTATTTCGGATGATTCGGATGGGCTTAAAGGAGATCGCTGAGAAGAAGGGAAGGGCAATAATAAGTCCATTAGATCCAACACCCTAATGTAAGGTGAAAGAAATAAAAAAACAAAAAAACATCGACCAAGTCGGTGTTTTTTTGTTTTTGAATAATTAATTTATAATTTTTAGTGCATACTTTGGGCGATTGCACTTGTATTCTTAGCTGCTGATTTTTTATGCAGCCATTCATATATAATCGGAATGATAATAAAGCTGTTAATTGTTGATGTTACCATACCGCCAATAACGACAATTCCGAGCGTTTGAGAAATGACTGTATCGGCATTGTGTGAAAATGCAAGTGGTAACAAAGTAAGGACTGTTGCAGCAGCTGTCATTAAGATAGGTCTAATCCTTGAAAGACTACCTTTTAATACCGCCTCGTTAACAGGCATTCCTTCTTTTCGATTTCGTTCGATTTTGTCAATTAACACAATTCCGTTTGTAACCACGATACCAGTAAGCATTAGAACCCCAATTAATGCGGCCAAATTCCATTCTCCATGGAATAAGATGAGTGCGATAACCACACCGCTTAAAGCAAGTGGAATGCTTAAAAGTACCGATAATGGTGCTCTCCATCCTTTGAAAATGGTAGAAGTAATGAGCAACACTAAAAGGATTGAGAAGGCAACGGCAACAGACATATCGAAAATCATTTGTTTCACTTGCTCAGAGATTCCTCCCAATGAGTACGTTACATCTTTAGGAAGTTTCATGCTGCTTAGAGCTTTCTCCGCTTGGCTTGACACTTTGCTGATATCATTTGATGTAATCTGTGCTGTTACAAGGGAGAATGGCTGACCGTCTCGTTCGCTAATAGTTGAAGGAGAGGTATCCTTTGAAATTTTAGCAATTTGGTCAAAACGAACTTTTTCTCCATTATTACCATTTAACGTTTCGGCAGCTAGAGATGCTAACACATCATCTGCAGTAGCATTTAAAGTAATAGTAGAGTTTGTTCCAGATGCAATTTGATCTAAATATTGGTCCACAGGAAGTGCTTTATGATCAATAGTGATCGTTGCATCTTTAGATCCAGACATATAACGATTAATGATTGTTAGAATGTCTGCTACTTTTACGCCTTTGTCTTGAATAGTTTTTTGGTCAAAAGACACTTTATATTTAGGCGCGCCATTTGTTAAATCTACTTTTCCATCGACACTTAAGTCAGATATTTTTGATAAGTTGGTTCTTGCTTCTTGAGCTACTTGATCCAATGTTGCTTGGTCTGAACCTGTAAACAAAATACGCATTTGTGAATCGTCACCAGAAATGTTCTGACTTGTTACGGTATAAGTAACATCTTTAGATAATGTCGGAAGCTTTGTTTGTAACTCTTTAATGACAGAATCTGAATCCTTGTCATTCTTTAACACAACTGAAAGGTTAGCGACATTTGGATAGGTGATAAAGCCGCCGCCTTGGTCAAACACGTCATCACTTTGCGGTGACATGGTTGAACCAAAATTGGCTGAATATGCATCGACTTTTGGATTTTCTTTTAATGATTTTTCGATTTTTTGCACTTCAGAATCTACTTGGATTAATGTGCTTCCTTTTGGCAATTCAGCTTTAATGGCAATTTGCCCGATTTTTGCACTAGGCAATAAGCTTACTGGAAGGAAAGCAGAATAGATTCCTGCACCTAAAAAGACTAAGATCGAAACAATTATCATTGCTTTTTTGTGTTTAAAAGCGGATTGCAATATAGGTTTCATTTTTGTATCGAGTTTGACGGTTTGTTTTTCTCCGTTTCCGCCTTTCCATCCCATAAACGCAAGCGCAGGAATGACAAGCATCGCAACAAAGAATGAAATGATAAGGGCAATTACGACTGACCATGCAAACCCACTGTAGGAAGCACTAATGACGCCGCCTACAAATGCGATTGGAATATAAACTGCGATCGTTGTTAAGGTCGAACCTAAAATCGCAGGAATCATTTCAACAACAGAGGATGCCAAAATGGAAAGAAGAGATTTATCCTTAGATTCTTCCCGCTTCCGATACATATTGTCTAATATAACAATCGAATCATCGACAATACGGCCCATCGCTACAATCAAACCAGAAACCGTTAAAATGTTTAAAGTGATACCCATTGATTTTAAGAAAGCCGTTGTTGCCAGTAACGAAATTGGCAATGAAATAGCAATTAATAATGTACTTCTTACATTTCGGAAGAAGAAGAACACACAAATCATGGAGAATAAGCAGCCAAGCAACCCTTCACGGACTAGTCCAAATAGTGAGCTGTTTAATTCTTTCTCCCGGTCGAGTAATACTTTAAACGAAACATCTTTTGGATTTACTGTATCCAAGTGAAGATGCGCGACCCGGTCTTTTACTTGGTCAGCAACATCGGTAATATTTGCTGAAGGCGTTTTGATTACATTCAATGTAACACTTGGTGCTCCGTTTGTTCTGGAAACCGTTTTTACGTCATTTAATGAATGAGTGATGGTACCGAACGCTGAAACAGGAATGGTTTTTCCTTCCTTATTCTTAATTGTTGCGTTTTCCATTTGCTGAACTGTTAATGGTAGTCCATCAAATGATACTGGAATAGCTAATTGGTTGTTTACAATATTCCCTTGTGGCATGGATGGAACAGCCAATGCAAACGATTTATTTACATCATCCAATGTTAATCCGTTTTTCACTAGGTCTTTCATACGGACAGTTAATACATACCCATCTTTCGCTCCCCCAAATACGGAAACATCCGATACACCAGGAACAGATTTTAATTGCTTCACAATTTCCTGTGTTGCGGTCGAGCGAAGAGTTGGTTCATCCAATTTTGAACTTGTTACACTGTAAGTCAAAATAGGAAATGAGCTTGTTGTTAATCGCGTCACCGAAGGAGTGCTAGTAATTGTCTGCGGAAGATCTGCATTTGCCAAGGCTTTATTAACTTGATCCTCAGCTTGTTTCATGTCGGTATTCATCGGAAAATACAAACTCATAAACAAGCCGCCATCATACGATGTGCTTTCAACATTGGACAAACCATCCACCGTTTTGACGGCACCTGCAAGATTATCGGTTACTTGCTGTTTCACCTGTGCGGCTTGATAACCAGGTACTCTCATACTAACCGAAAGGGTAGTATTATTAATTCCAGGCAAATAATCCCGCTGCATTTGAAAAGCGGAAATACCACCCCAAGCCAAGATGATGACAACACACACAATCATAAGTATGGCTCTTTGCATGGTTGCCTCTACTAATTTTTTCATGTTTTTATCTCCCCATATCTATATTTAATGAACCCTAATTTTTTCTTTAGAAGTTATTAGAAAATGTGACTGATTTCCAAAAGAGGGCACTCTAAGTATAGAAAATGAACTTGAACGTTCACTGAAAAAAAGATTAATAATTGATTAAGATGCAATTTTTATCCAATTACTGTGCTACATTTCAGGAAGATAAGGAAGAGCTTATATGCTAACTCTATTTCTATATCTTTGGAGGCATCATATGTCACATCTAATCACTCTATTTGAGCAGCATAGCTATGTCATTTTATTTATAGGGATCTTTCTAGAGCTCTTGGCCCTGCCTATTTCTGGAGAATTTCTAATGAGTTATGCGGGATACTTTGTCTTTCAGGGAAAAATGAATTACACTCTCGCACTCTTAACAGTCTTTTTAGCAGGTGGTGCCGGCATAACCGTCACTTATTGGATAGGAAAATCAGGAGGATATAAACTCATCGAAAAATATGGCAGGTATATCCATATGGGACCTGAAAGATATGAAAAAACAACTGCTTGGTTTGAAAGATCCGGCAGCAAATTGCTAGTGTTTGCTTATTTCATTCCTGGTATTAGGCATTTCACAGGTTATATTTCAGGGATTTCAAGAATGCCGTTTCGAAGATTTATTATTCCTGCTTATATTGGTTCTTTTCTTTGGGGGTTATGTTTTATTACCTTGGGAAAAGTATTGGGGCCCCAATGGGAGGTTTTCCATCAGGCTGCAAAGAAATATTTCACTATTTTTATCATTGCTATCGCCATAATTATCGCAGTGTATTTGGTCTATCGATTCTATAAAAATCAAATAAAGGATTTTCTTATTCGTTTTTTAAATTGGTTAATGAATCGGTTTAGAACGATTAGAGCTACTGAAGTTTTTCTTATTGTTTTTACATTGGTTTTTATTGGAATGGTCGTACTTATGCTGGGCTTAGCTGAAGACTATTTATATGGTGAGTTTACGCAGTTTAATGAGATTACTGAATATTTGGTCCAGTCCACTATTTTTATGAGCTGGATGAAGTTATTTAATGTATTTCAATCACCATATTCTGTTTGCGTAGTAATAGCAATAACCATAGTTCGTATATGGAGAAGAGGCAAGAATAGGATGCTGGAGTATCTTCTTCTCATTGTTTCGATTCTAGGAGCTAGAATATTTCATGAAACCATTATGCAGATTTTTGACACGCTTCAATCCATCGGGTTTGTAGGGAAATTTCATTCTGCTAATTTTCCTGATGTAAATGCTACTTTAATGATGATCGTCTATGGAACCACCATATTTTTACTTGTCAGGCATACGAAAAATAATTATATGCCTATCTTTATCCCAATATTTGGGTTAGTCATATTAATTGGTTGGGCAATAGTACAAATTGCATCAAATGCGCTGCTTCCTAGTGATATTGTTGGGGGATATGTCTATGGCGGAGTCTGGATATTTTTTAACTTTCTGTTGTTTGAAATGTCTCGACTTGTTGTCCGAAAAGAATAATTGTCCTTGGGAACTTTACAAGGACTTTAACTAATTTTACAAACCTTTTACACAAGGTAAACCCTAGGTTAACATTCATTTTATTTAATAGTGTTGTAGAAGAAAATGAATTTACTAGGGGGAGAACAATGAGTAAGAAGCGTTTTAGCAAAAAAGCGGCTGCAATCGCACTAGGATTAGCTATAACTATTCCGGCTTTAACACCTGCTGCAGCGGCAGGAAATGGTCATGTTACGATTGATTCTGTAAAGTTTAATGGAATGGAAGCACCGAAAACGATTGATAAAATGGTTCAAACCTATACGAACGCATCTATGGAAGTGAAGTATAGCAATGGTGAAGTGAAGAATTTCCCACTTTCATATAAGAGACTTTTTAAATCCGAAGACAAAGTAGCTATGAACAAAGGGAAGTTGATTCCTGCAGGTACACCAATTGATGTGAATGGTGACCCAATTATGGATACGAGTGTGGAGGGTAAACCAACATATTATGTATCAGATGCACCAGATTCAAACAGTTTATTGAAGCCAATTGACGGAAAGATTTACATGGTAACCCATTATGAATATCAAACGATTGATGCGGCTGGTAAATCAGCATATGGAATCGTTCCTGCATCGATGTCATTATCTACTCTTAATCAAGATAAGAAAACGGGTGAATTAACCCCTAAATCGGTTAAGAAAATTGATTTTTCGAGTGTTAATGGACTTTGGATTCCATGTAATGGTTCCCTTTCCCCATGGAATACCCATTTAGGGTCTGAGGAGTATGAGCCAGATGCCCGCAGTTTTGAACTAGATCCGAATTCGTCAGCAAGAAGTCAGGTAGAAAGCTTTGCTAAGCTTTACTTTGGCGATAAGTCAAAAGCAAACCCTTATTTCTACGGATTTATTCCTGAAATTAATGTAGACAAACACGGTTCTGCTTCTGTTTCAAAACATTACAGCATTGGCCGTTTCTCCCATGAATTAATGAAGATGATGCCTGATAACCGGACTGCCTTCTTTGGTGATGATGGTTCTTATACAACAATGTTCATGTATGTAGCCGATCAAGCGAAGGATCTTTCTGCCGGTACATTATATGCCGCAAAATTCCACCAAACTGGTACTGAAAATGGCGGAGCTGGAAACTTAGAATGGATAAAACTTGGTCATGCAACTGATAAAGAAGTCAAACACATTATCGACAGCGGTATTAAGTTCAGCGATATTTTCGAAACATCTGATGTTCCAAAAGAGGGCTTTAAAGCAATTAAGCAATACTCATACGGCAAAACAGAATATTTAAAACTGAAACCTGGTATGGAAAAAGCGGCTGCGTTCCTAGAGTCCCGCCGATATGCAGCAATGCTTGGTGCGACGTCTGAATTTAATAAAATGGAAGGTGTAACCTTAAACGAGAGGGATAAAAAGGTTTACATTGCGATTTCCGATCAAAGCAATGGTATGCTCGAAAATGCTGCAGATCCAGCAGATGATATGAAACTTCCAAAAATTAAATCAGGTGTTACGTATCAATTAGATTTAACTGATGGTCAAAAAGACAGCAAAGGCGATAAGATTAAAAGTAAATATGTGGCTGCCAGCATGTCTGGATTGATTGCTGGTAAGGATATGCCAACTGCAGATGCATACGGCAATACAGCGGATGTCAATTCAGTAGCCAATACGGATAATTTAAGCTATTCGGAAGCTTTAAGAACGCTATTTATCGGTGAGGATAGCGGTATGCATACAAACAACTTTGTATGGGCTTATAATGTAGATACTAAGGAACTCTCTAGAATCCTCTCCGTTCCAGCAGGTGCTGAATCGACTGGTTTGTTTGCAGAAGATAACCTCAATGGATTCTCATACATTATGAGTAACTTCCAGCATCCAGGAGATGAATTAGAAGGTAAGAAAATCACTGCAGTCGATAAAACCGAATTAGAACAGGCGATGGAAAAAGAAATTGGTATTGATCGCACTGGTGGAGTAGGCTATATTTCCGGGATGCCTTTTGTAGGTGACTTGCAAAATACCAAAAGTGATGTAAAAACCGATTTGAAAAAATAATAAACAGAATCAAGCTGTTTATCAAGAGCTTCCTTTTTTAAACTCCGGTAATCCAAGGTTACCGGAGTTTATTATTCAAGAAAATGAAAGAACCCGAATGATCAAATCGGGTTCTTTTCTTATACATGAATCGCACTTAATAGTAATAAATTGAAAGTTTAATAAGGGTGTACCACCATAATCGCCGATTTTGGGAGAGTTAATGAATCTGAAGGAAATAGAAGATTTAAGGTATGTTTTGTTTGGTTAATAACAAATCATTTTTAGATGAAAAAATAACCCTAATTTATGAACATTTCCATAATATAACTTTAATAAATTTGTTTAATACCTGATAAACGGATGGAGTGTAACACTTGTTTTTCATCTTTTAATGATAGCAGTTGTTCTTTAAGATTGAGGCAATATACACGCCCCTTGAGGGTCTTTAAAGCACCATTTTTATAATAATCAATCGTAATCAGACCATTTTGAACAAGTTTTTTCAGGAACATTGTAATCCTCCTTTATTCGAATTGATTTCACACTACACATTATAAGATAAGTTTATAAAGAAAACATGTTGAAAATGTTAAGTTATTGTGAACAAAATCACAAGTTATTTGGAAAAATTAACTAGTCTAATAGTAATAGATATATAGTCAGAATTTTATTAATTTGTAATTAACAATTATTCAATAAGCACTTAATAAAACAGGAGTAATCTTAAACCGTACCAAAAAAGGGAGTGAGAGAGATGTTAAAGAAACTTAGAAAAAAGAAAAGGCTGTTTGCGGGACTTACATTAAGTACCATGCTATTAGGTTCAGCCGGTGTCTATGCTGCGCAAGACGGTGTTTTTGGAAGCAATTTAGTGGGTCAACAAGCAGATGGTTCCGTGCAAACACCTGTTAACCAATTGATCACACCAGCTGGAAAACAAATTGAATTTGGCGGGAACCCGATGACGGTCGCTGTTAATCCAAATGGAAAAACTGCTGTAACTATCGTTGGCCGCAACAATTACGGCGGCACTGGAATCAATGTCATCGATCTTGCAAGCGGAGTGATGAAAGCCCAGGATATCAGCTTAGGTCTTTCCAGTATGTGGGGCTTGGCTTATTCAAAAGATGGAAGCCAGCTATATGCAACTGGTTCGTCAAGCTCAACTGGTAAAGTTGTCGTTATGACTGTTGGACAAGATGGCACTCCCAAAGTTCTAAAATCTATCACTCTTCCTAAAGCAACTGTCGGCGGTAATATCAACCCGCTTGATATTACTGTTGCGCCAGACGGCAAGCTTCTAGTTGCTTTAAACCGTGACAACAGCCTTGGCGTAATCGATCCGGTAACAGGTGCAATAACCAAAGTTGCCGTCGAAAATGCTCCTACAAGCGTATTAGTTGACGGTAACTTTGCTTATGTAACCAACCAAGGCGGCCGCAAAGCTCAAGCAGGCGACACTACGGTTGACTCTTCAGGCACTCCAGTTGTTACAGATGAAACAGGTGCTACTACAACGGGAACCGTTTCTGTCGTTGACCTTTCGACAAATACAGTTATTAAGAACATTACAGTTGGCGTACAGCCGGAACGGATGACACAGTCAGGCCAGTACATATTTGTAACCAACACAAATAGTGACACCATTTCAGTAATTGATTCAAAGACAAATGATGTGGTCCAAACGATTGACATTAAACCATATCCAAATGCGCCAAAAGGTTCAGCTCCAAACGCTGTTAAAATGGTGGATGGCAAGTTAATGGTCAGCCTTGGCCGTGACAATGCCATTGCGGTCTATGACTGGCAGGCTCCAGATAAGACACCTGAATTGCAAGGACTTTTACCAACGGCATGGTTCCCAGTCGATATCGCAGTCGATTCAGCCAATAAAAATCTTGTCGTTGCCAATGCCGATGGTATTGGATCACGCGGGCCAACACGTAATTTGAACATCCAGGGAATTACCGTAAACGGTCACTCTTCGTATGCGCAGCAAGGGTCACTTTCCTTGATTCCATTCCCGACTGCACAGGCCTTAGCAAAGGGAACAGATCAAGTGTACAAAAACAATAACTGGTACGGCTTAAAGGATCTTAACGCGAAACCGCGCGACAATAAAAAGCCTGTTGCGATGCCTGAGCGTATCGGTGAGCCTTCAACAATTAAACACGTATTCTATATTATCAAAGAAAACCGGACATATGACCAAGTATTGGGTGATGTTGGAAAAGGAAATGGAGAAGTAGCCTTAACGCAGTTCCCACAAAAAGTAACCCCTAACTTGCATAAACTGGCTACTACGTTCCCGCTTCTGGACAATACTTACGTTGGCGGTATCCAATCAGCAAGCGGCCACCAATGGGTAATGCAAGGAACCAACAATGACTACGAGGATAAAGAAACTGATGCTGCAAACGTGCGAAGCTATCCTGGTGGTGCTGGGGATGCGATGGCATATGCACCTACAGGCCATTTATGGGATCAGGCCCTTAAACATGGCAAGACTGTAGAAAACTTTGGAGAAGATACAACTGCATTTACCGGAACGTTGCCACAAGGTTCTTGGACTGATTGGTATAATGATTATTTAATTCTTTCCGGCCAAAAGCAAGGCGATCTTCATGTTCCGATTGGAAACTATGAGGCAAAAACGGATATTCCGTCACTTGAACCAATTACACATAAACCGTTCCCAACGTTTGACATGGGCATACCAGATCAATATCGTTTTGAAATTTTCAAACAACAGTTTGAACAACACGTTAAGAATAATGATTTACCTGCTCTTACGACAATGTGGGTAACGAATGACCATACTAATGGACTCGCTTCGGGCTTCCCTACACCTCAAGCGATGGTTGCGGATAATGACTTGGCTGTCGGTAAAATTGTTGATTTGATTTCTCACAGCCCTTACTGGAAAGACTCTGTCATTATCGTTACAGAAGATGACGCCCAAAACGGTTTAGATCACGTTGACGGCCATCGTCAGCCTGCATTTGTCATCAGCCCTTGGGTGAAGAAAGGGATTACAAACAGCCACTATTGGACTGTCATCAATATGGTTCGCAGTATTGAGCAGATTCTTGGAATTCCTACTATGAACCAAAACGATGCAGCTGCAGAGCCAATGAGTGAACTCTTTACGAATAAGCCGGACTTTACACCATACGAATTTGTGCCAAACCAAATCCCGCTTGACACGTTAAACGGAACACCTGAAGCAAATACGGCTGTTCTTGCCAACACAACCAATGTAACACCGGAGGCAAAGGAACTCTCGAAAAAATGGACAGAGTGGTCCAACAAGAACAAAGATAAGTTAACCGGCAAAAATGCAGTACCGGATGAAATCAACGCAAATATGCAAAATCATGCCGTTTGGTATGCGACAGAAGGCTTTGATAAACCATACCCAGGTGAGAAAAAAGCACTTGCACCCCAAGAGGTCGAAAAACAGCCTGAAAGCTTTGCTCCGACCACTACTGACAATGACTAAAAGATTAAATGAAAAATGAATCATAACAATAGCTATCCGCAAGGGTAGCTATTGTTATAAATAAAAGGGGGAGCAGTTCGGGCTTCCATTGCCCGGAAAAAATGATATGAAACCATTGATTTATGAAATGATGAAGCGCGGAATTCTCATATTAACTTTAATAGTTCTAATACTCGTGTGGGGTGGGATGTCTGCATGGCAGATACAAAGGGACTACCTGCCAGAAATCAATAATTCAACCCTGTCTGTAACAGTACGTGCAGATAATTACCAGGCGGATCAAGTAAAAGCAATAATTACAGAACCTATCCAACAGGCAGTACGGGTCGTTGATGGTCTTCAAGATGTAGAAACAAACTCCTTTAATGGCGGATCATTGATCAGTCTAAACTTTCCTATGAATTATAAAATGGAACAAGCGGAGGAACAGGTTACAAAAGCCTTGGCTGATATCAAATTACCTGCTGGTATTGATAAACCGCTGGTAACCCGACTTAGTACACATTCCATGCCCATTATAAGAATGAGTCTGATGAGTTCTTCTGAAAATATCTCAGAAAATATGCTCCGAACCTCTATTCAAGAGGATTTCGTAAACCGATTGAAATCAGTACCAGGGGTAAAAGATGTCCGAGTATCCGGAGGTGGAACAGCTGGATATGCCGTCAACCTCCGGCTGGAAGATTTAACGAAAGCTGGTTTAACCGTTAATGACGTAAAACAATCACTTCAAGAAAACTATATTACTGGATTAGAGGGAAAGGTTTCAAACAACCAGGTATCTATTCCTGTCCAAGTTTCTGGGTGGGGCATAAATCAACAAGATCTATTGAAGCTGCCTATTCATAACGGGGAAGGCAAAGCTGTACCTCTATCAGAGGTTGCAGGCATTTCAAACTCCATAGTCAACCTGGAGACGATCTCAAGATCCGATGGGAGGCCTAGCGTACTATTAGATGTTTTGAAGACTTCAACATCCAATATTACAGATGTATCTGATCGGATAAAGAGTAAAATCAAAGATATTCCTGCATTGAAGAATAAAGATATTCAAGCCTCCATTTTATTTGATCAAGGCGCGCAGGTTAACGAATCTCTAAAAGGCCTAATAAAAGAAGGTTTATTAGGCTGCTTGTTTTCAATGATTTGTGTTTTTCTGTTTTTCCGGAAAGTCCGTTCAACCTTATTAATTGTCCTTTCACTGCCAATTTGTCTTTTGGCAACAACTGGCTTATTAAAAACCATGGGTATTAGTCTCAATATTCTTACTGTTTCAGGACTTATTGTTGCCATGGGCAGGGTTGTCGATGACTCGATCGTTATCCTTGATAATATGAACCGGAAAGTACATGAGGCAAACGCGAAAACCAGCGTCCACTTACTAACACATGCTGTAAGAGAAATGATTCCTGCCATTGTTTCATCAACTGCGACTACTGTTGCCGTCTATGTTCCCATCGCGCTTATTGGCGGGATGGTAAGTTCAGCTTTTTCCGGATTTGCTTGGTCTGTGGTGATTGCCTTAATTATCTCACTATTCGTTTCCATTTTGGTTGTTCCTGCACTTTACAACCTGTTTTGGAAGGGAAGACCGATGTCGGGCGATGATAAATTAGAGCCTTTCGCCCAAAAAATTCTAAATTGGGTATTTGACCGAAAGAAAAAAGTGGTCTTAACCTTTGTTTCATTATTTCTATTAACGTCGATGGGAGCTGCCTTCCTGCCAGTGAATTTTTTGCCAACAGCCAAAACGGGTCAAATCGCTGTCCAATTAGAAATGCCTCAAAATACTTCCTTAACCGAAGTCGATGCAGAAGTAAAAAGATTGGAAGCCTTATTGGAAACGAATCATAAAGTAGAGTCATTTTCTTCAGGACTCGGATCAACGTTTACTCCTCAATCGGATGATGTATTTGATGCAGGAGGCGGATGGCTTCAGAAACCGAATATTGCCAATTTTTCCATAAAGGTTAAGAACGGTACGGATGTAAATGACTTTATAAAGAGTTTACAAAATCAATTAAATTCGTTGTCAAGCAAAGCTGTTTACGCTGTTTCAAATCAAAATATTGCAGGCGATGATTCCCAATTAAAAATTAATCTTACGGGATCCGATAGTCAAACACTAGAAACAATGGCTCAAACCATACGAAACGAGCTTAAACTTATTCCAGGTCTATCAGTACAAGGGGCCGCGGAAGCTGATGATCATATGACTCAGTATCAGATTACTCTAAACCGCAAGGCAATCGAACATTTTGGTATTAAGCTGGAGGACGTTATCAATCGAATTCAGCAATATACCGCTGAAGGAACAAAAGGGTTCATCTCAATTAATCAAAATCAATTTCCAATTGTTATTCATACCGATAAACAAAATGGCACTTCAAAGGATATCTTTACGTTAATGGGCGGTGAGATCTTCCAAGATAAGGATGGAAAAAGCGTGAGATTGGATCAGCTTGCATCATTAGAGCCAACAGGTTCATCGGTGATTCAAGAGAAGGATGGACAACCGTATGCTGTGATTACCGCAAATATCATTTCAAGTGATATTGGGAAAGTGTCAAAACAAGTCAAAACTGCCCTTGGAAAAATACCGCTGCCTGAGGGTATCGAGTATTCATTCGCGGGTGCTCCTCAGCAGGTATATGAAATGATTTACGAAATGGCGCTTGCTTTGTTCTTTTCCATTTTGCTTGTACTGATCATCATAAGTTCTGTCTTTCGGGGATGGAGAGCACCTATGACCGTATTAATTTGTATCCCATTAGCCTTTATTGGCTCTGTAATCGGAATGTTTATTTTTCAACTTGAATGGAATCTCGCAGCATTAGTGGGATTATTGATGTTGACGGGAATCGTCGTGACTAACGGGATCGTCCTTGTCGATAAAATTGAAAGAAATCTTAGAGACGGATTAGAACCAAAATTAGCCATCGTGACCGGGACCGCTACACGGGTCAGACCAGTTTTAATGACAGCAGGTACAACTGTATTAACTTTGCTTCCTTTAGCCGTGTCAGGTAAAGCAGACACCATCGTGTCACAAACATTGGGAGTTGTTGTGGTGGGAGGTATGATCAGCTCGACGCTTATTTGCCTCTTGGTTATTCCAATCATGTATGAATGGATGACTGGAAAAGGCAGAAACACAAAAGCTTCACAAAAGTCCCAAATCTCAGCGTAGAGTTGGAAAGAAATATTTAGTTTTTACAAAATCTTTGCATTCCCTTAACAAAAGCAAAACGCGGCATTAATATTCTTTATGTTTAATGGAACTATATTTACAAATTGGAGGGATGAGCTAGTTTTATAGGACAAGTCTCTATCTTACTGTTAAGCGGGTGATTTGATGAAAAATAAAGTACTTGTTGTCGATGATGAACAGTCCATTGTAACGCTCCTACAATATAATTTGGAGCAGGCTGGTTTTGAAGTCATTACCGCGATGGATGGTGAAGCTGGTAAACGTTTAGCAACAATCGAAGCTCCTGACATCATTGTTTTAGATTTAATGCTTCCAAAGCTGGATGGAATGGAAGTATGTAAATTGCTTCGTCAGGATAAAGTCATGACTCCTATTTTAATGCTGACGGCAAAGGATGATGAATTTGATAGAATAATAGGTCTTGAGCTCGGCGCTGATGACTATATGGTAAAGCCCTTTAGCCCAAGAGAAGTGATTGCGAGAGTAAAAGCGATCTTAAGAAGAACCCAGGCTCAAGCGGAAGATGCACAAGAGCAAAAAAACGGGCCAAAAATAAAAATAGGTAAATTAACAATCTATTCTGAAAAATACGAAGCCTACATTAAAGGAACTCTTCTGGAGTTAACATTAAAGGAATTTGAGCTGCTCCTTTTCATGGTGCAAAATAAGGGCAGAGTACTAACTCGTGATAACCTGCTTAGTTCTGTATGGAATTATGAATTTGCAGGGGATACGAGAATTGTGGACGTGCATATCGCTCATTTAAGAGAAAAAATTGAAGAGGATACCAAGCGGCCGGCTTATATTAAAACCGTTCGTGGTCTTGGCTATAAATTTGAAGTGCAACAAGGATATTAACATTATTCGGAAAAAGTGTTATTTAACGGAAGGAGGACACTTTTACAAAACCTTTACATTCTATTAAAACTGAATTAATACTTTACTCCTATACTAGTAAATGTAAAGCGGAACAAAAATTCATTACTCTTAGGGGGAAATAAAGCAAATGAAAAGCTTTAAAAAACTAAGCCTGCTTACAGTATTCGCAGCATTAATGGTAATCATGGCAGCATGTGGAGGCGGAGCTTCTACTGATAAAACAGAAGGAACTGCAAAGAATGAAACACCTAAAACTGAAGAAAAGAAAGAACTTTCTGGATCATTAGTCGTTTCTGGTTCATCTGCAATGCAGCCATTAGTGGCAGCGGCAGCCGAAGAATTTATGGCAGCAAATCCAAATGTTGATATTCAAGTTAATGCTGGCGGATCTGGTACTGGCCTATCACAAGTTGCTGAAGGATCTGTTCAAATTGGTAACTCAGACGTATTCGCTGAAGAAAAAGAAGGCGTTCCAGCTGATCAGCTTGTAGACCACAAAGTAGCTGTTGTAGGTATGACTGCTGCGGTTAACCCTAAAGTCGGAATTAAAGATATCAAAAAAGAAGACCTAATCAAAGTATTCACTGGAAAAATCACTAATTGGAAAGAACTTGGCGGTAAAGACCAAAAGATCGTTCTTGTAAACCGTCCTGACTCTTCTGGTACACGTGCAGTATTTAATAAATTTGCACTTGATGGTGCTACACCAGCTGAAGGAGTAACAGAAGACTCTTCAAACACTGTTAAAAAGATTATTAACGAAACAGATGGTGCCATTGGATACCTTGCATTCTCATACTTCACTGATGACACTGTAACACCTCTTGCAATCGATGGTGTAGAACCAACTGCAGAAAATGTACAATCTGGTAAATTCCCTGTATGGGCATACCAGCACTCTTATACAAAGGGTGAACCAACTGAACTTGCTAAAGCGTTCCTTGACTTTATGATGTCAGATGATATTCAAAGCAACTTATTAAAAGAACAAGGATATCTACCTGTAACAAAAATGGAAGTAGAGCGTGACGCAAAAGGAAATCAAACAAATAAATAATGAACGATGAAAAAGGTAAATGCCAAGCGCATTTACCTTTTTCATTTATTTTTTAATTGGTGGATTGTTGATATCCACATGAAAAGGTGCAAGATTATCTTCGTTTTTTCCATAGAATTGTTCCTGTATTTCCTGATTTGCCATTTCTGCCTCGGAATTCACCTCAGAGGACTCCCTCGCACTATAGTCTTTAAATTTTTGACTCATATTTTGATTTGTTTCCCTAGCCTCAATTTTGTTTTGTTCATCAATAGACATAAAATCACCTCACTTATTTTCTGAAAAACTGGAAGTACACTTAGGTTATAAAAAAATTTAAAAAATAACCTAAATAAATTATTTTAGGAAAGACAAAATATAAAATGAGCCATTTTCAAGGAGGAATCCAGTGATGATAAGTTTAAAAAAGTTAAGTCTAATGATTATAATTTTAACATTCATGGTGATTACAGCTGCTTGTGGCGGCGGTGCAACAAAAGATAAAACAAAAGATACTGCTGATAAAGGCGGGAAAGAGCTATCAGGATCCCTGGTTGTTTCCGGTTCTTCAGCTATGCAGCCTCTTGTTGCTGCCGCGGCAGAAGAATTTATGGCCAATAATCCAAAGGTGGATGTTCAAGTAAATGCAGGCGGGTCTGGAACAGGTTTGTCTCAAGTGGCTGAAGGGTCCGTCCAGATTGGGAACTCTGATGTTTTTGCTGAAGAAAAAGAAGGCATTCCTGCCAACCAGTTAGTGGATCATAAAGTAGCGGTTGTTGGGATAACCGCTGCGGTTAATCCAGATGTTGGAATTAAGGACATTTCAAAAGATAATCTCATTAAAGTTTTTACGGGCAAAATAACAAACTGGAAGGACGTTGGCGGGAAAGATCAAAAAATCGTCTTAGTAAATCGCCCTGATGCTTCTGGTACACGTGCAGTCTTTAATAAATTTGCTCTTGATGGAGCAACACCTGCAGAGGGAATTACCGAAGATTCTTCCAACACGGTAAAGAAAATTGTTAATGAAACGGCTGGGGCAGTTGGTTATTTAGCATTTTCTTATTTCACTGATGATAAGGTAACGCCATTATCTATCGATGGTGTTGAACCGACAGATGAAAATGTGCAATCAGGCAAGTTTCCTGTTTGGGCTTATGAACATTCCTATACAAAAGGTGAACCAACTGGTGTAACAAAGACATTTTTAGACTATTTAATGTCCGACGACGTTCAAAACAAATTGTTAAAAGATCAGGGGTACTTACCGGTTACCAAAATGAAAGTAGAACGTGACGCTAAAGGGAATCAAACAAATAAATAATTATTATAAGTAGGGTAAATGTGGATCCACATTTACCCTTACGACGTAATTTAGGGGTGTTTGGTGCAATATGGAAAAACTGGTTCCTGCAAAAGAAAGACTATTAAAATCAAGTAAAGATAGGATGGGGGGAGAATTCAGGGGAAAAGTCCTAGTGATTTTATGTGCTGTCATTATGATTTCAGCAACGATAGCCATTACGATTTTTCTAGGAACAAAAGGTCTGCAATCCTTTATTAAGAATGGTGTAAGTCTTATTGAGTTCTTAACGAGTAAGACTTGGAATCCTACTAATCAAGCCAAGCCAGCATACGGAACATTACCATTCATTTTCGGTTCATTTGCAGTAACCTTTCTTTCAGCACTAGTAGCGGCACCGTTAGGTATTGGCGGAGCCATCTTTATGACAGAAATTGCGCCTTCTTGGGGAAGAAAAATTTTGCAGCCAGTCATAGAGCTTTTAGTCGGAATTCCATCCGTTGTTTATGGATTTATCGGACTTACAGTATTAGTTCCTTTTATCAGGGAAAATGTCGGTGGACTTGGATTTAGTCTACTATCCGGAACCATTGTTCTTTCTGTCATGATTCTGCCAACCGTAACAACCATTGCTACAGATGCGATGAGCTCTTTGCCCAAGCCCTTAAGAGAAGGTTCTTACGCACTAGGTGCAACTAGGTGGCAAACCATTCGAAAAGTACTCATTCCTGCAGCAATGCCAACATTGCTCACTGCTATTGTACTTGGGATGGCGAGAGCATTTGGAGAAGCTTTAGCTGTTCAAATGGTTATTGGTAACGTGAAGAATTTGCCTTCAAGTTTACTGGATGCGTCCGCAACGTTGACAACCATTATTACGTTAAATATGGGGCACACCACATATGGAAGTGTGGAAAATAATACTCTCTGGTCGATGGGATTAATCTTATTAATCATGTCGTTCGCATTTATTCTCTTCATACGTTATTTATCTTCAAGGAGGAAGATGTAATGAATGCCAAATCTGCTGATCGATTTGCTTCAGGTGTCTTTTATGTCATTGCACTTGTTATTATTTCAATACTTGTTGGTTTATTTTACTATATTTTGGTAAACGGATTAAAAAATATCTCCCTTGATTTCTTAACGGGTCCTTCATCAAACGTACGAGCGGGCGGGGGAATCCGCGATCAATTATTTAATTCGTTTTATGTCCTGTTTATTACGATGCTGATTGCTGTGCCACTAGGGATTGGCGGCGGAATTTATATGGCTGAGTATGCTAAACCTGGAAAGGTAACAGACATTATTCGTTCATGCATTGAAGTTTTAGCATCGCTTCCTTCAATTGTAATTGGCATGTTTGGTTTATTGATGTTTGTTAATTTAACAGGGTGGGGCTATACCATATTAGGGGGTGCATTAGCACTTACAGTGTTTAATTTACCCGTTATAGTGCGTGTAAGTGAGGACGCTATCCGTTCTGTCCCAAGGGAGTTGAAAGAGGCCAGCCTTGCATTAGGCATTACACATTGGCACACAATTAAAACCGTCATATTACCAAGTGCATTCCCAACTATTTTAACAGGAATCATCCTTGCTTCCGGGCGGGTATTTGGTGAAGCAGCGGCGCTTTTATTTACGGCCGGTCTGTCAACACCAAGACTGGATTACGCAAATTGGAATCCGTTTTCTCAAACCTCTCCATTAAATATTTTTCGCCCAGCAGAAACTCTTGCCGTGCACATTTGGTCTGTCAATACTCAAGGCTTAATCCCGGATGTAGAAGAGGTCTCTAGCGGTGCAGCTGCGGTTTTAGTTATTTCTGTATTAATTTTTAATTTATTGGCAAGATGGATCGGGAGTATGATACATCGGAAAATTACAGCATCTTAATAAAAGTAGGTGAGTAATCATGGTTACAGCTACAAAAGAAAGACCGGTCGAAACAAAAGCAGTTGGAAGTCTTGAGAATTTGCAAAGAAATCATATTCTACAAGTAAAAAACTTAGAGATTTTTTATGGAGAAAAACGAGCTGTTAATGGGATATCATTGGATATTGAAAAAAATTCTGTGACCGCTCTCATCGGCCCGTCTGGATGTGGAAAATCCACCTTTTTACGAAGTATTAATAGGATGAATGATCTTATCCCTGGAGCACATGCAAAAGGAGAAATCATTTATGAGGACCTGAATATTTTATCTGATCAAATAAACGTTGTTGCATTACGAAAGGAAATTGGAATGGTCTTTCAAAAACCGAATCCTTTTCCAAAATCGATTTATGCAAATATAACCCACGCTTTAAAGTTTGCAGGAACGAGAAAGAAAAGCGTGCTTGATGGAATTGTTGAGGAAAGCCTGCGAAAGGCGGCATTGTGGGAAGAAGTAAAGGACCGTCTTCATAAATCAGCAATAGGTCTTTCAGGCGGACAGCAGCAACGTCTTTGCATTGCAAGAACGATCGCGATGAAACCAACCGTTATGCTTCTGGATGAGCCTTCTTCCGCACTCGATCCAATCTCTAACGGAAAGGTTGAAGATCTTATCATAGAATTAAAAAAGGACTATTCCATTATTATCGTAACTCATAATATGCAGCAGGCATCTCGTATTTCCGATAAAACAGCTTTCTTCTTAAGCGGTGATTTGATTGAATACGATTTAACGGAAAAAATATTTACCAATCCTTCACAAAAAAAGACCGAAGAGTACATTTCAGGAAGGTTTGGATAAGGAGGATTCGTATGTCTGCCGTAACAGTACATAGACAGGTTTTTCAAATAAATGATTTGAATTTATGGTATGGTGAGCATCATGCATTAAAAAAAATAAACTTCCCGATTAACAAAAAAGAAGTAACCGCGATTATTGGTCCTTCCGGCTGTGGAAAGTCAACTTTTATCAAGACGTTGAACCTGATGATTAATTATGTTCCAAATGTTAAGATGACAGGAGAAATTAATTATAATGGACAAAATATTTTAAATGAAAAAATGGATCTAGTAGAACTGCGAAAAAATGTTGGAATGGTTTTTCAAAAAGGAAATCCGTTTCCACAATCGATATTTGATAATGTTGCTTATGGACCAAGAATCCATGGAATCAAAAGAAAGACCCATCTTGAAGAGATTGTAACCAAATCTTTAATGGACGTAGCCTTATGGGACGAAGTAAAGGATCGATTAAATGCTCCAGCACTTGGTCTATCAGGCGGACAGCAGCAAAGATTGTGCATTGCAAGAGCACTTGCAACAAAACCGGATGTCTTACTCAT